>JBKGZA010000223.1:0-4821 GCA_046545815.1 Bacteroidales bacterium
GAGTTTGCCAACTGCCAATTGCCAACTTCTTAATCAAATTCCCGTCAAACGCTCAAACTCTTTGTCAAACATTCAAACTCTTTGTCAAACATTAATTACGCCAGCATCGCCTTCATATCCTCTTCAACGGTATTGATGCCGCTGATGCCGAATTTATCCACCAGCACATTGGCTACGTTGGCCGAAAGGAATGCCGGCAGCGTCGGGCCGAGCCTGATGTTCTTCACACCCAGGTAAAGCAGTGCCAGCAATACGATTACGGCTTTCTGCTCGTACCATGCAATGTTGTATTCTATCGGCAGCTCGTTGATGTCGTTCAGTTCAAAGATTTCTTTCAGCTTCAACGCAATCACTGCCAATGAGTATGAGTCGTTGCACTGTCCGGCATCCAGCATTCTTGGTATACCGCCTATGTCACCAAGGCCAAGCTTATTGTACCGGTATTTGGCGCATCCTGCAGTAAGGATGACGGTGTCTTCCGGCAACTGTTCAGCAAAACGGGTATAATATTCCCGGCTCTTGAACCTGCCGTCGCATCCGGCCATCACGAAGAACTTCTTAATGGCTCCTGATTTCACGGCGTCAACAACTTTATCGGCAAGTTGTTCCACCTGGTTGTGCGCAAATCCGCCTACGATTTCACCGGTTTCGATCTCCTGTGGCGGATCGCATTTTTTGGCATGCTCGATGATCTGGGAGAAATCCTTGGGCTTGCCGTTTTCCCTACCCGGTATATGGGTGCATCCTTCCAGGCCTGCAGCACCGGTAGTGTAAATCCTGTCTCTGTAAGTTGCATTCTTCTTCGGCGGTACGATGCAGTTGGTGGTGAAGAGGATCGGTCCGTTGAATGTTTCGAATTCCTCTTTTTGTTTCCACCATGAATTGCCATAGTTGCCTATAAAGTGGTCGTACTTTTTGAAAGCCGGGTAATAGTTGGCCGGCAGCATTTCGCTGTGGGTGTATACGTCTACACCGGTATCTTTGGTCTGCTCCAGCAGCTCTTCCATGTCTTTCATATCATGGCCGCTGATCAGGATTCCCGGCCGGTTTCCTACACCAATGTTTACCTTGCTTATTTCAGGGTTCCCATAAGCACTTGTGTTGGCTTTATCCAACAGGGCCATCACGTCTACGCCATGCTTTCCTGTATCCATTACCCAGCCGATCAGGTCATCGGCGCTCAGATTGTCATTGGTAGTGGCTACGAGGGCATCCTGCATGAAATTGTAGATGTCATCGCTTTTTTGATCCAGGTTCCATGCATGCTCGGCATAGGCAGCTATTCCCTTAACTCCATATATAATCAGTTCCCGCAGCGACCGGATGTCTTCGTTTTCGGTATCCAATACACCGATGGCGGTTCCTTTTCTTTCAAACTCATCGGGTGTGAATCCCTGCCATGTTGCGGCGTCATGGAGCTCTTCATTCTTAAATTCAATACCTGCATTTTTAAGGGTTTGCCTCAGCTCGTTTCTAATATCCAGACCCTTCCGGATATGCTCAATGATGGCATCCTTGTCAAAGTTGCCATTGGTGATGGTAGCGAATAAACCGTCAAACACGAATTTATCTACTTTGTCTTTTTCATAACGCACCTTGTTATTCCGTGCTTTTTGCGAATAAATTGAGATTCCCTTGATGATATACACCAAAAGGTCCATCAGATTAGCTTCTTCCGGGGACTTTCCGCATACACCTTTAATGGTGCATCCGGTATTTTTTGAAGCTTCCTGGCATTGATAGCAAAACATTTTCATGTCCATAGTTGATTCTCCTTTTTGATTTGTAATTTTATAGTTTATAAGTAAAATATATTTTGGATCTATAACTGATAAGCGTCTTCTTAATTTTATGTCCATTCTGCGTTTTTAATATCTCCCTGTATTCCTACTGTTATGCTTTTGATGGGCACCTTGCGCGAAGCATTTTCCGCTGCCATCCGGGCAAGCTGTAACAGTCCACCACAGCAGGGCACTTCCATCTTCATAACGGTAATGGTATTCACTTTGGCATCATTGATCAGTGTCATCAGCTTTTCCACATAACTTTCCTTGTTGGAGTCCAGCTTCGGGCAGGCAATAGCAAGGGCTTTGCCTTTCAGATACTGCTTGTGGAAATCGCCCATGGCGTAAGCCACACAATCAGCCGAAAGCAGCAGATCGGCATTGCGAAACTGCTGGGAAGTCGGATTGATCAGATGCATCTGCACAGGCCAGTGGGCAAGTTGCGAGGGGATTGTTCCTGCTGCTTCCCCGGAAAGGTTTTCCTGCGTCTTCCGTTCTTCCATGTCGACTTCCGCGCTTCCCGGACAGCCGCCATCGCCGCAGCCTCCTTCTTCAGCATGAGCTACAGCATGGGCATGCCGGTGTTTTTTGCCGTTGCCCTGGTGCACGGTGGCTATTACCTCATCCACATCAAAATCCACCTTATCGCAGTGCTCTTTTAGGTACCTTGCTCCCTGCTTGAGGTATCCGAATTCATGGTGATCTTTCAGATGGTTCAGATGGGCAATTACGGTATTTTTACCTTTTGTAACCATCTCCTTCATCACCGCGACCTCATCATAGGGTTGAATTTGTCATTATATACATAATGGCTGATTGGGGGAAGATTCTTACTGCACATCAATGTTTTCATGGACCATCATGTGCCATTCCCCTTCCTTTTTTCTGAGGTATACCATATAATGTTCCGATTCTGCCATTTCGGTATGCCAGGTATATTCGAACAATGCACGGGAATAATCATTATCATCATTGCTGTCGAAACCCGGAAGGGATAAATAAACCACTCCTTCGGCTTCGGGATAATTGTTATGAAAGCTTTCCCAGCCTTCATGTGAATTCAGTTCATATGAATTGATTTCCTTCCGGGTAACCAGCTTCACTTTGGCATCTGTATCAAAGTTGCTGCCTAGATTATAGGAGTCCTGATTCTTTTGTAGATAATTGTCAATGATGGGGGTATCAAGGTCAGTGGTCTCACTTTCATATAATTGACGGCAATGCTGCTCATGTACTGTAGTATCTGTTTCCTGTTGCAGGACAATATATTCATGATTGCTGAACTTTTGATTGATGGTCCTTTCATACACTTTATATATCTCTTCATCCAGATCATCCGCTTGATTCAGTTCATATACCAGTTCGGTTTTATCCTCCTCACAGCTTATCAGGAGGGACATCAGCACTACCAATATCACTTTAATTCCGGAGCGTAATTGTTTTTTCACCATATAAGCATTTATCAGGTAGATGATAGAATTGCCTATTTAGTTGCGCAGCTTCTCTGGATTATTCTTTTTTATTTTCAGAGAAAACAGGTACTTCCATTTTTCTCATATGGGCTGAATTATCAATCAAGGCCTTTACATAGGCCTGGTTTTCTTTCAGTTTCCCCTTTAAGGGTATGTTGTTCTCAATGCCGTACAATATTTTGTCCAGTTCGCTGTACGGGAGCTCGAAGGTCATTTCATCGGTGATACCGGGGATCATGTCCGGGGTTGGTGCTTTATGGATGATTTTTTCGGGTACTCCTATATGTTGGGCGATTTGTGTCACCTGAGTTTTGTAAAGGTCAAGCAATGGCATAATGTCTGAATTGTGGTCAATGCCGAATTTTACAAAGAAGCCCGTCATGTGCTCCGTTTTATTGGCAGCTCCTACCGCCAGACTGTTGTTTTCCTCAGCGGCCTGATAAAGGAAGGTCAGTCTAAGCCGGTGCTTAAACCGGTAATTCGCAGTTCCTTTATTGAGGTATTTTTTGAAGGAGTGACCCCTGGCACCCTTAAGCAGGGTGAGGTAGGGTGTTTCTCCTGTTTTTTCTTTCAGTTTCCGGTAGAAGAACCTGACCAGCCTGGCTTTGAGCTTATAGTTTAGAAATGGTATCGGGAACCTGACCCGGGCACTTTCAAGGTAAGCATCCAGATAGATTATATGGTAGTTTATTTTCAAATGTTTTGCCAGGTTTACAGCGTCTTTCATGTTTTCTTTGCTTGTTTCCTTTTCCGGCATGATCAGTGCCTTGATTTTATCGCCAGGCAAAATTTTTCTGCACAGGTAGGCAATCACTGCTGAATCTAATCCCCCACTTAGTCCCAGCACCATTCCTTCCCGGCCCATTTCCTCCATGCTGTCTTTCAGACTCGTTTCCAGACGTGCTGTTACCTTTTCCGCGTCAATATTTAATCCGTTGGTTAGTTCTTTCTGCTCCATAGTTGGCTCTGGCTTTTATAATTTTAAAAAGTTATTGATTTTTTTGTCACGAAAAAACTTTTGGAGGGGGTTATGCGTTAACCCCAATGTTGATATTCAATTTTATCAAATATAGACTTTAACACTTTAAAAACAAATTAATTATGAAAAGTCTAATGAAGCCACTTTAGCGGCACCGGACGATCCGACCGCAGAAGAAGATATTTATACTGGTTTACCCGATTGGGAAACTCAAAATGCAACCAGATTTAAAACTACTGACCTGTCGGCTGAAGATTTTGACGAAATTTCCAGTAAAGACGATTCCCAAATTGAATCTGCCGCTGATGGAGCCGATCAAACAGCGATTAACAGCCTTTCTGAAGAAGATGTTGTTGCTTTTATCACTGCTTCCACATCCGAACATCCTGAAAAGAAGGGTTTGGTGAAAATAGTGGCTATTGAAGGAGACGGTGGAACAAGCACCATGGAAATTGCTGTAAAGGTTCAGAAATAGCAGTATTTAATTTTTAATCAGACAAAAAAGGCGCACAATTTCTGCGCCTTTTTTTGGTGCGCCGTGCATGGCCAATAACTCGACGGTGAAAGTCCGTTATGGGGGTTTGTG
>JBKGZA010000224.1:0-4787 GCA_046545815.1 Bacteroidales bacterium
TCCGTTTCCTGGAACATCTGCCAAACCTTTTCAAAAGTTAAAGGCTGTCCGTAATCGGACAAAGGTTCATTGGCATCGTCTTTCTGATCTTTTCCCATGAGATAACAATTTAATAATTATTTAAACGAAATAAATGGCAATTGACATATACTTAAAAAGGATCATTTACTGCCAGTATATTAAAACGTTCACCCATGGCCTTACCGGGGAGAACCCAATCTACCCTGCCTGTCTTAGAGCCAAAGACAACCGTAATCTTTTTGACTCAGCTGTTCATTGACTTTATCCATATTAAAATGCTCAGGATCATACGATCCGCCAACCCATTGAAGCGTTCCCTCGTGTTCCTCATGTTCGGGGTCGGATATGATTTCAAGCAATTCTTCATAACCTCCCATTCCCCCGCAGTCTTCAGGTGGGCAGTTTCGCTCTCCCCCAATACATCTTGGAATCTGGCCATTTTCTTCTTCTTCAATGATCTTTTCTAATAAAATGTCATGTACCCATCCATCCCCGAAATCGTAATCATAAAGAATAGCCTGATTTTCCCCGGTTAAGATTTCATTGAGTTTTACGCTCCTGGAATCTATTGTCTCCTCTACTTCAAATTCCCGGGGAGAATACTCGTATTTCCCGTCATGGAAAAGATGCAAATGAGAATTGGTCCACCCCAGGGTCGTCTGAAGTATTCGGTGAAAATCCACAAGCAAAACATCGGGATCGACTATTATTCTTCTCCATATTTCGGGACTGGAGTCCTTCAATGTGATCTTTAATTGATATAACGCTTTAGCCATAGTTTTGAATTAAAAAATTTTACATATAAAAGTCAGACAGATTTTTATTAGTCGGTTGCCTATCATTCTTGCAGGGCTTTCAATTTATTTTCATAAATCCTGTAATCCCGTCCGCTGAATAACACGAAGCGGATCACCTTTACCTGCTCAAGATCCGGGATCATTCCCCTTATTGTTTCAAGCGCTATGTCGGTAGCTGCATCAAATGGATAGCCAAAAGCCCCTGTTGAAATGGCCGGAAAGGCAATCGAATTGATCTCTTTTTCTTCGGCAATTTTCAAGGCATTTCGGTAGCAGTCGGCCAGGAGCTTGTCTTCGGGCTTATCCGATCCGTATACCGGCCCGAGGCAATGGATTACGTAATCATTGGGCAGGTTGTGCCCGCCGGATATCACTGCCTGGCCTGGACGTATCGGGGCCATCGGACGGCATTCTTCAGCAAGCCCGGGACCGGCAGCGCGGTGAATGGCGCCTGCCACGCCGCCTCCAATTTCCAAACGGGCATTGGCTGCATTGACTACAGCGGTTATGTCGGGTTGACGAACGATGTTGCCTTCTACCGCTTCTACCTAAATGAGATTAATTTGTTTCTTCATAATTATTTGTTTTTTTCTTGTTTTCGCTAAAACAAAGAAAAATAAAAATCGTTAAATTTGTAAAAAATAGAACCATGGATTTAGAAACAAAAAAGATACGATTTCTTAAAGAAGTGTTGCGCATAAAGAATGAACATATTATTGAAAGACTTGAGCAAGTCCTTCATCAGGAAAGAAAAAAATCCTTTGGTGAAGAAGTTAATCCAATGACGATGGAAGAATTCGATTCTTTGATAAATAAAGCCGAGGAAGATTCACAAAAGGAGCGTGTGTATAATGCCGGGGGAATTTTTAAAGATATTGATGAATGGGAATAAAAGTCTTATGGACAGAAACAGCATTAAACAACCTTGAGAATATTTTTGAATATTATAAATATAAAGAATCAATTACCATTGCCCGAAAAATTGTAAAAAGAATTGTTCAGTCCACCATACGTCTCCAAAATTTTCCAAGAATAGGTAAAAAAGAAAACCTGCTTATCCAAAGAAAAAAGGAATTTCGGTTTATTATTGAAGGGAATTATAAAATCGTTTACTGGATTGAAAATGAAAACAATATTAAAATTGCAGCTGTTTTTGATATCAGGCAAAATCCTGAAAAAATTAAAGATATTTGACTACCATAATAACTTCTGCGATTAATGAACTAACAGCAAAAATCACTTATAGTTTTTGAGCTGAATTTTTATCCTTAACTGAACATCCAGGAGTTTACCAAAAAACAGAGACGAAGTTAATACACCATGACAATATGATTTATTACCATGCGGTTTCCAGCACGAATTATCATACAACATTTATAGGATGTATAAATTGTATTGGTATACGGAACCCTAACCTCTAGTAATGCAAATGATCAGGTTTTGATTGGAACTACAAATCCTGGGCACACGGACCTGAGTAACTTCTACCATGGGCCATTGGTTATTCTTCCATGCCCTTCAATTTATTTTCATAAATCCTGTAATCCCGTCCGCTGAATAACACGAAGCGGATCACCTTTACCTGCTCAAGATCCGGGATCATTCCCCTTATTGTTTCAAGCGCTATGTCGGTAGCTGCATCAAATGGATAGCCAAAAGCCCCTGTTGAAATGGCCGGAAAGGCAATCGAATTGATCTCTTTTTCTTCGGCAATTTTCAAGGCATTTCGGTAGCAGTCGGCCAGGAGCTTGTCTTCGGGCTTATCCGATCCATATACCGGGCCCAGGCAATGGATTACGTAATCATTCGGCAGGTTGTGCCCGCCGGATATTACTGCCTGGCCGGGCTGTATAGGGGCCATCGAACGGCATTCTTCGGCAAGACCCGGACCGGCAGCGCGATGAATGGCACCTGCTACTCCGCCGCCAATTTCCAAACGGGCATTGGCGGCATTGACTACAGCGGTTATGTCGGGTTGATTGGCTATATCACCCTGAACCGCTTCTAACTGTACATGATCGATCTGTATTTGCATAATGAATGTTTTTTATTTAATTCTCCTTAATCGTGAACGACTCTCTCTAACGATTACAATTTTACAAAATTTCAGCCGGCTGGTCAATGCATTAGAAATTCTATAATTCATTGTTCAGGATGATCGTATGGCTTGATCCCTACCTGTTTGAAATTTTTTTTCTTTGACCAATATTTATTTTCATTAACTTTGCATGAAAAACAAGCTATGCCAGATATAACTGAATTGAGCAGTTTCCTTAAATCATTAGCCGATCCCACGCGGCTGAAGATTGTGGAATATCTTGCTCAGGCGGAAAATCCGCGGTGCGTGAACGCCATTGCACAGCATATTGATGTAAGCCAGTCGGCTACTTCGCAGCACCTGAGAATTCTCCGACAGGCTAACCTGGTAAAAAGCGCACGCCGGGGGTACCATATCCACTATGAAATTAACACCGATCAGATGGATGCATTGCTCCATCAGCTTCGGTCGCTTCTAAAAAAATAAGAGGGTCTTTTTTATTTTATTATATATTTTAGCATATTTGCATATGCTAAATTTCATAAACTGAACACCATTCATCAATGATTCAGTTTATCATCATTCAAATCATGGGTATTGTTATATTGAATTTTGTAATAATATCAGTTAAGAGGTGTCAAAATATGAAAGTAAATGGTCATTCAACATTAAAAATTAAATATTGATGAGAGCCAAAGTATTTTATGGAATCACAGGAATTGTTTTGCTGGCCGGCGCAGTCCTGTTGGCTGCTTATGCCGTAAAAAACAAGCCTGCACCCAAAAAAAGCATGAAGCAAAAGGATGGGCTTTATGTCAAAGCCAAAAAGGTAATGAATGAACAGGGGGTATCCCCGGTAACACACCAGGGAAGGGTTTCTTCCTATGAAACCGTATCGCTGGCTGCAGAGGTGAATGGCCGCATTATGGAAGGGAATGTGCCTTTTAAAGAAGGCGAGCATTTCAATAAAGGCGATTTGCTGATACGTATTTACGAGGAAGACATAAAAGCTTCTCTTACGGCGGGCAAAAGCAATTTCCTGCAAAAGCTGAGCTCGGTTTTACCCGATCTGCAAGTAGATTTTCCGGAGGAATACGACAAATGGAAGCAATTCTTCATTTCCATAGATGTTCACAAGGATTTGCCCGACCTGCCGGAAATCCGTTCAGAAAAAGAACAAGTATTCATGGCTTCTGCAGGCATACTTTCGGAATACTATTCCCTGGAAAAGGAAGAGATCAATTTGAACAAATACAACATATACGCGCCTTTCGAGGGTTCTTTTCAACGAGTAAAGCGACAGGTGGGCGCTGTAGCCGGAATGGGTGCTGATCTAGCTTCTATCGTTAGAACCGACCGGCTTGAAGTGGTGGTTCCGGTACCCCCGAAAGATGCCAAATGGATTGAACCTGAGAATAAAGTGACTTTAACCGGCCCGGAAGGTTATCAAACAACCGGGACAGTTACACGCATTGCTGATTTTCTGGATGAAAATACCCAGTCGGTAAAAGTGTATGTAAAATATTTACCCCGGGACAAACAAGCTTTCAAGATCGGTGAATTTGTGGATGCAACTTTTGATATTCAAAAAGAGGCCATGGGAATGGCAATACCAAGGGAAGCATTGACAGATGGAGAAAAAGTATATGTGGTTCAAAACAGGCAATTGCAAATGCAAAAAGTAACTCCGGTAAGAGCATTAAATGATACGGTGGTGGTATCCGGGCTGGATGACGGTACGCTGGTAGTTACGGAGTCTTTGGTAGATGTGCAGGAGGGAGATGAAGTCAGGATAAGGGAATAATAAACAGAACACAGATCCGTCATGAGCCGGACACAGTAACACGGATCAGTGTTCTATATAAAACTCAAACAGATGAAAAGAATTCTGAAAATATTCGTTGAATACCCCTTTTACGGAAAAATAGTTG
>JBKGZA010000225.1:0-4763 GCA_046545815.1 Bacteroidales bacterium
CCCGCTTTAAACGATTGAAATTATTATGTCAGAGAGCCAACTTTCAGATTATTTTAGACAGCAGTGAATCTGAACTATGCCTTTTTAATCATAAGGCCTTGACGAATTATCTTTGAGTTGGTCTAATATCAGACCACTAAATATAATAAAATTCAAAAATTATTTTGTTCCTAAAAATATAAGTCAATTGGTGTAAATAATGAATACGTCCATAAAAAATAAATCCCTGGAAAAAATTCTGGTCAATCACGTCTACAATTGTTCTTTTGAGGATTTTCCCCAGGAGGTGATTGATTACTGCAAACTTTTGCTTCTTGATTCATTGGGAGTATGCTTTCCGGGTTCCAATGCCCCCGGGTGTTACGAGGCAGCCTCATTGCTGTCTTCCTGGAATGCTCCGACTAACAGCTGTGCTTCACTTCTGGTTTATACAGGAAAGCTAAACCCGCCCCAGGCGGCTTTAATTAATAGCATGATAATGCATGCTCTTGATTTTGACGATACCCTGGATGATTCCGCCCTGCACTGTTTTGTAAATGTTCTGCCCTCTGCATTGGCTTCAGCACAACAGCAGAATTCTGTATCAGGAAAAAAACTCATTGAATCCCTTGTTCTTGGAACTGACGTTTTGTGCAGAATCAGCAGGGCCATACCTAGTCCCCTTTCCTGGATCAGGACCGCTACCTGCG
This sequence comes from Bacteroidales bacterium, assembly GCA_046545815.1. Taxonomy (GTDB): domain Bacteria; phylum Bacteroidota; class Bacteroidia; order Bacteroidales; family UBA12077; genus JAGXLC01. The sequence goes on from JBKGZA010000225.1 coordinate 690, forward strand.
GTTCTTTTGGTTCTGCTGCAGCCGCGGGTAAAATTGTCTGTACAAATAAGGAAGAGCTGCATAATGCCCTGGGCATTGTTTATGCTCAGACCTCCGGTAATGCCCAGGGGCTGATAGAGGGACGTTTGATAAAGAGGATGCAGCCAGGGTTTGCCGCTCATGCAGGAGTTATGTCTGCATTTCTGGCCAGGTCGGGAATTACCGGAAGCAAGTCCTTTTTGGAAGGAGAATATGGATACTTTAATCTGTATGAGCGCTCCGAGTATAATGCAGAGGAAGTAGCGGCAGGATTGGGAGAACACTTTCAAATAACCGATCTTAGCATTAAACCATATCCGTGCTGCAGAATGACCCATTCAGCTATTGACGCTGCCCTGGATCTGAGAAATTCAATAATAAGCCAACTTGATGCAATAGACTCAATAAAGGTATATGCTTCCAGGATGGTAAAGGATATGGTTGGAAGTCCTTTCAGCATCGGGGAAAATCCCCAGGTAAGTGCCCAGTTCAGCATTCCTTATACCGTAAGTACCGCCCTTTTATACGGGGATGTTTTCCTGCAGTCTTTTGAGGATGAAGCAATCAGGGATAGTGTGGTAGGCAGGCTTGCACAGAAAGTTGAGGTTGTTGAGGATTCGTTGCTGGAGCCAAAAGACATTTACCGTGTTAAGATGCAGATTCTGCTTCAGGACGGAGGGTCTTATGAAAAACGGATCAATGTCCCTCTGGGCAATCCCCGGGCAGCCCTGAGCCTTGACCAGATTAAGGAGAAATTTCAAAAATGCGTTGAATACAGCGGCATTGAATTTAGCCGGGAAAACATGGAACATCTTTTTGATTTAATCGAAAATCTGGAAGATTTAAGCGATGTTTCTGCTTTGACAGACTTGGTAAGCAACAGAAAAAAATTGCGGACCGACTAGGTGCCGGAGAGTGCCGGGATCCTATTTGTTTCAAAAAAAAAGAGAGCACAGATATGAGCATAAAAGAAAAATCATTGGAAAAGAAGCTGGCCAGGATAGTCGGCAAGGATTATGTGTCTGCAGATAAATCAACAAATTTTGTATATGCTAAAGATACCATGCCCTGGGATGTGGAGGAACACAACATACCTTATTTTGTTCTACGTCCGGGCTCCAGTCAGGAAGTATCCGAGATTCTCAAGCTTGCTTCTGATATGGAGATTCCTGTGCATACACATGGCTCAGGGACATCTCTGGTCGGTCTCGGAAGGCCCAAGGCCAGGGGGATAGTCCTGGACATGGCAAGATTTCAGGAATTTATTGCTTATCCGGAAAGAGGCTATTTTGAAGTCGGGGCGGGCATGCATATAGCCAACCTTCGCAAGAAATTAACCCCCTATAATTCCATGCTGCCTGTTTTCCCCGGCAGCGAGCTTGTCGCTACCATCGGTGGAGCTGTTTCGGTAAACACAAGTGCCCATGCAGTTGACGCCACCATATGTAAACCAGGGGACTATGTTCTGGGTTTAGAAGTGGTTCTGGCGGATGGAACCATTTTAAATACAGGCACAGAATCTACCCGTAAACCCGCCGGAATAGAAATGACTAAATTTCTGGTAGGATGTGAAGGGCTTTTATGTGTAATTACCGGGATTAGAATGCGCCTTATCCCGGAGCCTTTTCTTTCAAATATTGTGGCTTATTATCCCAGCACCGAGGATATAATTGAAACAGTCATGTCTATGTATAAAAAGAGTGTTCATACTCCGTTATTTTTTGAATATCTTGATGAAAAATCCTCAAGGGTCGGATATGAGGCCGTGGGCCTTGAGCCTCATGACGGGGCTGTAGCCATGATGACAGTGCACGACAGCACACAAAAAGGTTGCAGGGAAAAGGCAAATGAATTTTTGAATTTTCTTAAGACTACAAATGCAAGCGAACTTTCAATTGTAGAGGACGAGCAGAAATGGAAAAAGATCTGGGGAAGCAGAAGCGAGGCAGGAAATTATCTGTATCGGCTTGGATCAACCTTTGGCAGTGAAATAACCCCGAAAGTGGATAAATTAAAAGAAGCTTTCCAGGAGATGAAGGATCATATTTTAAATCTGGAGAGTTATAAAAACCCGGAATTCTACTCGTTTGGGCACATCGGGGCACCCACCATCCATGCATACGCATTTATTCCCACTAAAGAAATTCCCAATGATATAAAAAAGAATGTTGCCATGGAAGTCAGAAACAAAAGTGAGGATTTAAATGTAAAATATGGCGGATGCGGCGGAGAATGGGGGCTGACCGCCCAGAGGGCAAACTTTTTGCAAAAGAAATACGGGAAGCAATATTATAATATGCTGGTTGGTTTAAAAAAGAGCTTTGATCCCAAAAATATTTTAAACCGGGGCAATCTGGAGGGATGGTCTTGAAAACAGATGCTGAACTAAGAGATACCCTGCTCAAAGAGATTGCCAAGTGCAGATCCTGCCGGTTTTGCGTAGATGTATGTCCAACTTATCAAAGCTCGGATGGTTTGGAATCCATGTCCGCCTATGGGCGGCTCCAGATAATAAAATATTTACTTCAGGCTCGATTAGAAGTGGATGACGGTTTAATGTATAATTTGTATACCTGCCTGCAGTGCAAGAGATGTGAAGAAGTTTGCAAGAGTAAAGGTCAAAATCTGGAAATAACAAAACTTATTCATTCGGGTTTTACTTATCTGAGTGAAAATGTTGCATAAGGTGTTTAGATGAAAAATACCGCAAACTTTTTAAGTTATGAATTAAAGACCTTAAAAAAGAATATAGAAGTATCCGGCGATCCCCTGGGATTTAAAAAAATTTACTGGACAGACTGGACTAAAGATCTGGAGATACCGGAACCGGGGAAAAGCCTTTTCTTTACAGGGCGGATGTATCAGATGCTCCCCTATATCCGCCAGACCACCCAGATGCTTCCCCTGATTCAGCCCCTGGTTTCAAAATGGCCGACCCGGCACCTTATTGATTTTGGAAACAAGCTTGCCGGGGAATTGGTTATTCGTAAAAAAGCAGAAGCAAACCAGGAATTCAATTCACGCTGTAACAATATTGTTAAAGGAATATTTTACTCTCTTCAGAATCAGGGAGAAAAGGTCGGATATCTCTTTGAAAAAGAGCCTTACACCGGTGTCCTGCTCTATGACCTGGGACTGGTAAAACAGGTGACTCCGCATGTAAAACAGGTGGCCTCATTTTTTGTCTCCCAGGGATTTGAAAAAATAATCACCCTGGATCCTCATTCCACATTTATGTTAAAAGAGATTTATCCGGAATTAGCACAGGATTTTAATATTCAGGTAAAAAATTATATCGAAATTCTTGGGAACAGAGAACCGGGGATAAACATTTCCAGCAGAGAGAATATACCCGACAATTTTGTTATCCACGATTCATGCTATATGAGCCGGGAACTCGGGATAATTGAAAACATCAGGACCATACTGGATAAGTTAAATCTGAAATATTATGAAAGTCCGAACTCCGGGCGGGACACAGCGTGCTGCGGTGGGCCGGTGGAATATGCTTTTCCCGGGCTGAGTCATAATATAGCTAAATCAAGGATAAAGGAACTTCGGGAAAAAAGCAGGAACATACTGGTCACCTGTCCTATATGTTATTTGAATTTCGTTAACCATGAAAGTTCACAGGATGTTCGGATATGGGATCTGGGTGAAGTTCTTTATCATATGGTTTCAGGACATGCCGGGACATGAAATTAAAATATTTATAAAACAAATACAAAATCATGCTTTTAAAAATCTGAAACGTTCAATTTAGGTGTAACGAAGAAAGTCAGCCGCGGGATATGAATCATGTCTAAGAATAAACTCAGGGAGCACAGGATTATTCGGCAATGGTGTAAAGGATGCGGTATTTGCGTTCATTTTTGCCCAAAGCAGGTTCTGGAGCTGGATAGCGAGGAAAAGGTTTGTGTGGTAAGGCCCGAAGACTGTATAGCCTGCCGCATGTGCGAACTCAGATGTCCTGACCTGGCTATAGAAGTAATTTTAGAAGACTAAACCCGGGGAGAGTCATGAGTACAGTAAGCAAATTTATCCAAGGCAACGAAG
>JBKGZA010000226.1:0-4751 GCA_046545815.1 Bacteroidales bacterium
TTCTGACGCTATTGAAAAACCTGGCTTTTTGCTTCAATAAATTTCGCAAAAAAGCCGGTTTTTCTAATGCAGGCTAAAGCTGCGGTACGAATAATTCGGGTTGGGTACAACCAATTTTTAAGCTATTTGACAGGGAAGTTTTCTTCAATATATTCTTCCAGTTTTCCCAGCCCTTCCGGCATATTTTCCCTGGCAAAGCCAATTCGGAAATGATTGCCATTGAAATCATAGACTTCTGCAGGTAACAGCATAACACCTTTGTTCTCCAGCAGTTCTTTGCAAAAACTATTGACATCGGTTTTGCCTTTTAGGCGGGGAAAAGCTATAGGGCCTGCTTTTGGAGTGTACCAGTCAAAATAGTTGTCATATTTGGTGAAAAAACCTTCCAACAAGGTAAGGTTATAGCGAATGATCTCCTGATTCCTCCTGAGTATCTGTTCCCGGGCCTTTAGTCCCATAAGAGCAAGAATTTCGCTGACTGGACTATTGCAAATGGTGGTATAATCCCGGAACAATATAAACTCATTCATCCAGTCCTGATTTTTTGTGATCAGCCAACCAATCCGTAAACCGGGGAGGGCAAAGGTTTTTGACATGCCAAAAAGGGTAACGGATTGGTCATATAAGTCGGCTACAGAGGGTAAACGATTTTCATCTTCATATTCCAGATATTGATACATCTCATCTGAAAAGAGTATGATGTCGTTTTTTCTGGCCATCTCTACAATCCGTTGCTGATCTTCTTTCGAAATGATAGCGCCTGTGGGATTATTTGGAAAATTGATGACAAGTAGCTTTGTTTTGTTGCTGATGAGCTTCTCCAGATCTTCAGGCTCAAAGGTCCAGCTATCTTTAAACCGGGGTTTCCAGAATTTTACTTCACAGCCCAGTGTTCGTGCTACTTCATAAAGAGACTGGTATCCCGGAAATGGAGCAATTACCTCATCGCCCTTTTCCAATAAGGTATTCATGGTAATGAATATGCCTTCTTCCGGGGCAAGCACTAAAATGTCATCCGGTTTGACCGACCGGTACAAACCAGCTATCTCTTCCCTCAATTCGGTAAGGCCTTGTGTTTCGCTATAGCCCAGTTTTAATATGTTCCACATCTTCATGGTTTCTCCATGAATCATGGATAAAAGGTTTTTTAGCTGTAAAGGCTCGCAGTCTGAGGCACACAGAATATATGGTTCTGTGAATTCGTGCCCTGCAAAATAGCGTTCGAGTTTAAATGGCGGGAAATTCATTTTTGGCCCAAAATAAGAAAATTTAGCCATAAATCAAAATATGCCTCCGAAGATTTTGGTAGAGTTTAATTGTTGATTTTCTTGTCATCTGCTAATGAAACAATAAATATTTTTCAGATAAAAAAATAATTGTTATTTTTCCTGCCAAACTTTTTGAGGTTTAATGATTATGCGGGTATTTATGTTTATTCTTCTGTTTGGATTGAACAGCCTGCTGATTTGCTGTTCAGATGTTCCTGAAAAAGAAAAGCTTTCCCTGAAGGGCGAATGGAAGATCAGGCTTGATTCTTCTGATATTGGTATAAAAAAACAATGGTATAGGCAGGATTTTCGCGGAACGGCCCAACTTCCCGGTTCGCTGCAGGAACAAGGATATGGGAATGATATTGATTCCTCTACTTCCTGGACGGGAACTGTAAAGGGAAATTTTCACCAGGATCCCAAATATAAAGAATATCGTCAGGAAGATGATTATAAGGTGCCCTTCTGGCTGAATCCTGAAAAGCATTATAAGGGTGCTGCCTGGTATCAGAAAAAAGTGAACATCCCTGAGAATTGGACAGAGAAACAAGTAAAACTTGTCCTTGAACGTCCGCATTGGGAAACCACTGTATTTGTAAATGGCGAAAAAACAGGAGTGAGAAACAGCCTTTCTGCACCCCATGAATATGATCTTACCGGTTATTTAACGCCGGGAGAAAACAATTTGACCATCCGTGTGGACAACCGGCTTGTAATTAACGTAGGGAAGAATTCCCATAGCGTTACCGATCACACCCAGAGCAACTGGAATGGCATAACAGGGGATATTTTTCTGAAGGCTGAGCCGCAGGTGCATATTGAAGATATGCAAATATATCCTGATGTTCAAAATGATATGGCTACAGTTGAAGTGCGTCTTAATAATGAGACCGGTAAGCGGTATGAGGGTCAAATGACTTTTCAGGCACAGACTGAGCAGGCGGAGTTCGGTCATAAATTAGAAGAAGTACACAGAGACATTCGTGTAGATAGCAGCAGGACCGTCCGAGTTGATTATTTCATGGGAGACGATCCACTATTGTGGAGCGAGTTCGATCCCAATCTCTATTCCATGCAGGTAAGGCTCCAGAACACCGATAATGAGCAGATGGATGCAGATTCGGTAATCTTTGGCATGCGTGAGTTTACCACCAAAGAAACCCGTTTTGTGATCAACCACCGTCCTACCTATTTGAGAGGCACCCTTGAGTGCGCTATATTTCCTGATACAGGTTATCCTCCTACCGATACTGCGTCATGGGGACGGATATTTCGAACCATCAAGAAGCATGGACTCAATCACATGCGCTTTCATTCCTGGTGTCCTCCGGAGGCAGCTTTTACGGCAGCCGATAAGGCGGGTATCTATCTTCAGGTAGAAGTTGCAAGTTGGGCCAACCAGGGAGCAGAACTCGGTTCGGGCCTCCCTATAGATCAGTGGATATATGAGGAAAGCAACCGCATTGTTGAAGAATATGGCAACCATCCTTCTTTCTGCATGATGGCCTATGGAAATGAGCCGGCAGGGGAGAATCAACAAAAATACCTCACTGAATTTGTAGAATACTGGAAAAATAAGGATAGCCGCCGGTTATATACCAGCGCCTCCGGCTGGCCTCTGATCGAAGCCAGCCAGTTCCACGTGGCTCCCCAGCCTCGTATCCAGGGTTGGGGCGAGGAACTGAATAGCGTGATCAATCGTGAACCACCTCATACTACCTTTAATCATGAGGATTTTGTTTCAGAGTATGATAAACCGGTTATCGGACATGAGATAGGGCAATGGTGTGTTTATCCCAATTTCGATGAGATGAAAAAGTACACGGGTGTGCTGAAACCCAAAAACTTTGAAATATTCCGCGATATGCTCAAAGACAACCATATGCTTGACAAAGCGGAGAAGTTTCACATGGCCTCGGGGAAACTTCAGGCTTTATGTTATAAGGCAGATATTGAAGCTGCCTTGCGTACACCCGGTTTTGCGGGTTTCCAGTTGCTCGATCTGCATGATTTCCCCGGCCAGGGAACTGCCCTCGTAGGAGTGCTCGATCCCTTCTGGGAAAGCAAGCCATACATCTCTCCTCAAAAATATAGCCGGTTCTGCGGACCCACTGTGCCACTGGCCAAATTGTCCAAACGGATATACAGGAACTCCGAAACTTTCGAAGCTACAATTGAATTGGCGCATTTTGGTTCCTCTTTGTTGATCAATATTCCCATGAACTGGAAAATTGAGGATTCAACAGGGAAAATTCTCCAAAAAGGTGAATTGCAAAAGAAAGGAATACCATATGACAATTCTCAGAAAATCGGGGATATACGATTTGACCTGAAGGAAATAGAAAAGCCTCAAAAGCTTACCCTTACCGCTACTTTATCCGAATTTGGCTCCAATTCATGGGATTTCTGGGTTTACCCCGAACAGCTTGATATGCCGGATTCGGACGATGTAATCGTTGCCACTGAGTTAACTTCTCAGGTAAGACAGCGTTTGTCACAGGGGAGGAATGTATTGCTGATCCTGCATAACAAGATAAAAGATGACAAGGGAGGCAATGTGAAGGTGGGCTTCTCACCGATCTTCTGGAATACCATATGGACGGATAACCAGGCACCGCACACCATGGGCATCCTTTGCGACCCAGAGCATCCCCTGTTCAATGCTTTTCCCACCGAATACCACAGCAACTGGCAGTGGTGGGATATTGTAACCGGGGCCCAGGTGATGAATATGGAGGACTTTCCCCCAAAGATTGATCCTTTGATCCAGTCCATTCCCGATTATCACGAAAACCGTAATCTGGCCTTTGCATTTGAAGGGAAAGCCGGTGAGGGCAAAATTCTGGTGACTTCGATTGACTTCACCAAAGATTTGGAGGAGAATTTGGCCTCAAGACAGTTATATTACAGCATGCTCAACTATATGGAGAGTGAGGACTTTTCACCTGAACATACGGTTTCTCTTAATGATATTTATAACAGGATTTATAGGTTTGGCTCAGGAAGAAGAATCCGATTCACGGAGAAACCCTGACCAACCTGTAATTAAGTTTGAAAAAGCTACACTCGATTTAGGTAAAGTCGAATATGGTGGAAACGCTACATGTAGGTTTGAATTTGAAAATACAGGAAATAAACCTCTTATATTGACAAGTGTGATGTCTTCCTGCGGATCAATCGCACCTGCATGGCCAAAAAAACCTGTTAAACCCGGGGAAAAAGATTCACTCCGGGTAATATACAATACCCATAGTGAGGGAAGTTTTTTCAAATCTGTAAGGGTTTATTCCAATGCAGAAAACTCACCTGTTTTCCTAAAGATAAAAGGACAAGTAATTTTAAACAACAAATAATAAATTTAACTCATAAACAAATGTTTATCTAACACAACAATTTAAAAAGAAATTTCATTCTCTATGAGCCAATTCAACCTCCGCTATGTACTTGCACTCTCTTTTGTATCCGCCATGGGCGGACTTCTTT
>JBKGZA010000227.1:0-4649 GCA_046545815.1 Bacteroidales bacterium
AAGAATTAATTATGATACTCTTTAGATTGTTTGCGATGCTGCTAATGTTGGGTATGGTCAATTCTGGTTTTGGGCAGGATCATAAGAAAAAAGGTTGGAAGATGGAAAAAGAAAAGAAGGGTAAACAATGGGCGATCATTTGTACCACGGATAAAAAACAAGAAGTTGAAAAAATCCGTGCATTGGGTTACATAGGATTATTAGCGGAAGGTGCTCATCATAAAAGGCATCACTGGATGATTGCCACTGGCAAAATGGGTATGGAATGAATGATTTCTGTATTTAATGTCGGATGGCTGAGTTTTTAGTGATTTTTATACCAGTCATTTATATCAGGTAAAGATTATCTAAAAGGGAATATTAATAAATTCCAAACACCAAATTTGATTATATTTGAAACTGTTTATTGTTAACGAAAATCAATTGCATTATGAAAATAACCATGGTAAAGAAGCTACTTGAAGACGGCAGCGAGTGCAAAAAATGCCAGGAGGTAACCGAAAGGCTCAATGCCCATAACGAGATGGATAAGATTGACCGCATTGCCTATGCGGATGTGCGTGATCCTGAATCGGAAGGTTTTAAACTGGCGAAAAAATACAACATGGATACTACTCCTTTCTTTCTGGTTGAGGATAACGAGAAGGTAAGTGTTTATAAAACCTATCTGGAACTTCGAAAAAATGTCTTTAACCAGACTCCTGATGCAGAGGATATAGAAATCGAAGAAAAAAGAAAAGCGCCGCCGGATGAAATGGAGTTTCTATAAAAATAATCACAAAGCCAAGTGGTTAGTTTTGTTAGTCTAATCCATTTTCATATCTAACCCGTTTTGCTACAGGAGAATCGAATGCATGTTGAAAGATTTTCTTTGAACAATGGAATGAACAAATGGTAACAATATAAAAAACAATAGCTTATGAAGTATTCAGTGACCAGATTTTTATTCATTTTTATCCTTGCTTTTGGCCAGGCGTTTTCTTTCACTGCAACTGCTGAGTCCATAGGATTGAGCATTGAGAAAGTGATGAAAATAAAAAGGGTAACCAGCGTTGAAATCTCAGATGACGGTGGCTATATTGCCTATACGGTAACCGATTCGGTTAATCCGAAAAAACACAACAAATCCCCGGAGGTGCACTTGTATGTTTATGATACCGGCACCAAAGAAAGTGTGGCATTTTATACCGGGGCTAGTGTCAGTGACGTGGCATTCAGACCGGATAGAGAAACCATAACCTTTATCACTCAGGCTGAAGAGCAGGAGACCAATGCCATTTATGAAATGCCTCTCACCGGGGGTGAAGAGAGGAAGCTTTATCAATTCAAAACTTCAATCAGTGATTATCAGTGGGCCTCTGACGGGGAACGCATTGCTTTTACGGCCCGGGAACCATCTGCTGACCGGGATCACAAACTGCCTGACCGGCCCAACCTCTACGAGGAAGGATTGAGAGACAGAAGGGCATATATACTCGATCTTGCCGAAGACAATCCTTCTCCTGACCGCCTTAAGGTTGATGGAACCATTTATCTGGTTCGCTGGTCGCCTGATGATGATAAATTAGCTGTTTCAACCGCACCAACTCCTTTGGTAGATGATTATTATATGAAGCAAGATGTGAAGGTAGTGGATGCCGAAACCGGAGAAATGGTTACCGATGATATAGACCATGATGGTAAACTGGAAGATATCCAATGGAGTCCGGGGGGAAGCCGTTTGGCTCTTCTGGCAGGAAATGATATTCACGATGTGATTGCGGGTCGCATCATGGTGGTTTCCGCTGAAGGCGGGGAACCAAAAAATATATACCCGGATTTCAAGGGCAAATTTGAACAGATCGATTGGACACAGCCCGAAGAGATACGTTTTATTGCCAGTGAAAGCACAGAACGCGGTTTCGGGTCAATTACTCCGGATGGCTCTGATTTTTCCTATGAATTGGAACCCGGAGGTCCCATATATGAAAGTTTTGCTTATGCAGATGGAGAGCATGTGGCATTTGAAGTCAGTACGCCCGAACATCCTTCGGAGGTTTATTTCAAGGCCGGCTCAGGAAATCCCGGGCGGATTACTCATGTTAATCCCTGGCTTAAAGATGTGGAGATGGGAGAACAGAAAGTGGTTACCTATAATGCCCGGGATGGTTTGGAGATAGAGGGTTTGCTGATTACACCTGTAGATTATGAAAAAGGCGATGAAGTTCCATTAATTGTAAATGTTCATGGAGGGCCGGAAGCGCATTACAGCAACGGATGGCTGACATATTACAGTTCTCCGGGTCAGGTAGCCGCCGCTAAAGGTTATGCCGTATTTTATCCCAATTATCGTGGAAGCACTGGCCGGGGAATAGAATTCCTGAAGAGCAGTCAGGGAGATGCAGCAGGTGCAGAATTTGACGATATAGTTGATGGTGTGGATCATCTCATTGAAAAAGGTATAGCCGATCCGGAAAAAGTAGGGGTAACCGGCGGTTCATATGGCGGATATGCCACCGGTTGGATGGCGACCTATTATTCCCATCGTTTTGAAGCAGCGGTCATGAATTATGGCATCAGCAACAATATATCCAAATGGGGCACCAGTGACATTCCTGAAGAGTTATATCTTGTACACGCAAGGGAACGGCTTTGGGAAGAAAACAACTGGCAAAAATATCTGGAGCGAAGTCCCGTATATCATGTGGATAAAGCCCGGACTCCGCTTCTTATAACCCATGGTGATGCCGATACACGCGTACACCCGGGACAGTCTCTCGAACTTTACCGGCATATGAAGGTCAGGAAACCAGAGGTGCCTTTGAGGTTGGTAAAATACCCCGGTTCGGGCCACGGATATCGCCGCGTGAGTTTTCAATATGATTATGCGTTAAGAATGTTTCGTTGGTTCGATACGTTTTTGAAGGGTGATGGAGAAAAGCCGGAGCGGCATGTTAACGACGAAATTCCTCAATGATTGATTAAGCATAAGATTGGTATTTTTTTGGACCGGGTGTTTGCCCGGTCTGGTTTTTCTTATATAATTAGTTGGAGTTCCAACTAAATCGCTTTTATTTTAATGTATATTATCCACCATAAAGGATGTATGCAGCTTGAGATCAGTGAGCATTTTCATCTGGATAAAGGAAGTACCTCTTCTTTAATAAAGACCTTGGAAAAGAATGGTCTTATAAAGAAAGAGCAGCATGGGGAGGATCGAATGTTTTACAAACTTTATACGACTCAAAAGACAGAAAGGCTTTTGCCGGAATTTCATCAAATTTTTCAGGGATGGATGAAGATTCTTCTAAAAGATTTTACACAAGACAAAGAAGAAGAGGCCCTCAGGTTGTTGAACTGTATGATTGAAAACACGCATCATTATCTGAAAGGGGAGGGAGAAGGATGAAATCGCGCCATACTGATTTGACGCAGGGTCCCATCGCCCCTTTGCTGATGAAGCTGACCTGGCCTATGGTTATGGGGATACTGGGGATGGTGATGTTTAATCTGGCCGATACCTATTTTATTGGCAGGGTAGGAGTGGATGAACTGGCAGCAATGGGTTTCACTTTTCCGGTAGTAATGGTAGTGGGTGGACTGGCACTGGGTGTAGGCATCGGTACTTCTTCCCTTATGGCGCGTTCCATCGTGAGTAAAGACAGAATGACTTTAAGAAAATATGCTACTGAGGCGCTTTTATTGGGCCTGGTCATTGCATCTCTTTTGGTTTTAGCCGGCCAGTTAACTATAGAACCATTATTTAGGGCCATGGGTGCTTCTGATAAGATTTTACCCCATATCAAGGACTACATGAGCATATGGTATTGGGGGATGCTGGTGGTGGTTTTTCCCATGGTGGGTAACAACATCATTCGTGCTACCGGAGATACATTTACACCCGGAATGTTTATGACCATCTCAGCTGTGGCGAACATCATCGTGGATCCTTTTCTGATTTTCGGTTATGGCCCCTTTCCATTTCTGTCAATTAAGGGAGCTGCCATTGCTACGGTTATTGGTCGCGGTATTGGAATGGCCCTCACACTATATGTACTTATAAAGCGGGAGAAATTGCTTACTTTACTATTGCCTCCCCTGAAAGAGATTTTCCGCACCTGGAGAAAAATCCTCTATATCGCAGCTCCTGCAGCAGCAAGTATATTGATCACTCCCCTTTCCATTGGCATTGTTACCCGCATCGTTTCTAAATTTGGTGAGGAAGCAGTGGCAGCCTTCGGAGTTGTATCGCGAATGGAGATGTTCTCACTGATTCTTGTAAATGCCCTGGGTTCTGTGATGATCATTTATGCCGGTCAAAACTGGGGAAAAGGGAAGGTGCAGCGTTTGTTACAGGGATTCTATACCGGAGTGTTGTTTGCTCTGGGTTGGGGCCTTTTATTGTTTGGGGTGGCGCAGTTATGGGCCGAGCCCATTGCTTCAGTATTTAGTGGGAATGCCGAGGTGATAAGGATTACGGCTGAATATCTGCTGATAGTTTCTTTCAGTTACGGATTCCAGGGCATCCTGATGCTCGGGGTAAATGTATTCAATGGAATCAACAGGCCCTTACCCTCTGCAGGACTTACGGCCCTGCGGATGTTTGGCCTTTATGTACCGCTTGCCTGGTTGGCCTCTGTTTACTGGGACCTTTCGGGGGTTTTTTGGTC
>JBKGZA010000228.1:0-4580 GCA_046545815.1 Bacteroidales bacterium
TTTGGTTTGGCCTTGTAAAACATTGAACGTTCGATGGATCGTTTTTTCATTGCTTTGAGCTTTTTTAGTTTTCTTCCACCCCGCTGCCCTTTTGTTCCCTAAAGGGAGCTCGCCCACCTATATTCTGTGTTTCCTTCTCTTAGCTAAAACACTTCCACTTTTGCTATATCTGCGGGAGGATACACCCTTCAGGGGCTAGGGGCAAGCGCGGGCAACCCCTCAAACAGACCCCTCAACAATCCTAACCTCCTCCTCGGTCAACCCATAAAGGTCATAAACCATCCGGTCGATTTCGGCTTCTAAGGCGCTGGTGTCGGCAGAAGGGTCTTGTTGCTTTTGTTGGAGGATTTGGTCGACTTTGTCAGTTATTGTTTCTTCTTGTTGTGTATTTGGGTAATATACTTTTACAGGCTCTAATGCTTGAACACTAATTATCAAATCACCAGCTCCTGTTCTAGGAGCATTTTCATAAAGTTGATATTTACAAATCTTTGAATTTAGAAGAGCAGTAAGATATTTGATTTTTTCACCTGTTGCAATACAAGTACTATCTAATGTAAATATCTCATCAACAGAATATGAAAAGCGTAGCTGTGAACCAATTCGTTTCCAAATTACCTTTTCTTCTTTGAATTTTTCTCTGTAAGTAGCTGCACTTCTTTGAAGAGCATACCATTCATACCTAATTCCTGTTTCAGCTTTATTCCTTCTTTCCAATTTTTCTTTTAATGAGTTTAAATAATCATATACTATCGGTTGTTTTTGTTTGAATAATTTTTCCGCTTTTGTTGATGATCCTTTAATTGGTTCATCATGTAATGGATAATGCCAAGGAATATATACAATAAAAAGATTTTGCCAATCTGTTATGTAAGGCTTAATTTCTCGACCTCTTAATACTGGTTTTAATACTTTATTACTGTTTGAATCTTTATTTACAAGTTCATCTCTTTTTTCCTTATCAATTATAAAGGCTTTATTATAACCTGTTTTAATGCCAAAGTTTATTTGTATATCCCAATCTGATAGTGGTTTGCCTTTGTTATTAATTTTTCTTTTTAATTCCTGTTTTGAGGAACTTAAAATTGACCAATCATTTTCACTGATATGGGTCAATGAGAACATCTTATCATTAATATTTTTATTTAATTCTGTAATATCTTTAATATAGATTCCTTTTACTTTCTTTTTATTGGTAGATTTACTTGCTATTAATAGATTAGTATCAACAGTTGCTGTTTCAAAAATTCCTGGACCTAATAAAATTAGTATTTCAGGGTTTTGTTTTAATAGATATTTTCTTAAATATTTTCCATAAGCAGCTTTCATCCATTGACTGGAAGTAATAAAAGTTAAAACTCCTTCTTCTCTCAAGATATGAAATCCTTTTTCATAAAAAAGACAATAGATATCACCAGTACTTGCAAAACTTTCGAAATTTAAATTTCTATATATATTGGCTAATTTGCCGCTATCTGTCTGAAGTTGGAGATACGGCGGATTCCCAATCACCACATCAAACCCCAAAAAGTTGCCTTCATCATCCAGGACTTCCGGGAATTCGAAGCGCCATTCGAAGGCGTTTCGGTAGACTTCGTTGTTTTTCAGGTCGTCTATCTCTTTCTGCAGTTTGGTGATCTCCTTTTTCAGCCGGGCACGATCTTGTTGTTGTTTTTTGGTGAGCTGTTCCTCAAACAACTTGTTGCCGGTATATTTGTTGTATAATTCCTGGGATAGCTTGTTCAATTTCTTTTGCTTGGGATTGTCCCGGTTAATTTCCGTACGGAAATCCTTTTTTATCTGGTCAATCATTTCCTGCAGCCCCTGTTTTTCTTCACGGCTCCTGGCGTTTTTATAATCTCTCACAAATTTCCGGTAATCTTCAATTCTCCAGTTCGACCTTTTCAAAGCATTGGCCAGACTGGCATTTAAACTAAACCGGTTAATCAAACTATTCCCGGTCTTAATGTTGATGTCAATATTCGGCAATGTTTGGAGTTCAAGTCCATAATTCCCTGTTTCGGATTGGTTTAGGGTGGGCACTTCCCCTTCAGGGGACTGAGGGGCAGCGCGCGGGGGCTCACTTTCCGGAGACTGAGGGGCAGCGGGGTGGTAGTAAGCATTCTTCAACAACTCAATCCACAACCGCAACCGGCATATCTTCACCGAATTGGCGTTAATATCCACGCCAAACAGGCAGTTTTCTATTATGGTCTGCTTCTCATGAAAAATCGCTTCCTGCACGGCCTGTTTTTCCGGTATGATTGTTCCCTGTTTGCTCAGGCCGTATTCAAATATACCGCCTTCGTCTTCATCTTCAATAATCAGCTCATCGTTTTCCACCCGAGCAGCGTAGAGTTTCATTCGTTTGCCGTCCCGGTAGCTTAGCACCTTCAGTTCAGACTTCAGGGCAATCATTTCATTCAGTGCAGAAACAAGGAAGTGCCCGCTTCCCACGGCCGGGTCGCATACTTTCAGACTGTTGATAATCCGGTTGGCTTCCTCACGGCCTTCTTTGGAAATGTCTATGTGTTCTTTCAGCGCTTCAAAATCGTCCAATTTCCAGCCTTTTTCCTCGTTGAATTTCTGCACCACAGCCCGCCGGATGGTTTCCCGTGCCATGTATTCGGTGATAAAGCCGGGAGTAAAGAAAGAGCCGTCTTTGTAGCCGTTGATTTTCTCAAAGATCAGCCCCAGCACAGAAGCGTTGATCAGGTTTTTGTTCTCTTCCTGTATATCTTCCGAACCCTCAGAAGCAAAGTCGTAGGCATCGAGGAACTCAAACAGGTATTGCAGGCTGTCGAGTTTGCCCGTTCTGCGTTTGCCTTTGTTGTCTTTTAGTATGGTTTGTTTGAGGTAGGGGAGTCCGTGTTCATCTTCCAGGTTGCTGATGCGTATGGTATGGCCCTCTAATTCATTTGGGTCGAAAAGCGAAGAATTCAGGTAAGGAATTTTTGAAAAGGCATCCCGGATCTGGTCGTTTCGTTCTTCAGGTTTTACAGCCAGTACCTGGAAGAAAAGTTTGTTCAGTGCATCATAGTCAGGGAGGGTATTGATGTTCAGGAATTTAAACGATTCATCATTGCGGTTGTAGCGTACCAGTTGCGCTTCAAGCAATTTGAGGAACAAAATCCGGTTTATCCAGGTAATCACCAATTCTAAAGCGATGTTAAAGGTTTGTTCGTCTTTGTCGTTTCCGTATTCCTTCTTTTTTGTGAAAAAATCCAGGATTCCTTCAGATTTCAGTATGGTAATGGCATTTTCAATCAATGAACCCGGGTTCCGTTCATTTTCCGGTGCCCGCTGAATCAATTTCTGACTGCCTTTTTTGACTTCTTTCAGTCCGATGATATGGAGTAGTTCATGATAGAAATTCCGATCAAGCGTATTGCTGTCGTTGGCAAAAGGCTGTTTGAGCAAATGAGCAGGAGAGAGGAGTTTGTAATACGGGATCAGCTTTTTGTCTTTTTCCGGGTCGGTGGATTTCAGGTATTTTTTAATGGATTTCACTTCAAACCAGGTAAAAGTGAATTTGTCCTGAATTTTATCCAGCAAAGGTTTGGCTATGCTCTGGTAGAAGAAAGTTGTGTCCTTTCCGCTGTTTTTATAGTTTTCGTAAGCATTCCGGATTTGCTTATCCCGGTAAATGTACTTGTCAAAATCATTCTCGTTAAAGATGAAGAATTTATTCAAATCAGTTACAATGAGATGTTTGACAGAGATGTTCCCGTTGTCAATACGCTCATGCAGGTAGTATCGTATTAGTTCGTGGACAGCTTTCGCATTCAGATTTTCTTTGGAAGGCATTTCGGATTTGTTGCCGGGCTTTTTCGTCTCGATCAGTACCGCCGGTTTGCTCTCTGAAGTCTTTTCGCTATGGATAACCAGGTCGGTACGTTCCCTGGTATTGATAAAATGATTCCCTTTGTACCAGGTATCATTCAAAAAAGCGCTCAGCAGATTCTTATGGTATTCTTCCGATTCACCTTCATTCATTTCATTGAGCATCAGCAGTAAATTCTTCTTGAATGTTTCCAGTTCATCACGATTGACCTTCTGCTTGAGATAGGCTTTGTTCAGCGCTTTACGTGGGGTCAGTATATTCATTATTTTCTTTTTCCGTATTAATACTGGTTTTCTAAATTAATAAAATTTGGGTGGAAAAAGAGAAAATGATGGATTTTAGTTTTTGCTTTCTTCCACCCCGCTGCCCTTTGATTCCTAAAGGGTCCCACCCACCTATAATTCCATGATCATTGGCTCTATTCAATGTTCCTGCTGCTTTTCCCTGTGGGCGGATACGCCCTTCAGGGGCTAGGGGCAAACGTGGGTAACCCCTCAACAATCTTCAAATCAATAAAATCTATCATTTTTCCAATTTTTTGGATTATCAATGATGTATTGTTTGATTCTTTCATATGATCGATCATTCCGGATAATGTGATCGTAGAACCTGGATTGCCATGCGAATGCAGGGTTAATTTTCCTGGCATGTTTTGTAACGATGGATTTATACGAACGGATTATGGTAGAAACCGAACCCGGTTTGGGGGAAATGTTTGACATGAATTGGTTTTTAT
>JBKGZA010000229.1:0-4554 GCA_046545815.1 Bacteroidales bacterium
AAATGAAAGCCCGCTGGGAGGAACTGAATGAGCTGTATCAGGATCAGGGAAAGGTGGGACTGAACAAGTGAAATGGTGAAGAAGGTTTACAAAAACCATATTTTATTTAAACAAAAATTCTATAAATAAAAAATAAAACAAGGCATTATGATGCAGAATAAATTTTTATTATTTGTTGGGTTTGTTTTTTTCTTTTCTGTTTCCCTTACTCATGTTTTTGGGCAAGAGACAATTACGTATTCGGAATTTTCTCGTGGATTTAAGACGCCTCCTGATAAGGCCCGCCCAATGGTATATCATTGGTGGCTGGGTGGTAATGTTGATACGATAAGGCTTAAAGAGGAGCTGGAATCTATGAAAGAAGCCGGAATTTCTGGTTTTACCATTTTTGAAATTGGCTCGCGTGACACCAATTATGTGAAATCAGGACCCCCTTTTATGGGAGAGGAATCATTGGAGATAATTAAATTTGCAGTTGAGCAGGCCGATAAACTAGGCCTTGAGGTTGGTTTAAACACCGCCAGTAGCTGGAATGCTGGCGGTAGCTGGATAAAGCCCAAATATGCCGCGAAATCGATATATCGTTCAAAAAAGAAAATTAACGGCGGGAGCCGACAGAGCATAAAATTACCGTTTCCTGATATTCCGAAAAAGGATGAATGGGGTAATCCCAGTATGATTCAATTTGGCCCTGACGGCCGACCAGTGTTTTATGAAGAAATAGCAGTCCTGGCCGTTCCTGCCAACCACGAGGGTGCCTACATGGATACCAGCGACATCATCAATGTCTCCCGGTATTATAATCCGGAAACCGAGAAGTTAAACTGGGAAGCTCCTTCGGGGGAGTGGGAAATAGTAAGATATGTCTGCTCCAATTCAGGGGAGAACCTGGTCCTTCCCAGTGAGCACTCTGCAGGACCTATCCTCGACCATTTCGATGCAGCCTCCACCGAGTATCATTTTAACTATATGATAGACAAACTGGAATCCGTTCTGGGGGACCTGGAGGAAACCGCGCTTACCAATATGTATATGGCAAGCTATGAAGCCAAGGGCACTACCTGGACCACTACGCTGCCGTCAGAGTTTGAACAGATCAACGGGTATGAAGTTAACAAATTCCTACCGGCTTTATTTGATGAGGAAATATTTTCTCCCGGACTTACCGACAAATTCCGGGAAGATTTTCAAAGGAACCTGTCCGAGCTGATGATCAACAATTTTTATAAAAAGTCCAAAGAAGTCTGCAATGCCCATGGACTTGAGACTAACGCGGAAGCAGGGGGGCCAGGCCAACCCCTTCACGATGTACCGGTTGAGCCTCTAAAAGCCTTGGGGAGCCTTGACCGTCCCAGGGGTGAGTTTTGGATTAATCATGGCCGGTTTAATAAAAAAGGCATTGATATTTTACGGGTAGTCAAAGAGGTATCGTCGGCTTCGCATATTTATGGACGTGGTATTGTAGAGGAGGAAGCCTTTACCTCGTTTCAGCACTGGCAAGTAGGCCCGTATGAAATGAAGCCTATGGGCGATCGCGCATTTTGTGAAGGAATGAACAAGGTTGTGGTACACGGATCTACTCATAATCCATCCTACACGGGAGATCCGGGCATTGTTTATCACGCCGGTACCCACTACAATGATAAAAGGGTTTGGTGGCCAAAGATCAGGCCTTTCAATGATTATTTAGCCCGTATCTCCTATATTCTTCAGGAGGCAGA
Source organism: Bacteroidales bacterium (assembly GCA_046545815.1). Taxonomy (GTDB): domain Bacteria; phylum Bacteroidota; class Bacteroidia; order Bacteroidales; family UBA12077; genus JAGXLC01. Next base: position 1,722 of record JBKGZA010000229.1, read on the forward strand.
ATTTAAAGCGGATGTGCTTTATTATTATGGGGATACGATACCCAACTACGGGGGACATAAGAACAGTCGCTTTATTGTTGGTGCTGGCTACGATTATGAAATCATCAATACCGAGATCCTAAAGGAACTTGAAGTGAAAGACAATAAACTGGTTTTGCCCCGAACGGGCGCGGAATTTGAAATGCTGGCCCTGGAAGAAGAGCATGAATTCAACCCCGGAGTGGTGCTCAAGCTTCAGGAACTGACCGAACAGGGAGCGGTCATTATCGGGGAGAAACCCATGAGGGTTGCTACCCGGAGAAAAGAACCCGGAATGCCCAAGGTGAAAGGCCTCATCGACAAATTATGGACCGAATTTAGCCCGGGGGATCTAAAAAGAAACAAAGGAGAGATTTATCACGGTATAAAAGCCTCCCGTATGCTTGAACACCTGAATGTGGTTCCTGATTTCAACTATGACCACAAGGAATTGTTTACCCTGGATTATATCCACTACAGCAAAGGAGACCTTGATTTTTACCTGGTTAGGAACACCACCGATAAGTGGATCTCAAGAGACCTTGGTTTCCGCCAGCAGGAAAAAGTTCCTGAGATATGGGATCCTGTATCCGGGGAGATCGTTCAGGCAACGATCTACAACCAGGATGATCACTACATCAGTTTGCCGCTCACCCTTGCCCCGCACGGAAGCAAATTTGTCGTGTTCAGAGAAGGCAGTTCCGATTCACATTATACAAGTGTAAAAGGCTCAGATGAGAATCCGCCCTTATTACAATATGAGAAAGAAGGAATTCATTTTTGGGAAGAAGGAGATTTTGAACTGGCAGGAAAGGACCAGCCCAGGACTGTCAACAACGAGATCGATGTTCAACCCCTGGAAGGAGCTTGGGAAGTGTTTTTCCCCGAAGGCTGGGGTGCGCCTGAACGGGTGATATTCCCGGAGCTCAAGTCGTGGACGGAGTCAAAACATCAAGGAGTAAAGTATTTTTCTGGTATAGCTCGTTATGAGAAGGATTTTGTATATACGATCAATTCGAATGTACTGGAAGATCCCAGGATTTATCTGGATTTGGGTGATCTGTCTCACGTCGGTGAGGTATGGCTGAATGAGAAGCCCCTGGGAATAACCTGGACCAAACCCTACCGGTTTGACATCACTGATGAACTCAAACCTGGAAGGAATAAGCTGGTTGTTGAGATTGCCAATACATGGTCAAACCGGCTTACAGGTGATGCCCTGACCGGACAGAACTATACCAGTACGAACATTGGTTCAACCGATGTGGAAAAGGGATATTTTATTGATGCTCCCTGGTCTGAGGTGCCCTTGGTTGAATCCGGGTTGTTTGGTCCGGTAAGAATTATTACTGTAAAGCCAGTCAATTAGTTACTGGTATAATGTTAGAAAACATAATATTGTGCGGTAGAAATTTAATCTTTTGAAAAATTAACCAACTTTATAAACACTTAATAGATTATGGAATTAATTAGAGGGAAGTTTTTGGTATTCCCTATTTTTTTAATAGGGATATTGATTAAGGGTTTGGATGCGCAACCAGACATACCCAGGAAAGAGAAGCTTTCTGCCAGGGTTGGTATATACGGAGTAGGTCATTATACATACTGGGATCAGTTTCCAGGCTTACTGGACAAGATGCATGAGAAGATGGATGTATTTGAAGAAAAGGTCAAATCCAATGGGGTAGAGATTGTCAATTTTGGTCTGGGAGATAAGGCTAAAGATGCCTACCGGGTTTTGCCCGAAATGCAGGCAGCCAACCTTGACCTGCTGTTTATTGACATGGTCACCTATGCCACTTCCTCGACCATTGCCAAAATATTCAGGGATTTGGATGTTCCAATGGTCATGATCGGATTGCAGCCTTTAGAGGCTATAATAATTCATTATGCAAAATAATTTTCAGTTATACAAACCTGTTGCAGCAATAATTTTCGGCTTAACTATCATTATGATTTTCTGGCAATGTAATTCTTCACGGGAACAATCAGGCAATGATACACTTGAAGATGTTTCCAGTGATGGCTATACTGTTGCAGCTTACTACTGGCCTTCCACTCATGATGAATTACGCAATCGTCAGACTTTCTGGGAAGAAGTAATTGGCGAATGGCAGGTTATTAAAAAGACAGAACCCCGGTTCAAAGGGCACTACCAACCATGCCAGCCTCTTTGGGGCTATGAAATGGGAGATGATCCTGAGGCTATGGAGAAGAAAATCGATGCTGCTGCCTATCATGGAGTTGATGCCTTTATCTATGACTGGTACTGGTACGGGGGCAAACCTTTTCTGGAAGAAATGCTAAATAAAGGATTTCTTAAGGCTGAAAATAATGACCGGCTCAAGTTTTACCTGATATGGGCCAATCATGATGCCATTGGTGTGTAGAATCACCGGCGCTATGTTTTGGATAATTTCATCACTAAATAAATATTTATGAATGCATTCAATTTTAAAATTAACTTATGGATTTTTGGAGTGACGGGTTTATTAATAATGAGTATCTTAGTTTCCTGCACACAAAAAGAAAGTCAAAAAGAAAGTAATGAGAAGTTAAATCACGACTATGATGTTGCCGCCTACATTTGGCCCTCATGCCACCATGACGAACGTTTTGGTGATATGTTGTGGCCCGAAGGAATCGGGGAATGGGAAGTGATTAAAAAAGGAACTCCCAGATTTGATGGTCACTATCAGCCCAAAGTGCCCTTATGGGGCTATGAAATGGATGATGATCCGGAAGTTATGGAAAAATGGATTGATGCTGCTACCGATCATGGGGTGAATGTTTTTATTTTTGACTGGTATTGGTT
>JBKGZA010000230.1:0-4503 GCA_046545815.1 Bacteroidales bacterium
GTAAAAGAAGGAAAGGTAAATTTTCTTTAATATTTGTTTTCCCTTTGGGGTGTACTTGTTTACATTCACCATCGAAAAAATTACCTTCTTATCTTCTGACATAGGCCTTAATTAATTGAAGTAATGAAATTGAGTTTATTGATTTATGCGATACGAAAATAGTGAAAATTAAATAGCCACAATGGGTGTTTTTAATTTAAATTTAATAGACCTGTTGGCCGTTAAGGTTTTTGGGCAGACAAGGTGTTTGAATTTTCAGACCATTTTTTTTAAACAATTGATTCGTTAATTTGTAAGTGTATAAAATAAAAGACAAATATATCCGGAATTTCATTCATGAACTTTTCATTTAGATTGTAGTTAAAATAAAATCCTATCATTATGAGTAAAATCAGAATTTTATCCTTGCTCCTGTTGTTTATGACCTTTTATACAGGGTGTTCTCAGGCCTTTAATGAAGGCAATGAAAAGCGTTCCAATCCCGGTGATGATGCTGAACTTGATCTGCCTTCAGGTTTTCAGGCCGTAGTTGTAGCAGAAGATTTAGGTAATGGCAGACATTTAACAGTGAGGGATAATGGAGATGTTTATCTGCAGTTGCGTCAAAGCCACGATAAAGGTTCCACCGTTGCGATGCGGGACACCGACGGCGATGGAAGTGCCGATGAGATCAGGTATTTTGCTGACCTTCCAGGTACGGGCATCGGCATACATGATGGTTATCTTTACACCAGTACCACAACGACCATTCAGCGCTTTCAATTTGAGGGCGATCAGTTGTTGCCGGATCAAAATCCGGAAACCATTATAAAAGGTTTCCCCGAACAAAATCAACATGCAGCCAAACCTTTTACGTTTGACGGCAATGGTAATATATATGTTAATGTAGGTGGACCGTCTAATGCCTGTATGGAACAGACCCGTACCCAGGGGTCACCCGGGCAGGATCCTTGTCCGCAGTTAGAAAGACATGCAGGAATATGGAGGTTTGGTGATACAAGGTCCGGTCAAACCCAGCTTGATGACGGATACCATTATGCTACAGGAATCCGACATGCTGTTGCACTGAGGTGGAATCCGGTTGCGGATAAGTTATATGCTGTTCAGCACGGAAGGGATCAGTTGTCACAATTCTTCCCGGATATGTATAGCACAGAGGACAATGCCAAATTGCCTGCCGAAGAATTCCTGCTTGTGGAGGACGGATCAAATTTCGGCTGGCCCTATTGTTATTACAATCAGATAAAGGAGAAAAAACTGCTTGCTCCTGAATATGGGGGAGACAGAAAAAAAGTTGGCCGCTGTGCGGATATGGATGATCCCATAATGGGATTCCCCGGACATTATGCACCCAATGACGTGCTTTTTTATACCGGTGATCAGTTTCCGGAAAAGTACAGAAATGGCGCATTTATTGCATTTCACGGATCCTGGAACAGGGCACCCCACGAACAGGAAGGATATAATGTGGTATTTGTGCCTTTTGACGGAGAGAAGCCTTCTGGCGACTGGGAAGTATTTGCCGACGGCTTTGCCGGTCTGGATGAAGTAGAAAGCCCCGGAGATGCCAAATATCGACCTACAGGCGTGGCGGTTGGGCCCGATGGATCTCTTTATGTATCAGACTCTAACACAGGTAAAATCTGGAAGATTACATATACAGGTGAATAAATGAAAGGAACGGGAAATATTGTGATTATGGCCATTATCCTGGTAATGGCAGGCGGATTCTATGTTCATATCCGGAGCCATTCTTTCAAACCAGGGGATATGAAACCAAATGCTGAATTTGCGGGAGATTCACTAGGAGAGCGCGTTTATGAAAAACATTGTCTGACTTGTCATCAAAAGGATGGTTCGGGGGTTCCATCAATGTATCCCCCCATAGTCAATAACCCGAGAGTTAAAGGAGGCAAGGAAAGATTGACAAAAATTATCATTGAAGGGCAAACCGGAAAAATTGAGGTGCATGGACGATATTACAATGGTGTGATGCCTCCTTTCAGAGATCTTTCAAATCGGGAAGTAGCCGCTGTATTGACTTATATGCGGAAGGGCTTTGAAAATGATACTACTGCCGTTACCGTTCAGGAAGTGAAAGCGGTGCGTGATACGTTATAACCGCTCGATTTATTTTGATAGCGAATCATTCCAATGATTGGGAATGGTTCGCTTTTTATCTGATCTAATCATATATGATGGAGATCACAAACTTCAGATGATTTAATGTTTGAACTTTTTTATGGTATTCACTTTTCAGGGGATCGATGGTTTTTATTTCGATAAATGGATTTTGATTAAAGAATTGATTGACCTTTTTTTCGAAATCAGAAATTCCTTGAGCGTGAATGGTATGTTCTTTCATGAAAACAGAGTTTGAAATCTTTTATCAAGGGAATTTACGGGAAAAAGGCAAAAAAGTTTTCTTAAACACCCCTAAAATTCTATTATTACGGGAGTTTTTTTGTTTTTCTATTAAAAACAATGGCTCAGAATTTTGCATGAAATCGCAGAAGTTTGTCAAGTCATATGGTTGATAAATAGGCTCATTCTATTGGGAAAAATTGGGAATGCACTTTTTATGGATAAAATCCTTCCAATTTAATGAATTTATGCTACTTTTGTTGGACTTAGCAGATTGAACAACATTTAAACAGGATTATAATGAATAATGAAGTTCGTCAGGATATAGAAAAAATGATAGAAACCGATGATTTGGAAGGGTTGCTGAAAAAAGCCGGTGAATTGCACGGCCATTATTGCAGCCATTTGGTTTATGGAGTGAAAGCCGGGCACCATGCCTTACAATATCTTGGTTCCGGAAACATTGGCATGGAAGAAGTCATTACAATTATAGAAACCAACAATTGCTTTTCGGATGGTATTCAGATGGTAACAGGTTGTACCTTTGGTAATAATGCTCTGATATACCGGGATTATGGAAAAACTGCTGCCACCGTTTCGAAAAGGGATGGAAAAGCCGTTCGTTTGTCTATGAGTCCTTCCTTTCAGGAATCAAGAAAGGATGTATATCCCGAAGCCATGGAACTGTTTGATAGATTGGTGGTACAACGCCAGGAAGGTTCTCCTGAAGACTATGAAAAGATGCAACGTCTTTGGATTGATATGGCTTTCACGGAATTGAACGTGCCCGTTGAGGAGATGTTCCGGATTGAAACCTTGAATATTGAGGTACCTGAATTTGCCCCCATGTTTGAAAGTATAATCTGTGAGTCATGTGGTGAAAATGTCATGAAAACAAGAATTGTTGAGACGGCAGGCAAAAGTTTTTGTATCCCATGTGCGCATGCGGGTTATATGGAATTAAACGGCAGCGGGATGCTGTCAAAAGAACAGGCAACCTGATTTTTTCATTCAAAAACAGAATATTATACGAATATGAGACTATTTTGTATGAAAACTTTTTTTGTATCATTAACTACACTGATGCTGTTTGGTGCAGTATTTTATGCTTGTACCGGTGGCGGAGAAAATTCAAAAGATAATTCGGAGGAAACATGGGCGGAAAAACTGGGTTATCCTTCGGGAAAAAAGGTGCTTATCCTTCATGCCGACGATGCGGGTATGAGCAGAGAGGCTAACGAGGCTGTTAAGAAAATGCTTGAAAAGGACCGGATACAGTCAACGGCTATTATGATGCCCTGCCCTGCAGCCGAGCCAATGATCCGCTGGGCCAAAAATCATTCGGAGGAAGATGTGGGATTGCATCTAACCCACACCAGTGAATGGGAAACCTGGCGCTGGGGGCCGGTGAGCGATCCGGATGAAGTACCCGGACTGGTTGATCCTGACGGGAAATTATGGGATAACGTGCCCCAGGTTGTTGAGCATGCAAGTGCAGAAGAGGTGGAAAAAGAGATCCGTGCCCAGATAGAAAAAGCCATTGCCCTTGGTTACAAACCCGATCACATCGATACCCACATGGGCACCCTGTACGCAACCCCTGAATATGTGAAGGTTTTTTTCAAAGTAGCAGAAGAATACGGCATTCCTGCCAATGCCATTGATCTCTCGAATCCCGATGTTGCTGATAAATATAAAAAACAGGGATATCCCATAACCGAAGAAGTCATTCAACTTATTGAAGACTATTCTTTGCCCAAATTGGACAATTTTACCAGCGCACCCAAAGGATCAACCTATGAGGAAAAAGTTGACAATTTCAAAAAATTGGTTCAGAATCTTCAGCCCGGCCTGACGGAGATCATCTTTCATCCCTCAGAGGAATCCGAAAACCTGAAGCATATCACCAATTCCTGGCAACAAAGGGTATGGGAAAAGAAGATGTTTGGAGATCCGGAATTGCAGGAATTTTTTGAAACAGAAGGTATCGTCTTCACCAACTGGAAAGAGATCATGGAAAGATTTAATGAACGGAGCCGCTGAATAGATAGTTTTATAAATCCTAACTCAGACTGGAAATCCTAATTTCTAATTTCTAAATTTTAATATTCCTGCCGACAAGGCCGGCATATTAGAATT
>JBKGZA010000231.1:0-4495 GCA_046545815.1 Bacteroidales bacterium
GTCCGGGATACCTGTTCTTTTTGATGGAATGCTTGCTTTACGCTATCTTCCAGTGGAATATACCCGTGTTTCAAATAAGAGTCAAGTGCTCTTCTGCCCTTTCCGTCCTTGTAGCTTTCAGAACTTTCCGGCTGATAGAAGGCATTTTTCCTCATATAATGATAAGCCGTATCGATGTTGAAGTCATCAATCCCCTTTAACCATGCATCTCCAATCATGGATATGGCGTGGTCTCCTATCATTGCAGAGGTATAACTGTTCCAGCTTGGAAAAATGGGCAGCCAGTTTCCCTGTTGTGCTTTGGCGATCAGTGACCGGATCATATCGTTGGTTCTATCAGGGGCGATAATGGTATAAAGGGGGTGTAATGCACGATAAGTATCCCACAGGGAAAAGTCGCCGTAATAGGTAAAATTTTCAGCCTTATGTATTTGGTTATCATCGGCAAATCCGGGATACGATCCGTCAACATCGCTGTAGACCCTGGGCAGGATCATGGCATGGTACAGTCCGGTATAGAATATGGTTTTATCATTCTCACTGTCGCCTTTCACCGTAATATTTCCCAGTGCTCTGTTCCATTTTTGCCGGGTTTCATTCCTGACTGTCTCAAATGATTGCTCTCCGATTTCTTTATCCAGGTTTTCACGGGCATTTTCAATACTGGTGAACGAAGTCGCTGTTTTGGCTATTACCGGTTCGTTTGCTTTACAGATGATTTTCACGTAACTGTCTACCTGATTGTTGTCTCCCTTGGCGCTGGTTTTATCCGGTCTGCGATCATCTCCTTCTGAAACGCCGAATGCTTCAAACGGTTTATTGAAACGGATAACGAAATAACCATTGTATCCTGCATATTGGCCCCAGCCCTGATAAATGCGGTGCACCGGGTTGTATCCAACAATTTCGTTTTGTTCGGGCAGGATTTCAATATAACCCTTCATTTGTCATTGTGTTTCATTCTGCTTGTACTGGCGTTTCATTATTTGATAATCAGGGTTATTTTGTAAATAAAATGTCATGGATGATTACGGGAATGAAAAATGAGGGTATTCCATGTAAAAAGTTAAAGTCTCTGTGAATCCTCTATAAAAGGCCAAATTTGGCTAATGGGGTGCCAGGATTTCTTAAAACTATGAATTTCCGTGGATGATACCTTTCCCCGGCTTTTGCTGAAAACCTGCTTTTATATATATTACTGCCTGATTTTGGAAGAAGCCAGTTTTTGAAATTGGTTCCTTTCTCCGTCATCCGGGTAAAAATTTAGAATCCTTTGCCAGTATTTAGTGGCTTCTCCTTCATTTCCCATGGATTCATGTATTAGTGCATAATGCTTGAGCCTCATCTCCCTGGCTTTCCATGAACGGTCGATTTCGTCCAGAACTTCTTTTGCCTGATCAGAGTTTCCTTCACAAAGATGTTCTTTTATCTTGATATAGGAATTGGTAATGGTCAGGTTTTTTTCGATATTTCTCTTCAGTATACTGCTGCCTTCGTTACAGGCATTTTTTGCCGATTCCAGTTTTTTTGAGGCAGCTTCAAGGCTGTCGGTGATAAAAAGTGTCCATCCGTAATCGTTTAGGATGAGTGGGTCTTTGGGTTTCTCAGCCTCCATCTTTTCATAAAGTTCCAGGGCTTCAGTATAATTCCCGCTTCCTGAAAGTTGGTATGCTTTCTGTTGCATATTTGCTATCTTGCCACAACCTGTGGATATTGATAATATGATAAGAGCGAAGGCCAGACATTTGATGAGTCGCATATTCGGTGATTTTTAAATTTAATTAATTGAGGTGGTTAAGATAGCGAATTTTGTTTATGTACACAAATTGTTTTCTTATTTGAAACCCTTTTTTTGGCAAAACTCGCCCGGTAAGGTCTATAAAATAAGAGAATAAAATCCTTTTATATTAATATAAAAGCAGCAATTCATTAATTTGTTGTAAATTTAAACCCTTTTAATAATAAAGGAAGGTTTATAAATTGATTGTTACTGTTTATAGGTTTTTTATGATCAAATTTTGTAAGTTGGCAGCGATTTTGAAAATAGTGAATGATCCATTATGATACGACGAAATAATTTTCTGTTTTCTTCCTGGTTTATGGGTGGCTTATTCCTCATATTTGCCATGTCCATGGCTATTGCTACATTCATTGAAAATGAGTACAGCGCTGATGCAGCCAGAAAAATGGTTTATAATGCCAAATGGTTCGAACTGATCTTTTTGTTGCTTGCCATTAATTTTGTTGGACAGATCTTCCGCTTCCGGCTTTATCGCCCCGGGAAACTTACCATTCTGATATTTCACAGTGCATTTCTGCTTATCATTATCGGGGCCGGTATTACAAGGTATTTTGGTTTTGAAGGCATGCTGCATTTAAGAGAAGGAGAGGCAAAAAATTATGTGGAAACGGATAACAATTACCTTCATCTTACTTTAGAGAACGATGACAACAAAACCCTCTATTCGGATGCTGAAGAGTTTATTGTTACACCGGCCTTTTCTGACCGGTATGAAAAAGAGATACAGATAGATGGCATGGATTACAGGATTTCCTTTAAAGGTTACATTCCCAATGCCAGGAGAACCATTGTGGATGACCCGGAGGGTGGTCCGCTTATCAGATTAAGCGCCGGTAAAGAAATGGAGGGGCAAAAAGATTTTATTCTGGCTCCGGGTGATACGAAAAATCTGGACAATCTCAGTCTTGGTTTTTCAGGGGACGATTCTCTGAACATTCGCCTCGGATACCAGAGAGACAGCTTTTATATATCTTCTGACCGAAGCATTTCCAGGATGAGTATGGATAACAGAGAAACAGATTCTTTCCAAAAAAATCGGAAGATTGGCCTAAAGCCTATGTATATTTATGATATCGATGGATGGCGGTTTGTGGTTCAGCAATTGTCCGAATCAGGGATTTTGAAATTTGTAAGAGGCCGGTCCAACCAAAATTCTGAGCATAGGTCTGCCCTTCATTTTGATCTGGCGTATGGGGATCAGCAAAAAGACCTGTATATCATTTCGACCGGCAATAATTCCGGAGAATCTGCCACTTTCCGGCACGCCGAGCACAAAATCAAGCTGGATTATAAACCCAAAAGGGTAGAAATACCTTTTCAGATTAAACTGAATGATTTCATTCTGGAGCGTTATCCTGGTTCGCAAAGTCCATCTTCCTTTAAAAGTAAAGTTAAACTCATTGACTCGGAAAAAGATATTGAAGAAGCTGTTATGATTTCTATGAATAACGTTCTGAAGCATCGTGGTTACCGTTTTTATCAATCTTCTTACGATAAGGATGAGAAAGGTAGTGTTTTATCTGTGAATCATGATCCCATAGGGATGCGGGTGACCTATTCCGGATATGCCCTGCTTTTTCTATTCATTATTCTCTCGCTGTTTAACAAAAGATCTGTATTCAGAAGGGTACACGCCGGCCTCTGGTTATCCCCGGCTAAAAAGGGTGCAGGAATCCTGTTGTTGCTGCTGTTATATTCCGGGGTAGCATTGGCTGGTTCAAATAGCAGATTGGAGATTGACAGGAGAATGGCGAATGAGTTCGGCAAGATGCTTGTTCAGGGTACTGAAGGACGTACCAAACCCATGTTCACATTAAGTCACGATGTATTGAGAAAGGTAAACCGCAACAGCGAATACGATGGGCTCAATTCCATGCAGGTTTTCCTTGGGTTGCACTTTGATTTCCAGAATTGGAAAGACGAGCCGCTCATCAAAGTTGGCAATAAAGGAGTTAGAAATGTATTGGGCATGGATGGAAAATATGCTTCTATCAGTCAGTTGGTGGATATGCAGAATGATACGTATAAATTGAGGCAACATGTTCAGGAGGCCTATTCCAAGTCTAATGCCGAGCGAAATAAATTCGACAAGGAGGTGATCAAGGTGGATGAAAGGGTTAACATCTGTTTTATGGTCATTTCCGGGGATTTTCTGAAAATTTTTCCTGTTCACGACACCACCAATCAATGGGGCAAACACGATGACGCGGTAGAATATGCGAGAAGTAAAGATGATTCGCTTTTTATCAGCAACGTTTTAGGTATGTTTCGACAGGCGGCCATAAACGGAAACCATAAAAAGGCAAAACAATATGTGGATTCCATAAAAACGTATCAAAGAAAATTTGCCGGTTACGATCTGCCTTCCAAGCTGAAAGTAAATGCAGAGATTTTCTATTATAAAAGCAGAATCTTTGAGAAGCTCTTCCCTTTTTATGCCATAACAGGTCTGATACTATTGATAATACTTATGTGGGGAATCATAAGAGGCAGGAATATATCAGACCTGATTACCAAAATATTGATAGGAATTATAGGAATAGGATTCGTGTTCCATACTGCCGGGTTTATCATCCGATGGTATATCTCAGGATATGCCCCAATGAGCAATGGTTATGAGTCTATGATATTTATTTCCTGGGTGATTCTGTTGGGAGGTTTTCTGTTTAGCCGAAAGTCCCGCATCACTCTGGC
>JBKGZA010000232.1:0-4427 GCA_046545815.1 Bacteroidales bacterium
ACATATATAGCTTCCAAGATAGGTAGTTAGTAGCTCTCTGTACCTGTCTTTATTTTTAACCTTAAAAAAGGAGGTGTGTGGTTATGAAACACTATATTTTCAGTAAACCGTTTTTGGTCTTGGTTTGTTTTTTCGTTTCACTCTTCTTTTTTGTACAGCTTGGTATAGCGGCAGATTCCGACAATCAGTGCATTAAATATGATGTTCCTTCCAGTGCTGAAATTTCCAAGGTTTCTTATTTTATGGATTCATACGAAGGGGAGCAGCGATTACACATGGAAATCGGAGTAAAAAACACATCAGACGAATTGAAAAGGTTCAGGGTGCATATTTCACTGGATCAGGGCGTTACAGGAGGAGGGTTTTATCCCCGCAAAGAAGAAGGTGTAGAGCCGGGAGAAGTCCATACCAGGAATTTCCCAATGTATTATGACGAACTTCCGGTTGGTTTTGAGATCAAGGTTCAAGAATTAAATGAATAAAACAAGCTTCATATAAATAAGGAGGGTGTTATGACTACCAGAAAGATAATTACCTCTCTTCCGAGTGTAATATGTGCTGTTTTTTGCTTTTGCCTTATCTTTTCCAAGCCGGTTCAAGCCAATGAATTTCTGTCTTTTGGGACAGGCAGCCCTGCCGGCACATATTATTTTTTGGGAGCCGGCTTCTCAAAAATAATTAACGATAATGTAGAAGGGGTAAGGGCCACACCTGAGTCCACGGCCGCTTCAACCGAGAATTCAAGGCTTATGATGCGTGGACATATGGATATGGGCCTTGCCTGTATGGGAACATTAAGCGATCTTAAGGATGAGGGGGAAGACGTAGATAAAATTCGTTTGATAGCAGTCGGTCATACCAGCGACGTTCACTGGATAGTCAGAAAGAAATCTCAGATTGAGGAAGTAGCAGATTTTGAGGACAAAACTGTAGCAGTCGGACCGGAGGGCAGTGCTACCCTAAATATTGTCGGAAAGGAGCATTTAAAAGAAGGATGGGGACTTGATTTTGACAAGTTTGACGAAAAGAAATTGAGTTTTGATGAAGTCTGTACAGGGATCAGAAATAACACCATTGATGCAGGTTTGATATTTGCGGGTTATCCCCTTTCTTCAGTTATGCGACTGGCCAATGACGTTGATATCCGTCTTTTAGACATAAGTTCTGAAAAGGTAGAGTTTTTGCAGAATGAATTCGGAAATGTTGTACCGTTAACTATTCCGGGCGGCACTTATGAAGGAATCGAAGAAGATGTTGAAACATATTGTGTCCCTCAAATGTGGCTATGCAGGGCCGATTTGCCTGAGGACTTGGTTTATAACATTATTAAAGCAGTTTATGAAAATGAGGAAGACAAAAACGCAATACATCCCATGGCCAAAAAATATACTATTGAAAATGCTTTCAAGGGAGCGGAAAACGTGCCCGTAGAATACCATCCGGGCGCCGTAAAATTTTACAAAGAAAAAGGAATCTGGGACAAGCGAGAGGATTATTATCAATAGCTCATAAAATTTTTTAGCAAAAGCTTTTATTGTTTCAACTGAATTGAGCGGGGTTGAACCCGCTCAATTCAGGCTGTCTCTTATTTAAAAGGAGTAAAATTTATTTATTTTTTAATTACTGGTCACTTTTACATGGATAAAGAAGCCTATGGATACAAATTCTGAAAATAATTCAATCCCGATTTGCGTAAAGATTATTGCTATACTCATGAGCCTTTTTCATCTCTATACTGGTTACTTCCAGTTTACGGCCATGAGTCAAAGAGTACCTCATGTGGTCTTCGCTCTGGTACTTATCTTCCTGTACTATGATTGGCGCAGAAATAAGAAAACCCGCTTCACAATAACCGGAGCTATAGGGGCTGTGCTATCGATCGGGATCGGGGTTTATGTGCTATACAACTGGATGGAAAAAGCCGGGCAAGCCGGTTTGCAGCCGCCGATATACGAAATTGCATTAGGTTTAATTTTCATCCTGTTATGCCTGGAAGCATCAAGGCGGACATTAGGCATTGTATTCCCCATACTTACCCTATTTACGGTCCTGTACGCTCGGTTCGGCGAACTTGTGCCCGGTGTGTTCGCTCATCCCAACTATTCTTTAATCCGAATCGTTGATAAAATGTTTGTTTCCACCGAAGGCGTCTTCGGAATGCTTACCGGAATATCGGCCACTTATATTTTTCTGTTTATTCTTTTCGGCGCTATGCTTAGAGCCGCAGGTGGCGGTGATTTTTTTATTAATTTTGCCTATTCCATATTAGGTAATGTCCGGGGAGGGCCTTCAAAAATAGCGGTTGCAACAAGCGCGCTTCTGAGCATGATAACCGGCAGCGGACCGGCCAATGTAGCAGGCACAGGCCAGATTACCATCCCATTAATGAAAAAATACGGTTATAAGCCGCACTTTGCCGGGGCGGTTGAGGCAACAGCAAGTGCGGGAGGCTTAATGACGCCACCGATTATGGGGAGTGCCGCTTTTGTGATTATGCAGGTTTTGGGAGTGAGCTATCTGGTCATAATGAAATCGGCTATACTTATAGCCATTCTTTATTTTCTCACCCTCTTTTTTATGCTCGATCTGGAAGATCAGAAACTAAACATAGCCCCCCTTCCCAAAGAAAGCCTTCCGGATTTTAAAAAGACCTTAAAAGAAGGATGGTTCTATTTTTTACCTATTATTCTTCTGGTTTATCTTCTTATCGGTCCCCGGTTAAGTATAACTCTTTCCGTTTTCTGGTCAACTTTATCCATTCCGCTGGTTACGGTGCTGGGCGGGAAAAAAGGAATTATACGTCCCAATCAGATTATCCTGGGCCTTCAGAACGGGGCCTTAACCGCTCTTCCTGTTGTTGCCATTCTTGCGGTTGCCGGTATCGTAATGGGCATGTTTAATATCACCGGGGTAAGTGTAATGCTGTCAAGCATGCTTGTAAAAGTCGCTGGCGGCAATGTATTCATTCTTCTGGTTCTTACTATGGTTGCAGCCATTATTCTGGGAATGGGCATGCCACCTGTTGCTTCATATATTATTTTAGCCATCCTGATGGTACCGGCATTAACTAAGTTAGGTATAGAACCCCTGGCTGCGCACCTTTTTGTTTTTTACTTTGCTATTCTGGCCGAGATAACACCCCCAATGGCACCGGACGCCTTTGTTGCTTCCAGTATAGCCGAAGCACCGGTTATGAGGATAGCATTTACCTCCTGTCGACTGGCTATTGTTGCTTTTGTTATTCCTTATATGTTTGTATATAATAATGCTTTGTTGCTGATCGGAAGTTTCCAGCAAGTAGCTCTGGTCTGTATTACCGCGCCGGTTGGTGTCTATGCAATAGCCTGTGCAGTGCAAAATTACCTGTATGGCGGATTAAATTTTCTTATCAGACTGGTGCTTTTCCTGGCCGGTTTTTGTCTTCTTTATCCTGGATGGCAGACAGATATAGTGGGACTGGTTGTTGTTTTTGCAGTTTTTACTTTTAGAAGGATACGATTTCTAAAAACAAAACCTTCTGAGACTTCTTTTACTTAAGGGTTATCCGTAATGGAAGTAAAAAAACTTTTTGACAAGGGAGCTTTTAAATACGATGGCAGCAGGCGCAAAGTTATCTATTGTTTTGATGAATTTTATGGCACCCTTCTGGATTTAATACCTTTTAACTTTGAAGAATATTTTTCTTTCCTTGATTTAGGAGCCGGTACAGGTCTTGTTTCATCTTTAATCAAAGAGCGGTATCCTAATGCAGAAATGCACCTGATTGATATTTCGGAGAATATGATGGAAAAGGCCTATGAACGATTCTCTGGTTATGAAAATATCCATTTTTATATCAGGGATTATGATAAAGAAGATATTCCGGGGATCTTTCCTCTTGTAGTTTCCGCCATGTCAATCCATCACCTCTCTGATTCCGGAAAGCAGCGATTATTTAAAAAAGTGTTTGATTCACTGGAAGCTGGTGGATACTTCATAAATGCGGATTTAGCCCTTGGTGCGACAAAAAGAACCGAGGCTGTATATCAAAAACGATGGCAGGATCATTTAAAACAAACAGACCTGGCCCGGGAAGAACTTGAAAGAATTATCCAGAGGATGAGCCTTGACCAGCCGGCAACTCTGGAGAATCAACTTTCTTGGATGGAGGCGGCCGGGTTTGAAGATGTAGATTGTTTCTTTAAACAATATAACTTTACTGTTTATTCGGGAAAAAAACAAGAGATCCCGGAAAACCGGTAGGTGTGCGCACCACACAATGGTTAACGTTTGATTTCAATGTAATAAAAGGCCTTGACGAATGATCTTTGAGTTGGTCTGATATCAGACCACTAAATATAATAAAATTCAAAAATTATTTTGTTCCGAAAAATATAGGTCAATTGGTGTAAATCATGAATACGTCCATAAAAAATCAATCACTGGAA
>JBKGZA010000233.1:0-4303 GCA_046545815.1 Bacteroidales bacterium
AATCATAAAAGCATCAAATATTATGTAAAGCGGTTCTTGCTGAATAACCGGGATCTTTTTCAGGGCAAAAGAATTGTGGATTTTCCTGCCGGCAAGGGTGTCACATCAAGGCTGCTGAAAGAGATTGGGGCCGAACCCCGGGCCTACGATTTATTTCCGGAATATTTTGATGAGGAAAACATTGAATGTGAAAGGGCAAACGTCAAAACGGGAATACCCCTGGAAGACAAATCTGCAGAGGGTTTTATCTGCCAGGAAGGGATTGAGCATTTCAGCGATCAGTTTGAAGCTTTGAAGGAATTCAACCGCGTATTAAAAGAGCGGGGGATGTTGCTCATCACCACGCCGAATTATTCCAGCATACGTGCCAGACTAAGCTATTTGCTGGGGGAAAGCGAGCGCTCGGGTTCAAAAATGTCGCCCAATGAGCTGGACAGCATTTGGATGTTACAACAGGAGATAACCAGCGAGATTTATTTTGGTCATCTGTTTCTCATAGGCATTCAGAAGCTGCGGGTACTTGCCAAACTTTCTGGCTTTAAGGTAAAAAAAGTATATGTTACTCATATTAAACCTTCCTCGCTGGTTTTCTTCCCCTTGTTTTACCCTTTTATCCTGTTTTCAAACTGGTTGGCTTACCAAAAAAATATGAGGAAAAACCGGGATTATGATCGTGCTGCCAAAAAAGCAGTTTATGGGGAGATGCTTAAACTGGCCATCAGTCCGAAGATTCTGCTTTCAAGAAACCTGATGGTGGAATTTGTCAAAGAACAGGACCATCAGGAAGTAAGCAGGAATTTAAAAAGCAGGCATAAGGAATTTGGGATTACCTGAACCGGATAATGCTTTGCTCCTCATTATTGGATTGTATCGATTTACTATATGCCGGGTTTGTTAGTCGGATGATTTTAAATATTTATTTATCAACTCAAATAGCCGTCTTTGCTCTATGGGTTTGCTGATATAATCGTCACAACCTTTTTTCAGCGCCTTTTGTTTGTCTTTATTCATTGCATAAGATGTTTGGGCAATTACCGGGATGTCGGGATAACGTTTCTTTATTTTTCCTGTAAGCTCCAGCCCATTGTAATCGGGGAGCTTGATATCCATTAAAATCATGGATATGGAATGGTCCTTTAATATTTTTTTCCATGCTACGTCTCCGTTTTCTGCTGTTATTACTTTTGCATGGGTGGGCTTGAGCATTTCCTCCAGGTACAAACGGCTGGGTTCATCGTCTTCAACAACCATGATGGTTTTTCCACACAAATCCAATGCTTTGTTTTTGTCAGATTTTTCCCCGGAAGGAGAATTATACTTTTTCGTCTGATAAGGTAAAGTAAAATAGAAGGAAGAGCCTTTGCCTTCCTCTGATTTAAGGCATATTTCTCCGCCCAGCTTTTCTACCAGTTTATTGGTAATTGCAAGGCCTAATCCGGCGCCTTCAAATGTGCGCGTCATGCTTTCATTGACCCGTCTGAAGCTCTCAAAAATAACATCCTGTTTGTCTTCAGGAATGCCTATCCCTGTATCCTTTACATAGAAGATCAAATGCTCCGGGTCGTTTTTTTGATAACCAAAGTGGATGCTTCCTTTTTCGGTAAACTTAACGGCATTATCCAATAGATTGGATACAACCTGGGCTAGCCTGGTATCATCCGTATAGACTACATGTTCCTGGTCCGGTAATTCCAGTTTCAGGGTTATGTTCTTGTTGCCCCTGTTATGAAGTAGATTGTAATATATATCATATTGTTTTTGTAACAGTTCATTGACCGGTGTTTCTTTTTTCTTTAGGGTAAACTGATCGGCTTCCATCTTGGATACATCAATGATATCATTGATTATTTGGAGCAAATGTTGGGATTGGGAATCGATGATCTCTACAAATTCATTGATTTTATCCCTGGGTAGCTCAGGACTTTTTAAAAGTTCGGTGAATCCCATAATACCATTCATGGGCGTTCTAATTTCATGTGAAATATTAGCCAGGAATGCGGATTTCAGACGATTGCTTTCTTCTGCTTTCTCCTTTGCTTCTTCCAGTTCTTTGAGCAATTCATGGGTATCGGTTAGGTCCCTGGCTATTCCAACCACGCTGTCTATTTCACCATTTTCATTGTATATGGGTGAAAGGGAGGTTTGAAGAAAGATTTCTCCGGCAGGTAGCGTATATCTCCAGGTAAACACCTCGAATTCTCCCCTGAATACCTTTTCTAAAGCCTTGATATGGATTTCTGTAGTTTCCTGATCAAAAACTTCTGATATTTTTTTGCCAATGTAATCTTTGGGATCCAGTCCGAGCTTTTTCATGCCCCTACCGTACATTCCCCGGTGTACATAATCCTTATCAATAAGAATGATGATGTCATCGGTACTATTGACGAGAGCCTTGAATTTTTCCTCGCTCTGCCTGAGCTTTTTCTCGGCTATTTTTCTTTGTGTGATATCCCGGACAATACCCAAAACACTTGTTTCCCCATGGAACATCATGGGATAAGCAGTTTTTTCCACGATGACCTCTTCACCCTGTTTGTTGATGATGGTAAATTCTTCAGGTACGTTGCCCAATCCTTTATTGGCGTTATACATCAATTCGATGAATTTATCCCTTAAGTTGGAAGGGATCAGTTCAAGTTCCAGGAAATTTTTATCTATCACTTCATCCTTTTTATATCCCGTTAAATTTTCGGCAGCCTGATTGATATCCAAAATTTTTCCGCTTAGATCTCTGATGTAGAAGGCATCGGGAGCCTTGTTGAAGAATATTTCAAGCCTTTTTTCCGCTTCCATAGCTTTCTCAGGGGCAGTAGGGAGTTCTTTTCTGTTGATAATGTTTTTAAGTAGTTTTTTCTCCCGGGATTCATTGATGGCCCGTTGAATAGATGGAACGAATCTGTTTAACTGGGTTTTGGGAATGAAATCAGCCGCCCCTTCCCTTAAGGCATCCAGATCATCTTTATCCGGGTCTCTGTCTGACATATAGATGAAAGGTGTATCAGAGGCACAATCCCTTGCCAGGTGCAATGCCTCCTTATCACTCAGTCCCGGTAATGTATAATCGCACAGGATGATATCATATACTGTGTTTTTAAGTGCTTTTAGCAGTTCTTTCCTGTTTCTGATCTGCGTGAAGGAGGCTTCAATACCTTCATTTCCAATAGAATCCTTAATTAATTCAGCACAAATATCCTGATCTTCAGCGAGCAATATATCTATTATTGTTGTTTTCATATCTTCCCTGTCATTTCCATTAATGCCATTTTCAATAAAAATTATACAAAGTTCATTGATTGTAAGTAGATTTGATGTAGTAATATTTGTAATCCTTATGTCGAAAAAAATGTGACAGAAGAATATTAGTAGGCAGTATGCACTAAGCAGTAAGCAGTACTGAGAAGCGGCGATTAGCTAAGGAATATATAGTCATCAATCAAAGCCGTACAAATTTATTGTTATTATGTGGTTATTGATTATCATTTATGCTCGTTTGGTCATTAAATGAGCATCAGGTTGTTGAATCCCGACTGAAAGGTATTTAGATATAAGAGTTCATTCTATCAGGTTGTTTTTGATTACATAATGGATCAGTTCGGCATTGGTTGCTTTGCCCATTTTTTCGAGTATACGTTTTCGGTAGGTATTCACGGTGCTTATGCTGAGGGAAAGGTTTCTGGAGATTTGAGAGAGAGAATTGCCCCTGCCAATGCAAAGCAACACTTCAAATTCACGATCGGAAAGATTCTCATGCAATTCACCTTTAGCATCCTTACCCAGGCTGGAAAGGATCATATCCGTCATGTTGCTGCTGGTATAGCGTTTGCCTCGCGATACCATCCTTATGGCTTTAATGATTTCGTTGGATGAGCTGTCCTTGGATATGTAACCCGAAGCACTGGATTTCAATACCCGGATTCCATATCGGTCCTCAGGATGAATGCTCATAACCAGGATTTTTACGGATGGAAATCTTATCTCCAGATCTTTGATCAATTCCAGGCCGCTTTTACCGGGTAAAGATATGTCCAGAACCAACACGTCGCATTTTAGTTGCAGAAGCATCTTCAGCGTTTCGTTCGCATTTGCCGCTTCTCCTACAACTTCCATGTCTGATTCCCGGTCAATGGCCTTTTTAAATCCTTCCCGGATCAAATAATGGTCGTCTGTGATGAAAATTCTGATCACCCGTTTATCTGTTAAGGTTTTGTTCTTATAAAGTAACATAAAAATATTTTTTCAGTCAAGAGTTTATTTAACCCGAATAATTCAAGAATTATTCCTGTCTCCGACAGCGACTAAGGTT
>JBKGZA010000234.1:0-4294 GCA_046545815.1 Bacteroidales bacterium
TGTTTAAGAATAATATTATGATAAAGGAGGTATCTATCTGCTTCTTCAGTATTTACCTCCTACTATTACTGACACACCACTATTTATTACTTGTTTTCTGCTTGACATACAACTCATTTCTCGGCTTCGTTCTCCGTATCCCGGGCATTCGAAGGCGGAGAAGAATTGCCGGTAGAAGCATAGAGCTTAGAGGAAGAGTTCGCAGAATGAGTTTCTGTTTTGTTGTGCATTTTCGCGACTTCGCATCATCGCTCCCTCGCTCTTTCGGACTGTCATCCTGATCGTGGCTGCTGATTCTCGGGCAATTTTTTTAGTGATAAAATCCGTTTACTTTCCTCCATCCTGTTCGTGAAGATATCCCTTCGGGTTTTGGTGTTCCTCCCCTACTTTTAATTGGAGATTGGTGGCAGAAAATCCTTTTCAGACCCTAACCGGTTTGCTTATTCTAAACTTCTATTGTTTAAGGTGGTTTTGATATATTGGAAAACCTTTTTACCCACAATGATTAATAGTCCAATAAAAAAACCTAAAAACAGGCTAATAATCAATATGAGCTTACCTGAGAGGCTACTTGGTGACTGAGGGATGGTTGCTCGTTCAAGTACTTTAACTACCGGTGTTTCTTTCTGCACTTCAAATCGTTCCTGTTCCAGGCGTTCGGCAAGACTGTTGTAAACATTAAACGCCACGTCGTACTCACTTTGTAAAAGTTCTTCCTGTGTCCTTGCTATTTGGGTTAACTGCCCGCTGTGCTCATCGCGGAACCTGGCAAGGCGTTCCTGGGCTTTCTTGAATTGGGCACGGGCTTCTTCATAACGTTCCCGGGTATATTCCATGTCCTGCCTTGCCTTTTCCGTCCGGTAATCTTTTATATAATCTATCAGTGATGCTGTTACCTTCCCGGTAAGTTCAGCAGCTAAGACAGGATCCGGCATTTCTACCGATATATGAATAATACCCTCATCCTCACTATGTTCTGCTTCTATCCTTTCCCTAAAATTCTTAATAGCCTTGAATTCTTTTTCAGTTAAATCTATGGTGTGTTCCATCTCCCGGAAAGGTCTTAGGCTTTCAATTCCCAGATCATTTAATTTCTGTTTACGTATCGCCTTCATGCTTTCTTGGGAGTCATCCGATCCGATTTTTTCCCCGACAGTTGACTCTTTAAAAGAACCTTTTTTTGGTCCAAGTAGTCCAAAAAAATTAAAATCTGAATGGTAGTTGTTAAAGTAATTTTCTATGGTTAGGCTGTCATCCAGTTCTTTTACATATATTTTATGATCCAATAGGGGCTTAATAAATGGTATGCTTTTGGCCAGATCGGGATAGTAACGGGTTTCAATGCCTTCCTGCCTGCCCGTTTGTAGATTTTCCATGCCAAATTGCCTGGCCAGTCCACTGGTAGCACCTTGCTGTTGACGTTCTTCGGGCAATAGCTTCACTTCTGCTGTGTATTCCTCCACTGTAGTAAAAGCTTTTATTATTCCAATAACAGCAAAAACCCCAAGAGTGATGTATAATATCCGGCGTTCCTTCCAGAAGGCCAGAAATACCTGGATGAGATCAATCTCATCTGAGCTTGGTTGTTTTCCCTTCTGTAATGCTTCGGTTTCCGGATTTTTGCCCAATCCTTCCTGATCTTTTTCTGTACTCATGTCAAATGGGATTTTTTTAGCGGAGAATGGAAACTATAACGGCAGCAGTGGAAGCTATGGAGGACATAAGGGAAACAAATTCCCTGGTATCCATGGGTTCACGATCGGCTTTTTCCGGTATGATGATCTCTGCTCCCGGTGTTATTTTGGGATCCACACTGAAAAGCAGAAAGTTTCTTCTCGCCTCGACCCTTCCATTGGCATAAACCACGTAAGCGCGGCGGTTGAAAGCATCCTGGGCATAACCTCCCGCCCTGTTTATATAATAATTCAAACGCCTTCCTTGCTCGTGCCTTAACTCAACTTTCCTGAGCACCGCCCCGCTGACTTTCACGGTCTGTAGTTCCTTGGGTACGCGTATCTTATCTCCTTCACGGAGGAAAAGATCTTTTGATGACCCGGGATTTTCCATTATATCTGCCAGATCAATTCCCACGGGTATCTCCTCAGTCTCCTTTCTATCAACAGTATCCGCTCTATTTACTCTGTTCTCACTGTTAACTTCTTCACCGGCGCCTAATTCCAGGTCTACCTCTTCTCTTTCTTCAACCTCTCTTTCACGTAATAAAGTTGCTCCGGCAAGATATGCCTCCGAAGTCAGCCCTCCCGAGCGTTCTATCAGATCGGATATTCTTTCGTTGCGGCTTTCTATGGCATAGGTCCCGGGATACATGACCTGCCCTTCAATTTCTACATTGCGCTGAATCTCGTAATTGGGTTTTTTTCTTACGAAAACCTGGTCAAAGGGTTTCAATTCAAATTGTTTGTCTTTTTCCCTCATGCTCAGGTCGCGATTCACACTGAACCTGTAACTTTCAGCAAGATTCGCGCTTCTTTCCTGTGTTGGTTGATTTTCACTGATGCGTCTGAATATCTCTATTCTTCCCTCTGATGCGGATTCTTTAAAACCATCGGCTTTTAGTATAAGATCTTCAATGGTCATACCTTCATGGAAAGTATAGTCCCCTGTATCACTTACCGCTCCCCCTATGCTGACTATATATTCTTCACGCATACTGAATATATTCTGTATAACAACTTCGTCTTCAGGTCTTAGTTTTATATCATGCCTTGGGGGGTGTTCCATAAGCCTGTTGAGGTCAACAGATACGAGCTCAAACTCAAAGTTTTCTTTAAGCCTGTTGATGATGGCCCTGGAGCGATAAGCGTCGGGACGCAGCCCATCGGCTTCCATTATGAGATCATGCAAGGTCATATCCTCTTCCAACTCGTATTCACCTGGTCGCCATACAGCTCCTGTAATTTCCACCCGGTTTTCAAACCTGTCAATGACCTTATCAGCAAATAATACATCACCCGTTTTGGGTTTAAATGTAGAGAAATTTTCTTTATTAACGGTTTCAATACGCTTTTGACTAGTTGTGTTGCGGTGAATGCGCACTTTTTCCGTATAGGCCGAATCGGAAAACCCTCCCGTAAAATTTAAAAGATCCTCAAGGGTCTCCTCTTCCTTCATCTCAAAATATCCTTCCCTTTTCACTGCCCCGCGGACATCTACTCTTGTTTCATAGGGGTCCACCTTTATGATGTCCTGATCTTGCAGGCGGATGTTGCTGTCCTGATTTCCGTTTACAAGAAGGTCGTACACATCGAGTTCTGCAACGGTTTCTTTTCCGCGTATGACCTTAATATCGCGGTAGGAGCCTATATTGTTCGGTCCCCTTGCTTTGTATAAAGCATTGAATACTGTTGAAAGGGAGGATATTGTGTAGTTTCCGGGTTCACGAACTTCTCCCATGACGGTTACCTGGATGCTGCGCAAATCACTGAGATGTACTCTGGCAAAGGTGGTTTGGCCGGAACTGTCGGGACGCAGCCCCCTGTAAAGTTCCTTAAGCTGTTCAATGATACGCTTTTCAGCTTCCTTTATACTTAAACCATGGACATATAAAGGGGAAAGATTCTCAATGGTAATGGTTCCCTCTTTGCTTACATTCAGACGATGAACATCACTGGTTTGCCCCCATATATCTATAACAATTTCATCTCCGGCACCAAGCTCGTAGTTCCTGGGGGTGGGGATATTCATAGAAGGCTCAAAAACAGGGCTTTTTTGACTGAAAAGCTGCGCCCCGAAAATTCGTCTTCCAACTTCATCGAGCGCGTCTTCACGTCTGGCTCTTCTGGCCGTATCTGACAGGGTATCCCTTTCTCTTTCAGTAAATTGGCTTCTGTCCCCCTCAGACGCTTGTGTTTGTTCAAGCCGGCGTATTCTTCTGAGCAGCCTGTTTGCCACGGATGAAGGTAAACCCCGCTGTCTTGCCGTTTGCATCATTTCCTGTACACTGTAGCCTCTCTCTTTTCCGCGCTGAACATAATTCATGAGTTGTTCATCGCTGATATCCTCTGAGCTGACCCGGGAGAGATCCCTTCCTTCCAGACCTGACTGGGCACCGGCATCAAAGGAAGCGGTAAGGAAAGAAACGAATATTAAGCCAAATGAAAGAAACCGGATGAGTCTTTTTGTATTAAAAGATAAAGCATTCATGATTTGGAGTGTCTGTTTTATTGTTGCACATTTTAGTCTGCATTATTCTTAACCTGGATTATTCATAAACAAACTGAAGTGAAGTTTATGAATGCGGGATGGATTGTGGGAAGGATCCAGGTTACCCCGC
>JBKGZA010000235.1:0-4275 GCA_046545815.1 Bacteroidales bacterium
TCGTGCCTTCGTGCCAGTCGTGAAGTCGTGCCGTCGTGCCGTCGTGGAGCCACGCTGCGGCGTGGCTCTACTGACCGCCGGTCAGATCACCTCACTCACCAGAAAGGTGCTGCCACCCACATAAATCAAATCATTGGGGCCGGCTTGCTGACGTGCTTCCTCCAAAGCCTGGGCAGAACGGGGGAAAGCATTTCCCATCAGACCATACTCCCCGGCCTTTGCCTCCAGTTTCTGTTCGTTCAGTGCCCTGGGAATCATGGCTTTTGTAAAATAATATTTCCCGGATTTGGGAAAAAGGGGCAGTATCGTATCCAGATCCTTGTCGTTGACAAATCCCAGCACAAAATGCAGGTTTTGAATATCCATGGATTTCAGCTCCCGGAGGATCCATCTCAACCCGGCTTCATTATGTGCTGTATCACAGATGATCAGGGGAAATTGTTGCAAAATATGCCACCGTCCCAAAAGACAGGTATTCTGCTTTACTCTGGCTAGCCCTTCTTCCGTGGTTTTCCGGTTGAGACCATATCCCCGGGAATTGAGCACATCAATAGCCTTCAAAGTGGTTGCAATGTTCCTGCCCTGGTAGCTTCCGGTAAGATCGGTGCTGAGCCTTTCAAACACTACCTTTCCTGCCCTGCTTACCTCATAAGCCGCTCCTTCCGGCTGCTCACTTTTCAAAGGTTCTACCCGGTAATCGCGGTCGGCAAAATAAATGGGAGCACTGCATTCTTTGGCTTTGGAGATGAAAACAGAGGAGGTCACCGGATGCGACTCCCCTATCACCACCGGCCTGCCGCGTTTGATGATCCCGGCCTTCTCACCGGCAATTGCCTCCAGTGTATCACCCAAAAACTGTGTGTGATCCAGACTGATATTTGTGATCACGGAAAGATCGGGATAAACAATATTGGTGGAATCCAGCCTGCCGCCCAGGCCCACCTCTACCACGGCAACATCCACCTGCTGCCTTTTAAAATACTCAAAAGCCATAGTTACCGTCATTTCAAAAAAGGAGGAGCCGATCTCTTCAAAACAATCCCCGTTTTCCCGGATAAACTCCACCACAAAATCCTTATCGATCATCTTCCCGTTTACGCGGATGCGCTCACGGAAATCTTTCAGATGGGGCGAGGTATACAAGCCGGTTCGGTAGCCTGCTGCCTGCAAAACAGAGGCCAAAATATGGGAAACAGAGCCTTTTCCGTTGGTCCCGCCCACATGAACGGTATTAAAAGATTGATGGGGATGCCCGAAACGGGCATCCAACTGCTCGGTGGTTTCCAAATCGATTTTATAGGTAGCCGATCCGTCCCGCTGATACATGGGTATCTGGCGGTACATCCACTCCAGAATCTCTTCATAGGTCATATATGCATCTTCTCATAAGTAAATGATCACCAGTGATTATGGTGTATCCGCTCTTTTTTGAACCGGTCAGGCTGCTCTTTTTCTTCATCCGGATAACCAAGCGAGATAATTGAAAACGGCTGAATATGCTGCGGCAGGTTGAACAACTCCTTGATGTCCTGTTTTCTTTGCTCCCTGGGATGCAATCCGAGCCATACCGAGCCGATGCCTTTCGAATGAGCCGCAAGCAGAATATTCTGGGTAGCAGCGGCACAATCAACTACCCAGTAGCCCGGACCGTGCTGCAGTTTTTCATCGCCCAGTACCAGTACGGCATATTGGGCATCCTTCAGCATCTTGGAATAGGGATGAATGTCCATGATCTGCTGAAAGATTTCCCGGTCATCGATGATGATAAAATGCCAGGGCTGACAGTTTACTGCAGAAGGCGCATACATTCCGGCCTTAACGATATCCTCCACTTCCCGGTATTTTATCTTGTCGGGTTTGTAAGCCCTGATGCTTCGCCTGGTTAACAATCCTTCATATAATTCCATAAAAAACATTTTTTATTGGCCGTTGAAAACTTCAGATTTTATTAACAATTCAACATTTAAAATTTGCTACATTTATATGCAAAATTAAATTGTAATATGGCAGACTCCAAAAAAATTTTTGTTATTGATACCAATGTCATTCTTCATGATTTTCACTGCATTTATAATTTCCAGGAGAATGACATTGTACTCCCCATTGTGGTTCTGGAAGAACTGGATAAACTGAAAAAGGGAAACGACATCATCAATTTTCACGCAAGGGAGTTCACCAGGGAGCTGAACGATGTAACGGGCGATCAGCTTTTCAACGGTGGTATATCCCTGGGAAAGGGCCTTGGCAAACTCACCGTGGAAACCGGAAAGTCTTTCTCCGACATAGTTACCGAATCCTTCCCGGAGAATACTCCCGATCACAGGATCCTTTCCATTACCGAACATGTAAAAAACAAAAACCAGGACAAAGAAGTCATACTGATCAGCAAGGATATCAACCTCAGGCTGAAAGCCAAATCATTGGGGATAAACGCCCAGGATTACGAATCGGACAAAGTTACCAATATCGAACCATTGAACCGGAACATCGAGGTACCTAAAAATATTGACTCCGAACTGATCAACCGGTTATATAACGAAGAGCAAGGTATCCCGGCCGATGAATTTGGATTGAAGCCATTTGCCCATCAGTATTATATCTTTAAAAGCGATAAATCCAGCGCTCTGGCGCATTTTGACCCTTTTGAGAATGTGTTCAACAGAGTAGAGAAAAAGAGGATGTATGGCATCAGTCCGAGAAACGCCGAACAGACTTTTTCCATCGATGCCCTTTCCAGGCCAGAAGTTCAGCTAGTTGCGCTCACAGGCAAGGCCGGTACGGGAAAAACACTGCTGGCCCTGGCTACGGCGCTGCATCTGGAGAAGCAATTCCATCAAATCCTCCTGGCAAGGCCCATTGTTCCTCTCGCCAACCGGGATCTGGGTTATCTGCCCGGCGACGTCAACGAGAAAATATCCCCCTATATGACCCCCCTTTATGATAACCTGGCCGTGATCAAAAACAACTATAAGTCAAACAGCAGGGAATATAAGAAAATTGAGGAGATGCTGGAGAAAGAAAAGCTGGTGATCAGCCCGCTTGCGTATATCAGGGGAAGAAGCCTTTCCAACGTCTACTTCATAGTGGATGAGGCCCAGAATCTGACGCCCCATGAAATCAAAACCATCATCACCCGGGCGGGAGAGGGTACAAAGATGATCTTTACAGGGGATATACAGCAGATCGACTCTCCTTATCTTGATATGAAATCCAACGGATTGAGCTATTTAACGGATAAATTGCTTGGGCAGGATATTTTTGCCCATGTGAATCTCGTTAAAGGAGAGAGAAGTCACCTGGCAGAAATGGCCAGCAATCTATTGTAGAACTTAAAAAATTCAGCCTTATGAAAGATCAAAAGCAGCTTTTTATCGTACGTCACGGAAAATCCTCCTGGAAATATGAAAGCATTGAAGATATAGACCGCCATTTGAAGGAAAAGGGCATCCATGATGCCTACACCATGGCAAAACGGCTTAAAGATAAAAACATTAAGCCCGATCTGATAATCAGCAGCCCGGCAGCACGGGCATTTCACACGGCAAGCATATTTGCCAGAACACTGGATTATTCGCCCGAGGACATTACAATTCGGGATCATTTTTATCCGGGAAATGGTAGTGAAATCATCGACACAATAAAAGAACCGGATGACCATGTGAATTCGGTGATGATATTCGGGCACAACCCGGCTTTTACCGATACCGCAAACCATTTCCTTTCGAAAAAACTGGACAAACTGCCCACTTCAGGAATCGCTATGATTTATTTTAATGCGGATTCCTGGAAAGAGATTGACAAAGACAATGTGGACCAGGTGGAAATCGATTACCCCAAAAAGAATAAATAATCAACAAGTATATTCAAAGGGACACCAAAAGAATCTAACCCGTTTGCTCACCAATTTTTTTCTGAAACCGGAGAAAAGCAGGCCAATTATGAAACAAAGGGTGCGGACGTAAGATCTAAAGATCCAATATTAATTTTGAACCACATGAGAAACATGAGGACACAATAGCCATTAATCTGAAAGTATCATGCCGGTGCTTCCTGTAAACGCCAATCAAAAAATAGATTTGTGCATTCTTTGCCACAATCCAAAATAATCCCACTATCAGACAGCCTTTCCAGTTATATAATAACCTCCAATGAATTTGAGTTATCTTTGTAATATGCAAACAATGGTTTGGCTGATCCGGCAATTCTTCAAATATTTTGTGCTGGGCTTTGTCTGGTTTTACCGGTGGGTGATCTCCCCCATTACCATGTCATCCT
>JBKGZA010000236.1:0-4168 GCA_046545815.1 Bacteroidales bacterium
CCGCTTAGCGCCTTACCAGCCAAAATCCAGCTTTTTATACCGAACTCTATAATATTAACCACAAAGAATACAGAGGAAATAACTAAAAACAGAGAGGACTTTACAAACAGAGTCTACATAAACAGATATCATCATGACCCGACTGTATATCTTAATCTTCCTCATTGTGATTATCTTCGCGGTTTATTTGGTTATCACAAGAAAATCGGATGATAATAAAAACAATTGATTATGAGCTATACTTATGAATATCCCAGGCCGGCGATAACGGTGGACTGTCTGGTATTTTCGAAAGGAAACGACCTTCTTCGTCTGATGCTGATCCAGAGGGACAGGCCTCCATTTGAAAAATCATGGGCCTTGCCGGGAGGTTTTGTGGAGATAGACGAAGACCTGCCCGATGCGGCCTACAGGGAATTAAAAGAGGAAACCGGTATCACTGACATAGAACTCCGGCAATTCCGGGCCTTTGGCATACCTGGAAGAGATCCCCGGGGCAGAACCATCTCCATTGTATATTATGGTTTTGTGGACCCCGGGAAAACAATGGCTACCGCAGGTTCCGATGCCAGAAATGTGGATTGGTTTGATATCAACGATCTGCCTCCCCTGGCATTTGATCATGATCAAATTATTGAAATGGCCCGAAGGAAACTGGGGATATGATTATTATTGTCAGGCATTATGGATGCCTCTGTTGTAGAGACGCCATGCATGGCGTCTCTACAAAAACAAATAAATATTTATAATTGATCCGGAAATCCCTGGAATCTAACCTGCATTATTCATAAATTTTTACAAATATGAATAAAATGCAGGTTAACCCCGACTTAGGTGAACTTAAATTTTTGAAAAAAATTTTAGCGAACCTTAGTCGCTGTCGGAGACAGGAATAATTCTTGAATTATTCGGGCTAAAACAACACTCCATTCTTTTTGAAATAATCGATAATCTTGTCCACCGACTGCTGAACATTCAGTTTATCCGTTTCGATGGTAATTTCGGGATTTTCCGGTTCTTCATACGGAGCAGAGATTCCTGTAAATTCAGGTATCGTACCATTTCTGGCCTTCTTATACAGTCCTTTGGGGTCTCTTTCCTCACAGATGGAAAGAGGAGCCGTAACATGTACTTCAATGAAATCGCCCTTTTCATTCAGGTTTCGGGCCCTGTCCCTGTCTTTTTTGTATGGAGAAATGAAAGAAGTGATGGCAATCACACCGGCCTCGGCAAACAGATGAGCCACTTCGCCTATTCTGCGGATGTTCTCCTCTCGGTCTTCAGGAGAAAAACCCAGATCGCCGTTCAAACCATGGCGTACATTGTCGCCGTCGAGAATGAACACATTGGTGTTCATTTCAAAGAGCTTCTTTTCCAGTTCTGTGGCAATGGTAGACTTTCCACATCCCGAGAGCCCGGTTAGCCAGACCACCACGCCCTTATGTCCGTTCTTTCGCTCCCTTTCCTGCTTGGTAACTACCGTGTCATGCCATACCACATTGGTGCTTTTCTTCTTTTCCGTTGTATTTTCTTTTTCCTTTGAAGTCAGGTAGGCTTTCAGTATATCCCCTACGGGCTTTCTGAGTATCCGTTCGTCCACATCTTCCCCGTTCTTCAGCTTATTCCTCACTTCTTTTCCACTTATGGAAACCGACTGGTACCCTTTGGGCTGGAATTCACTGATCAGACCTACCCTGTTTAATTCCTTGAAGAAAGCTGCAAATCCCACTTTTACAGGTTCGATCTCAAGCTTGCCATTCAACTCATCGAACTTATGGTGGGCATCGAAATCTCCCCAGATGGGTGTTCCGTCATCAAATGGTGCATCTGCATGTTTGCGCCCTATCACGATGTTGGTGAAACCGTAATTTTGACGATAAATGGCATGCATTACCGCCTCTTTGGGTCCGGCATAAAACATTTTCATATCCAGTCCGATGAGCAGCATCTCATCATCGAGGTCGTATCCCCTGTTTTGCCACAGCTCCTCGTCTTTATCGCCATAACCGATCCAACGGCCTTCAATCAGCGCCTCGTAAGTGCGCATACGGACATCGGCAGGAATATCGTCCGACTTGGTGGCCCCTACCAGGGGATTCAATACGGTTCCTGTAAAATACCCTTCCCTGGTGAGTTGCTCGGCAGCATACACCATGGCATATTCATGGGCCCGGTGCAACGCATTGCGGGTCTGAAAGGCAACAACCTTCTCCCATCCCCTTTTCCTGAAAAGATTGCGTGTTTCAACGGGAGTGAGCATATATTGTCCGAAATTCGGATCTCTGGGTTGAGGGAAAGCCCAAATGTTCCCCCCGAGAAGATAATCCCTCGGATCTTCATTAAAGATACAAGCACCGGGATGGTCATTCCGGTTGGTGCCATAAACGGTTGTATTGTATTTTTCCTTATCAAAGGGATAAATATCGGTTATCTCCAAAATGCCAACCAATTCACCCTTTTCATTCTCCACGGCCACTGTCTCACCCTTATTCAGCTTATCGGCTTCTGATTTATGAATGGGGAAAGCCAGGGGAATGCTCCAGGCATATTTCTCACCGTTTCTTTCTATGACTTCTTCATCGAGTACCTGATGGAACCCGTCCTGCTCCATAGGCCCGGTAAGCGGAGACAAGGCCCCGTCAGCCATTCTGTAAAAAACCGAAAGATCAGCATCACTGATCTTATACACATTGTAATTTTTTGCCTTATCGGCGAGATTTTCTCTTTCCAGTTCGGGGATGATACGGTTGATTAATCCACACCCCCCGTGAGGTGGTAAAAGACTTTTAGTCATCTGCTGTTGTTTTTCATGGTTTGACATGGATGATGGCTTTATCATTTTATTATGTTCTCTTAAAGACCTCAAAGATACATAAATTCTGTTTAATCATACAATAAAACGGAGTTATTCTAAATAACCGGCCCGAATGAATTTTTTTCAATATAAAAGATACAAATTAGAACAATATTTACAAACAACTGAGATAGATTGCTTCACAGCTATGAAAGTTTCAACAGGAAATTGTTGTTAAACAAATATATAATTATATCTTTGTTACGCTGTTCTTATTTAAATCCGATGTTAAATAAACGTATAAAAGATGGTGAATCAAGAAAAAGTACAAGAGATCAACAAGCTGCTTGAGGAAGCTTCGGCTCAGGAGATAATAAATTACATCCTGGAGCACTACAAAAAGGACACGGTTTTTGCCACCAGCTTAGGTGCCGAAGATCAGGTATTAACTGACATGATCGCTTCCAGGCATGATGATGCCTATATCATTACGCTGGATACCGGCAGGTTGTTTCCGGAAACCTACACATTGATAGATAAAACCAACAAGCATTACAACATCAAAATGGATGTGTATTTCCCGGACTATAAGCGGGTAGAGAAGATGGTGAAGGAAAAAGGCATCAACCTGTTTTATGAAAGCATAGAAAACAGGAAGCTCTGTTGTCACATCCGAAAAATTGAACCTCTGCAAAGGGCAACCAAAGGCATGAAGGTTTGGATTACGGGTCTGAGGAGAGCGCAGTCTGTTACACGCATTAACCTGCAACCTATAGAATGGGATGAACAGAATGAGATGATCAAGGTGAACCCGCTCTATAGCTGGACAGAAAAGGATGTATGGGATTACATCAAGGCAAATGAAATACCTTACAATGAACTTCATGACAAAGGTTATCCGAGCATAGGATGCGAACCTTGTACGAGAGCGGTAAAACCGGGCGAAGATGTGCGCGCCGGAAGATGGTGGTGGGAAGAGCCCGAGAAAAAAGAATGCGGGCTGCATGCAAATGGAAACAACAAAAATTCAAATTGAGTGATTCCATAAAGCAAATTTTCCATACAAAAAACTCCCGGCAGTTGCCGGGAGTTTTTTGGTAAAAGGCATCAGAAATTATATATAATATAAACGGATAGAAAACGAAAACAGGTTTCATCCCGAAAGCTTTCAGGATACCTCGCGGTGGACACCCTTTCCGCCAGTTAGCGGATAATAGTCGGTAGTCGCAGACCTCCATAACGGATTTGCACCGTCGAGTTATTGGTCATGCACGGCGCAACAAAATAAAGCCGGCTTTTAAAAGCCGGCTTTATTTTTCTTTTAACCCGAATAATTCAAGAATTATTCCTGTCTCCGACAGCGACTAAGGTTCA
>JBKGZA010000237.1:0-4166 GCA_046545815.1 Bacteroidales bacterium
CTATTGTGCACCCTTGCCACGCTATTGTGCACCCTTGCCACGGTCTTGTCCGTTAATCCCACAGTTTTGTACATCGATGCCACAGTCTTGTGCACTGTTACCACGGTCTTGTGCACTGTTGCCACGGTCTTGTACATTAATTGTTAGTTTTTTCGGGCTTAACAAATGGTTGTGCCTATCATTTTTTTCAGCCTGTTACAATGTGTTGAACATTTTGGTTGTTACCTTGTATTAAAGATAAATATCTGAATCACAAAATATCACTAAATACCCGCAAAGTTACATAAAGATTTCTGAATGATAATTTTCTATTATGTTTGACTTTTGATAGCCTCAAGAGGAAAATGTTTTTAAGGGTCTGGATATTTATTTACCATTTGAAAAATAAGCACAGTTAATAAGGATCATCTTGTATGAATACGCATTTGCATATTTTTGACGAAGCGATACCGAAGACCAGAGCCTGTTCCGCTGAATGGGCAAAGATATGTCAGGGTATTTCTCTGGTTGCCGGGAAATAATTATTAAATTTGTGGTTCCAAAATGTCTTCCTATGACGAGAGAACAGTTTCACAGCATAAAATCGTGGTTTGAGCAATATATTGAACAGTTTTACAGCAGCGATCCGGCTTTTCAAAGGAACATCGAGCTGAAGCGGGATCACAGCCGGAGGGTGTGGGAGAATGCAGCGGATATTGGAAAGAGCATTCTCTTGAAGGAGAATGATCAGCTGATTATAGAAACGGCCGGGTTGCTTCATGATGTGGGTCGTTTTGAGCAATTCCGAAGGTACGGCACTTTTTCCGATAACAAATCGGTCAATCATGCCTGGCTGGGTGTTGAGGTTTTGAAGGAAAAGGATATACTGAAATATCTCGGGGAGGATGAACGGGAAGACGTTCATACAGCCATATTGCATCACAACCGGAAGGAAGTCCCCTGTGATAAAGATGAACGGCAACTAATATTCATTAAGGTTTTACGGGATGCAGACAAACTGGATATCTGGCGCGTAGTTACCAATTACTATTGTGGTAACGGGGAAACCAACAATACGCTGCAGCTAGATCTGCCGGATGAACCACATATCAACCCTCAAAACATAGAGGACCTGATGGAAGGTCGCCTGGTAGACCTGAGCAATCTGAACACACTGAATGATTTTAAGCTCCTGCAAATAGGATGGGTTTATGACCTGAATTTCCCCAGGTCATATGAAATTATGCAGGAGAAGGGATACCTGGACAAAATTTCTGATTCCCTTCCTGACACAAAAGAACTGAAGCAGGTAAGGGAAAGGATTCAGGATTATCTAAAAGCGCAGGGAACAGAGTATAGTATGTAAAGCGGAAAGCTTTGACAGTTTTTTAGGTGCTTAAAGCGCAACCTGAACCAACATGTTGTTCAAACTTATCTAAACAGTGGTTTCTTCCGCGAAGCGCTTTTTTCAGGCTTGTCCTGAAAAAAGGCATTATCTTACCGGTCAAATTCTTGTTTTTTCTGGCAAAACTTGCCCGGTAAGGGAATTCCTTGGTGCGCCTTCGTGGTTAAATATGTTGTTAATAAACCTGGCTTATTGTCAATTCAATGTTATTTTAGATAAATCATCTTTCTGCACTTAGAATATCCCGTTTCTGTATGCAAGCGATACAAGTAATTACCCGGAGGTAAGGCTAAAGGTTTAAAGCGAAAGGTGTAATTTCCGGAACTTTTAATTTTATCCACAACCGTAGCCACTACCTGTCCGTGTATGTTAAGTATTTCCAGACGGACATGTGTTTTGACTGACAGCTCATAAGGAATGATCGTGTGGTTTTGGAAAGGATTCGGGCGGTTTGGCAACAATTTTGATTCGTAAACGTGCAGTTCATCCTCAATATCCGTTGACAAAAGATTGACAAACCTGATTTGCCTTTTACTGGAATTTGTATTGCTGATTGTGACCCGGTTTACTCTTATTGTGAGGGGATCGGTCCATTTTTCAGTTGCTTTTAGATTTAATCTGACAAATTCATCGGATCGTGCCATATCGTCAGTGCCCTTCAGAACAAAAGCTGATTCAAATACATGGCCTTTTTTTATATCAAAGGAGAGCAATTTTTCTTGCCAACTTTCAGGGCAAAAAAGAGGCTGTATGTTCAGTATTTCCCATTGATCAGGATCGATTCCGGACATCGATAAACTAAATGATATACCTCTCAATTCCTCAGACATTTCAGAAGCCAGGGTTAAGGACACTACAGAACCTGCCTTTTGGGGCTCAATTTTAATTTCGCTCAATGGTGGAGCATTTAGCTTTTTTGTTGCTGTAACCTTTTTTCCAAAATGGAGACCGACCGGCATTAGGTCGCGGTGATCTACCTGTCCGTCGCCCCGTGTATCGGCATGGGTGGCTTCAGGAGTTATCCAGGCTTCGACTTCACGGGCTGCAAAGTCAGTGCTGTTGTATATGGGTACCGGCCCGCGGTTTAACCAGAATGTTCCAATGGCCAGTACATCGTCGGCATTGACCAGGCTGTCGCGGTTGGCATCGCCGGGAAATACCTCTACTCTTTGAGGGCTAGGATTGACGCCTGTGATCAGTACTTCGTCCAGTCGATTGGTTCCGCTTGTGCTGATGTCTCCGTTATTCACACTGGTATCGGTAGTCATGATCCATCGTATGTATGCATTTTCCTGATCGGCAATAGACTCGTGGAGGAAAAGGGTGTCCAGTACACCTGAGGTCCAGTTGTTGCCCACAATGATATCGCTTCCTTCCACTGCTTCCCATGTATTGCCATTTGTACTGATTTCAATTCTGTAATCCCTGGGTCCGGTGTTGGAGCCATACTGTTTGGAAAATAGTTCAATACCGGTAAAACCGACTGTTGAAAGGGAGGTCCACCAGTATTTGGATCCATCCGATCCGCCGTGCCATCTGTTGGAGTTGGCTGCCCGGCCGGAAGCACCCGCTGAGAATCCTTCAAAGGAAGCGCCTTCGAGTTTAATGGCAGCCTCCCTGTTATTTGGAATAGAGTAGGACGGAGTGAGGGTTTCCGCATCAAAATTCCATTCTGCCAAAGTATATTGGTGAGGGTCTTGTTGCCGGATAGCGAGTATGCCATTGGAACTTTCTTTCTCATCCCACAATCCGTTAGTTCCACCATATACCCAGTCTCCTTCATCGAGCCGGGAGCGCAGGGCGATATACCAGGTGCCAAGAGATCGTTTGTAGGCGATTTCTTTAGTATAGTGCAAATAATCGTTTGCATCGGTTTCGGTATAATCCATCTCCAGCCATACGGATTCATCCCACTCAGCCGGATCTGTATCCTGATCGTTTACTCCGACCCAGGTATCGATTCTGGATGTATCGGTAACTCCGGTTGCATTAAGCCTGCCGGTAACATCAAAATTCTCTCCTTCGGTAACTGTATTTTCCTGTGAAATGGTCATATCCATGTCCCTGATGCTTTCCCGGATATTCAGAGAAATACTGTTGATGGACTCCGTGGGGATTTCATTGCCTTCTGAATCAAAAATCTCTTGATTGGAAAAGGTAAAAGAGGTGGTTGTAGCGTAAGCAGTCTGTTTAACCTGAAAGTTTAGAGCCATATAAGTGCCGGCGGAGGGAGTTGACAGAGGAGCGGTTCGTGAAACAGAAGCACCTGTTGTTCCTGCACTGAGTTCTCCGGAATTGCTGATTCCACCTTCGCTCAGTCCTGTATTCTCCACGGAGATGAATTCTAAAAGCTCACTATCGTAAGATACTTCTACACCCCCATAATAAAAGTCGAGTGCGTCTGATATGTCGAGGGTAATTGTAATATTCTCACCAGCTAAAGGCTGAAGGTTGGAAACATTTGCATCAATGGCATATGGCTGAGCCATTCCAACGGTCTGTAATACCAGAGTAAAGTATGCCACAAGGATCATCCTGGGAATCCGGAGAGGGTAGTTGTTTGTTCTCATACCTGTTACTTTTTTCTTGATAATAATACGTTTAATGATCAATAGCACTCCCGGAAACAGTTCCTGTTAAGATTTGGAATTAAATTTAAGCAGGCCATTATTCCTTATATGGCGTTACCAATGTATCGTGCTTCACTCTGATTTTATAATAGTGGGGAAAATTTCTTTGAGTCGGCGCTTTGGGGCTATGAATTAGCTTTTATGCCTCGTAT
>JBKGZA010000238.1:0-4165 GCA_046545815.1 Bacteroidales bacterium
TTTCTTTTTTAAGTTCGTAATATCAATAACAGATAAAAGGCATTTCCGGTCATCGTCGATAACAACACCTTCAATATAAACAAGACTTAAGGGTTTATCGTCATAACCAAGTCTCACCTGGCATGTTTCTTTGGTATTACTCTTAAAAACTTTAGTGAAAAATTTGTCAAACTCAAATTTTGAATCTTCATGAATAAAAAGCTTAAAGTTGCTATCTATCAAACTAACACGCTTGTCTCCCAGTAATTCCGCACCGGTAAAATTCAACTCGCAGATGGTGCCCTTAGCATCGAGTGTAAAATAACCGGTAGGAGCAAAATCATATAAAATGGTATATTTCTTAAGGGCCTCTTCGGCTCTTTCATAAGCCTGCTGTAATTCTTCATTCTGCATTTCCAATTCTATCTGGTGCACCTGCAATTCATGCAGGAGTCGTTCTTTGTCATGGAGATCCTCCGGAATATTTGCTTTGTTGCCTTCCCTTCTGAGTTTTTCTTCGGCTTTTTTACGTAACTTTTGTATGTCTGTAAAATCCATTTCTTCTTCACTCATGTGTTTATATTTTTGGTTTACACTACTCTTAACTCATTACTGATTTACTCTATTTTTTGCCTTTCTTGTGTCATCATAAGTGCCACAGGTTTCTCAAAGTTATTGAACAAAACAGTAACGTTCCATTCTGTTTCTCTTGTTTTGCCTTCGGCTGTTATTACCTCCATCTCGCATTTACTATCCCTGGCTTCCTGAAGGAATTTCTTCATATTTTCTTCGGTCTTTTCCTGCGCCTTTTCCGGAACAAACATTGTAATAAAATTCTTATCGAGGACTTCATCCCGTCTTTTGCCGAAAAATTGCTCTGCTGCAGGATTAAACTCCTCTATCGTCCAGTCGGAGGATAATTTGATAATAACTTCTGAATATGCATTCAGGAGCAAACGTTGCATTTGTTTAGTTTCATGTAATTTACTTTCCTTCTTTTGGATGTTTGTGATATTCATAAAAGTTATTACCAACCCGTCAATTTTATCGTCATAAGTGCGATAAGGCATAATCCGGACGGAAAACCACCGCCCGTCTTTGGTAGGGATTTGTTTTTGTTTATAGACGAGGGAACGCAATACTTCTTGCGCATCTTCAGCCATATCAGGATATATAAGGTCCGAAGCCTGGTCGGTAATGGGCCGTCCTATATCGCTTTTTCTAAGTTTGAATATTTGGGTTGTCTGAGGGGTAAATCGACGGATATTTAAATCTTTGTCGAGAAACAAGGTAGCAATATTGGTGCTGTTGAGCAGGTTTTTCATATCATTCTCTACCCGCCTGTAATCTTCTACTTTAGCCATCAACTCAGCGTTAACTGTCTGAAGTTCCTCATTCAGGCTTTGCATTTCTTCTTTTGAGGTGGTTAGCTCCTCATTGGTTGATTGCAATTCTTCATTCGCAGCTCTCAGTTCCTCCTGGGAAGTCTCCATTTCCTCCTGCTTCTGTTGCATTTCTTCACGTATACGCTGTAACTCCTTTTCCAGTCGCGAGCGCTTTTTGCTTTCCTCTGTATCTTCCCCCTTATCTGCTTGTTCTTTGTTTTCATCATCCTCCCCGATGTCGGTAAAAGTTACCATCACCATCCCTTTTAAGGGTTCCGGGCCATTAATCCATTGTATGTTTACATCAACGGTTTGTAAACCACCGTTTGTACCTACACTAACATCACGTAAACGTACATTACCTTTTTGCGATACAGCTTTACGGAAAGCAGGAGGAAATTCGGAGCGCAATCCTTCCCGTAACATAGCAAAAACATTCATATTTGCCTTACCCGCTGCCGGTTCCAGGTATTTTCCGGTCCGGCCGCTAATATAAAGAATATCCCCTTTTTCATTCACCAAAACGCCTACGGGTGCAAAATGCTGTAACAACAATTGTTCGGCCAGCGTTTGAATGTTTGGGGGTGATTGAACAGATGGTTGTTTTTCAACTTCAGCGGGTTTGCTTTTGGAAAATGAAGAGGGAAAATCATATAAACCAGGTGAAACGGCAGTAACTGAACGTTTAAAGATTTTCAATTTAGCATCCAGGGGTTGAAAAAGATGACTCTGTTCCCCAAGTGATTCAGAACTTCCCAATAGAATAATTCCATCGGGATTCGTGCTATGGTAAAACATCCGGATCAATTGATTTTGTAACCCGGAATCCATATAAATGAGCAGGTTACGACAGGAAAGGAGGTCAAGCTTTGTAAAGGGCGGATGCATAATGATGTTATGCCTGGCAAATACAACCATTTCCCTTATTTCCGTATTGATGCAATAACCTTCATCCATTTCAGTAAAAAAACGATTCAGACGGGAGTCTGACACATCATTAGTAATATTTGCCGTAAAAACACCCTTCCTGGCAACCTCAATAGCATCATTATCCAGGTCGGTAGCAAATATCTTTAAGCTAATATCCGTGGGCGAACTGATTTTCTCAAGCGCTTCTTTAAACACGATGGCCAGGGAATATGCTTCCTCTCCGGTGGAGCACCCCGGAACCCACGCCCGTACTGATGAGCCGGACTCTATCCTGGTAAGCATATCGGGTATAACCGATTCCTTTAACTTTTCCCACATATTGATATCCCGAAAGAAATTGGTCACACCAATCATCAATTCTTTAAAAAGAAGTTCTATCTCCTTTGGATTTTCAGATAAAAAATGAACATAGGAAGAAATTTTGTCTATTTTATGAACCGCCATGCGTCTTTCGACGCGACGATATATCGTATTTTTTTTGTACGATGAAAAGTCGTTCCCGGTATGGGTACGCAGGAGAATAATAATTTTGTCAAGGGCGCCTTTGTCTAAAACTTTTGATTCAGTATCAGATTTGTCATCCGGAATATGTTGAAGAAAAGACATGAGCTTTTCGGGCAACTCATCTGCCGGAGCAACAATATCCACCAACACGGAATTAATGGCATTGCGGGGCATGCTGTCAAATTTAGCCGTCTCAGGATCCTGAACCATTACAATTCCGTTATTTTCTTTTATGGCTCTTAAACCTAAACTTCCGTCGGAGCCCATGCCCGAAAAAATGAGTCCGATACTTCGTTCCTTTCGCTCATCGGCAAGGGAACGAAAGAAAAAATCAACGGGAAGGCGAAACCCTCTTGCTTCCGCCGGTTCAAACAAATAAAGCACTCCCTTTAAAATGGACATGCTTTTGTTGGGGGGGATGACATACACACAGTCTGGCTTTATTTCCATACTGTCTTTCGCCTGGTAAACATTAATTTTAGTGGATCTCTGAAGCAACTCAGGGAGCATTCCTTCCTGGGTCGGATCGAGGTGCTGAATGATAACATATGCCAATCCACTGTCTTCAGGCACATTTTCAAGAAATTGTTCAAGCGCTTCCAGTCCCCCTGCAGAAGCGCCAATTCCCACTATGGGAAACGTTTCGGTGTTGCGGGTTTCTTTTTCCGAATTATCTGTCGCTTTCGATTTCCTGATTGTCATCAGAGTATAATCAGACTATTGAATAATTTTTGTTTTTAAAAATAAGCATAATTGGTAATATCCAAAATTAATAAAAATTGTTTTTATGTAAAAATCTAACAGATTACACATCCTCACTGACATCAATCGGCAAAACCATTAATTTTATAAGGTAAGGTGAACTTAAACTCGCTACCCCTACCCGGCTCACTGTCCACCTTTATTGTACCGCCATGAACTTCCACAAACTCCTTACAAAGGAATAATCCCAGAGAAGCTCCGCATTCATTGCTGGATTCTTGTTCTGAATTAAATGGGTTTTTGAAAAGTTTTTCTTGAATTTCCTCTGAAATTCCCTTGCCTGTATCGTTTACCGTTATTTCAACGACATGTCCACGATCTGATCCGGTTAATGCAATGGTACCCCCACTATCGGTGAATTTTATGGCATTGTCAATTAAATTTCTAAGTATTGCTCTAACCATCTGCGGATCAGCCGTTATATTTAAATTGGGATCAACGTAATCATATAACTTTATTTGTTTCTGCTTAGCCGAAGACTCGATATTTTCGATTAACTCTGCAAACAATTCAGATAAATTTATTTTAACAGGGTTGAAGTATTCTTCGTTATTTTGAGCAATAGCCCAATCCTGCAGGCTATCGATAAGATTTAAAGTGTTTTT
>JBKGZA010000239.1:0-4158 GCA_046545815.1 Bacteroidales bacterium
GCGGCCTTGATCTGAACAATCGGGGAAGGATCATCCAACAATGATTTTACTTCATTTTCTGCTTTTTCAACCTGTTCACCGTGTGCAATCAATCCAACCACACCCCAAAAACGAACCCCGCTATCTTTATCAGACAACCCGGCAATCAGTTCATCCGTTTCCAAATCAGCTTTTCCTACCTTTTCGGCAGTATTGAGGATATTTTTCAGTTGATAATCCTCAGACTGTGCATACTCGTAAGGGGTGCTAGCCCTGGCCCTGCGCATCATCTCGGCCTCATTCAGGAAACCGATATCTCTTGTCGAGATTATTTTATTTTTCAATCGCTTCCTCATTTGCTTAAGCTTATCACTATAAGCGGATGAATCTGCAATATTGTTAAGTTCATGTGGGTCTTCTTCAAGGTTATATAATTCTTCGTCCGGTTTGGGCTGAAAGAATTTTCTGGCGTATCCGGTTAATTTACCTGCTTTCCGAAGCTGGCGAAGTTCTCTGAAACTCGCCTTTTCTTCATCAAATATCAGCGCATCGGTTACATAAGAATGATGGGGCATGTAATTTCGGATATAGATGTAATCATCGCTGAGTATTGCCCTGGATACATCGTAAACATCGTCTGCCCGGCTACGCGAGGCATACAGGTACTGCCGCTCTTCAGGCAAATCGTTTCCGAGAAATGCTTTCCCCTGCATGTGATCAGGAATATCCACATCGGCCAGGTTGAGCACTGTTGGAGCCAGATCAACAAAACTCACCATACGGTCCGATTTAGAACCCGGCTCTTTCGGGATCAGGTGCCGGTATTTTTCAGGTACCCTGACGATCATGGGAACATGCAAGCCTGACTTGTAGAGCCACCGCTTATAACGCGGCATGCCATAACCATGATCCGCGTAAAAAAATATGATGGTCTCATCATACAGACCGTCTTCCTTTAACTGATCAATCAAATCTCCTACCCGTTTGTCAAGGACGGTGATCAAATCGTATTGCCGGGCCCAAAGCTTCCGCATTTCAGGGGTATCCGGGAAATAGGGTGGCAAATTGATTTTTTCGGGATCATGTCGTTTTTCCAGGTTTTTATAATCTTCAGGCTGGTATTTGTTGACATGGCCTTCGTGTGTAACCCCATAATTGAATACACTGAAAAAGGGATCACCCTCCGGACGATACTCCCAGTGGGCACTGTCGGTACCATTGTGATCCCACATCCCGGCCGGTGAAAAGTTGTAATCGGTTTTTCCGCTATTGGTGCAGAAATAGCCGGCCTGATCCAGGTATTCCGGTATGCCTTTGACCTTATCCGGTATGGGGATATCCGAACGAAGATGCTGTGTGCCCAGTGACGTAGCATGCATACCGGTAATGAGGCTTGACCTGGCCGGTGCACTGATGGGTGCGTTGGCATAGGCATTATTATAAACCACCCCATCACTTGCCAGTTCATCCAGATTGGGGGTTCGGGCCTGTGGATCACCGTAACAGCCCAGTGCGGGACCTATGTCCTCCGCGGTTATCCAGAGAATATTGGGTTTGGACTGTTCGGCCTCTTCCGAAGATTGTTGAGTGCATCCGACCGCGAACAGAGCCGGAATGAAAATGAGTATGCCTTTGCTGTTGTATGTAATCATAGAAATTTTATTGTATATGTCAATATATAATTTAATTTATGCATCCCTGATTGATGCCAAATATACAGATTTAATCATTACTGGAAAATGTATCTCCATCAAATATCTTAATTGGAATGGTTTGAGGTGGATTTTAGCCTCCCACTCATATCACTCAGCCAGTAGCACTGTTCCGGGGTCAAGGTTATCCAGGGTTTGCCGTTCTTTACCCAATATCCCTCGGGATGCTGATTTTCTAAAACTGCTTGTATAACAGGGGGAACAAGATTTAAAAGTCGTTCATCCCTGGTTACAGAATATAATGCTACACAACCCGGGGCAACTTTAGCTGCCCAGATCGTATTCAGGGCTTTCTCTCCTGCTTTTTCCAGCAAGCCGGCATATTGTTTTGCAAGAGTCAAAGGCGTATCATCAAATGTTTCCATGTAACGGGCAAAAAAATAACAGGCAGCACCAAGGAAATAATAACACTGTTCTTCCTCTCCCAAACGGATCACGTATGTTTTGGGATCTATATCTTCAGGTATGGTTGTTATAAGATCTCCTTCAGCATTTAATCTTAACCAGAACCGGTATTGGTCTGTGTTTTTCTCCAATAACCTTTTAAAATAATGGAAAACAGAATCAGCCAGAGGCCTGTCCTTTTTTTCACAGGCGGCCCAACCAAGAAATGCGGTGGAAACCGGATCTTCAGTTATATTTTCTCTGTCTGCCGGAAAAGTCGCCAGACCTCCGGTTCTTTTGTTGTAATACTGCAGAATGAACCCCAGCAGTTTTTCAACCAATTGTATATTCCCGAGCCTGTTT
Source organism: Bacteroidales bacterium (assembly GCA_046545815.1). Lineage (GTDB taxonomy): Bacteria > Bacteroidota > Bacteroidia > Bacteroidales > UBA12077 > JAGXLC01. The sequence continues at coordinate 2,439 of JBKGZA010000239.1, forward strand.
GCTGCCACCGTGATCCAAAGGTTGGCATAATGGTGAAATGTATCATGAAAACCAGTACGGTGGGATTGATAATCTCCCGCTCCGGTCAGGCAATGGCGATTGATCCATTCAATGATTTCTCCCGCTTCTTCATTTTTTCCACGCTGAACAAGGGCCAGCGGCCATTTATAATATCTGACGGGATCGGATGAGTTTCGGTTTAATACGTCTTCTTCTGTAAGATGCTTCAACATCCATCTTTCTGCCTTTTCTGCCGCATGAAAAATTTCTTGCTGCAAAGATATCATCTTATGAGTCATCTGTAATTATTTTTTTAACACCGCTCCATTCAGTAAGAACAATATGGGCTTTAAAGATAGATAAAAAAGAGGAAAATCGCCAACCATGAAGATTTGGCATTTTAAGCAGATTTGTATATTATTGTTCTTCAATTTTAAATATTAATCCAGATAAAAACTTAACATTATGGCCGGTAAAAATTATAAAATTGCAGTGATTCCCGGTGATGGTACGGGACCTGAAGTCGTCAGCGAAGGAATCAAAGTACTCAATGCAGTATCGGAAAAGTATGACTTTTCCTTTGATTTCACCCATTTTGATTTCGGCGGGGAGAGATATATGAAAACGGGAGAAATTCTCCCTGACTCGGCTATTGAAGACTTCAAACAATTCGATGCCATATATCTCGGCGCCATCGGACATCCCGATGTGAAACCCGGCGTGCTGGAAAAGGGAATATTGCTGAAGCTTCGTTTTGAGCTGGATCAATACATCAACCTGCGTCCGGTAAAATTGTATCCCGGCGTTGAAACCCCCTTGAAGGACAAAGGTCCTGAAGACATTGATTATGTTGTGGTAAGAGAGAACTCAGGGGGCTTATACACCGGAACAGGAGGCATATCCATGAAAAACACTCCGCACGAGGTAGCCGTTCAGAGCATGGTGTATAACCGCCACCAGGTGGAGCGTTGCCTGCGCTTTGCCTTTGAGTATGCCCAAAAAAGAAATAAAGACAAAACCGTTGGTCTGTGCGGCAAAACCAACGTGCTGACTTATGTATACGATCTTTGGGAACGGGCTTTCCATGAGATCGGTGAGAAAGACTACCCGGACATCAGAAGGGATTATTACCATGTGGATGCTACCTGTATGTGGATGGTTAAAAATCCGGAATGGTTTGATGTGCTGGTCACCGGCAATATGTTCGGCGACATCATTACCGATCTGGGCGCCATGACCCAGGGCGGCATGGGCATTGCTGCCGGAGGAAACCTGAATCCCGAAGGGGTAAGTATGTTTGAACCCATTGGAGGCTCTGCCCCCAAATATACCGGAAAAGGGATCATCAATCCGCTTGCGGCCATATCCTGCACTTCCATGATGCTGGAATATTTCAATGAGATGGAAGCTTCCAGGGCTGTGGAGCAATCCATAATGAATGTTACCGGAAATAAGCTAAAAAGTATGAGCGTCGGAAAAATGGGCTATTCAACCTCGGAAGTGGGCGATCTGGTGGCCAGTGGTGTGTAATACCTCAATGAATAAATTATTTAAAAAAAATGCTAACGGTGATAGGAAATCAATGAATACGGACATAACCTTCTCCTGGTCACGGAGATGAAAATGATAATTCTAATAGCCTTCTCCATGACGCGGAGATGAAAAATGTAATTCTAATACCCTTCTCCGTGACGTGGAGATGAAAAATGTAATTCTAATA
>JBKGZA010000240.1:0-4155 GCA_046545815.1 Bacteroidales bacterium
GAGCGTGACAAGAACCATCCCAGTGTGATAATCTGGTCTTTGGGTAATGGAGGTGGCAGCGGATCGAATCTTAGTGCTATGCGGGAGGCAATGGCGGCAATTGATCCCACACGCGTTTACTTTTATCATGCCGATCATTCAGTCTCCGATATGTATGATGCAAATTATAATCTTACTTATACTTTCAATGCACACGGCCGTCTGAAGGTTGAGGCTGATTGTGCACCGGGTAAAGGCGATATCCCTTTGATCCCTAAGTTTGGTATGCGCTTGGCCATCCCTGAACAGTACAGCAACATCAAATGGTACGGTCGGGAACCGCATGAAAATTACCAGGACCTCAAACGTAGCGCCTTCTATGGGGTTTATGAAAAACCTGAGTGAGTTTATCACGCCATATATATCACCTCGGGACAATGCCAACCGCTGTGATGTGCGGTGGGCCAGTTTATCGATAAACATGGAAATGGCATCAAGGTGGCAGGGTTACAGCCTCTGTCCTTTCGCGCCTGGGCCCTATAAAGAGGAAGATATGGAACAGGCAGGCCACACCCATCAACTCCCCGTGAGGGAGCTGATCAACATCAACCTGGATATTAAGGTGCATGGAGTAGGCGGAAACAATAGCTTGGGCAAGCGAACCCTACAGCAGTATACCATTTACGGCAACAATCCGTATAGCTAGTACCCTATCGGTCAAATTCTTGCTTTTTTTGGCAAAATTGGCCGGTAAGGTACTGTGTATATTTTGGAAGGGATTCAGTAAACAATGCATAAATGAATAAATGCTTAAATGCATGAATAGGTTCAGAGCAAAGAGCATAGGTAACCTTTTTTATCAGGCACAATAGCTTTTATTTTTTAACTGTTTACTGCTGCTAATTCTGCATTACTCTGATTGACAACTGCTAATTGTCAGCTAAATTCTATCTCTTTAATTTGGTTCTGCAATATAGTAAGCTCACTACTCATACTCCATCGGCACCTCCGCATCTTCGGGGATCTTATCTCCCTGCCAGTAAGGCTGTCCATCAATCATCTCAATCAGCCGTACTTTATTGCCCGGTGCAGGCTCAGCGCTTTCGGGTATGTGTTCGGCCAGATTTTCCATTATCGGGGCATATCCTTCTTTTACGGCCAGGTTGTTCCATTCATAGGGGTCATTCTCCCGGTTATAGAGTTCCCGCGAACCATCGGCATATTGTATAAAACGCCATTGTTCGGTTATTATAACATGGTTCCCGGGACCGTGTGTGCATATGGCAGGCCGGGAACGCTCATGCCGGGTATCTTCCAATAATGGTTTCAGAGAATGACCGTCCAATCCTTGTTTTTGCGGCAGACCTGCCAGCTCTGTCAGGGTCGGATACAAGTCGAGCAGTTCCACCGGCTGATCGCTTTGTTTTCCTTTTTCCGGGATGCCGGGGCCGGCGAAAATAAAAGGAACGCGTGTAGATTCATGCCATAGCGTGTTTTTTCCGCTAATATCTTTGCTTCCCAAATGATAGCCATGGTCTGAAAGAAGCACCACAATGGTATTTTCTTTTAGTCCTTCTTTTTCCAGGGTATTAAGCAACCGACCTACCAGCATGTCAACAAAGCTTACGCTTGCCAGGTAGGCACGGACCTTGGGTTTCCATTCATTGTGCATTTTCAGCCATGCCAGTCTCGGTTCCGGTAAATTCCAGTGCAGGTACCAGGCAAAACGGGGAATATCCTCACGGTCGTTACCCTTGATCTCAGGCAGAAGCTCCTCTCCTTCAGGATAAAGGTCAAACCATTTCTGGGTTGCGTATAAAGGAACATGGGGATGGCGAAAGCCAACCGAAAGGAAAAAAGGTTGGTCATCCGGGGGATTTTTAAGTTGTTTGATGGCCCAGTCGGCGACTTTCCAGTCGTCTTGCTGCGAATCTTTTTCAGGGTACACACCCCAATCTACCAACGGGTGCCCGGTTTCTTTTACAAAGGGTTCCTCGGGGCGTGGATAAAAGCCGCCATGAAAGCCCCATTTGGTAAATTCGGCTCCATCCTTGCGGCCTTCTTCCGGTGGATAGGCATCGTGGTAAACTTTCCCCGTAGTTAAGGTTTGATAACCGTTTTGCTCGAAATACTGAGGCAGGGTAATCAGGTCTTCATATTCATCCAGTGACCTGAACCACGGGCCGAGGCCATAAACTCCAGTGGTTGAGGGTCGCAATCCTGTGAGAAAGCTGGTTCTGGACGGATTACTGATCGGAGCCTGGCAATGGGCATTGGTAAAAGCCACGCCCCGTCCAGCCAAGCGGTCCATGTTGGGTGTCTGTACTTTTGGGTGACCATCCAGATGATTCACCCAGTCATTCAGATCGTCGATGTTGATCAGCAATACATTGGGCTTATCCTTTTGGGCTTTTGAGAATGATGTGGTCAGAAACAGAAAAAGGCCACATAGGATAGTTGGCCAGGGGAATGATCGTGAAAATTTGTTTTTTGGCATGATGATTTGAAATTTATTTGTACACTTTCCTTTCAAAAAATGGGGGCCGGAGGAGACCGAATCTTTATCCCCCGGCCGGATCCTTAAAATTTTCATATCCCTTACCCGAAATGTTGATTCTTACCGGTAATGGGTATAAATTGTTTCGTGATATAAGACCGTTTAATCATCAAACAGTCCGTACTATGTTGCTTCAGCAACCAGATTTTTCATTTTTTTCAGTGCCGTACTTGCTACTTTGCCGGCGTCCTGCTTATAGTACTCCGGATTGAACAATTCCACGGACAGTATCTTGGTGCCGCCCATGTTATTTAATGCGCCGAGGATATCATTCATCGGTGCAGCCCCATCACCAGGGTAAACCCGGTCGCTGTCTTCCTGTTCTTCCCGGGGTATATCGTCCACAAAGTCGTTCATGTGGAAAAACTCAATAAAATTTCCACCCAGCATCTTTAGACCTTCATAGCCTGAGCCTCCGCGGAACATATGATACACATCAGGGAGAATGTGCACATCGGGATGATTGGCTATGGCAGCTATCATTAAAGCCTGGCCAAGATGATAGAGGACATTGGAGACTCCCCAGAACTCCAGATGGGGCATAACTCCGGTTTTATGGCCCAGTTCAATCAGTTCCCTGTAGCGTTTTCCTGCTTCGAAAAAGTCAAGCTCTTCAACGTCGAGTTTGGGTAATTCTTCCCGGCCTGCAGGAGGAGCTGCGATGCGCTTGCAGCCAATTTGGCCCATCATTTCCATGTCTTTTTCCATCTGGGAAAAACCGTTTTTTTTCCCTTCTTCACCAGGTGCAAGCCACGTAGCGAAACCGATGGCATTTTCCACAGTGAGACCGTTGTTCTCAATATGCCTTTTTAATTTTTCCGCACTATTTCCTTCTTCCAGATACTTTCTCACATCCTCTACCCAAAGCTCTATTGCATCATATCCTGCTTCACCGGCAACATCAATATATTCGTGTAAAGTAAGATCCTGGCCTTCGATGGTACTTGTATTCAAACAATACTTGAAGGTTGTCCCGGTGTCAACTTTTTGCTGTTGATTTCCAGCGCAACTGGCAAGTGGCGCCATCCATGCAGCAACTCCGGCTGCTCCTGCAGTTTTAAGAAGTTCTCTTCGTGTCATCATAAGGCATTAATTTTTTTAAATTTTTGACTTCAATAGGTTTATAAGAATAACCTTTAAATTTTTTCAGATTGCTTACCAAATATAACAATCTTTATTGATTTGACATAACTGACCCCGATGCTTCTTTCAGACTGCTGATTTTTCTTCTAATCCAATGCCAAATCAGCCAAGATCGAAAAGCCCCTAGCAAAGCTCTTTCAGGATTTGAAGGATTTGTGTCGTCGCTACGCGACGCTTTCTTGTTGTTAGATTTTCATTCTACCATATTTCCGTCGCTATGCGACTTCTTTTTCTCGAAAAAAATAGAGTGACCACAGAATCAACAACCGAATGACAATCAATAATCCTTTAATTTCACTGATTTGTGAAGCAATTCAGTGGTTGTCAATTGACCATTGCCAATTAACTTTCAAACTTCTTTAATCCAGTCAAACCGTTCACTCATCAATAGTATTCACCGTTATCCTGCCAAATTTATCTACGAGACGCAAACATTGCGTCTCTACTGCTGTATCTGGAGTCCTGTCTTTTGCCAA
>JBKGZA010000241.1:0-4104 GCA_046545815.1 Bacteroidales bacterium
TGGAACCCGCATGCTTTATTCATTGCCTTGTTGTGAAGGTTGCTGGATGCGGGCTTCATTTTATACTCATGACCCTGAGAATATTACTAAACAACAAGTTATGAGAAATTTGTTTACAGCTAAAGCCGCGGTAAAAATAATGCAGGTTAGAATTTCGGTCATTGGAGATTATTTGTAATTTATAATTTGTAATTTGGTGCTTTCACAGTTAATTCAAGTATTATGCACAACAAAACCATCACTTCTTTCTTATTCATCATTTTAATAATAGGAATGATGTTGGGTTGCGCCTCTGAAGAGAAGCAGCCGGTAGATTATGTGAATCCCTATATTGGTAATATCAGCCATTTGCTGGTGCCCACCTATCCTACGGTAAATTTGCCGAACAGTTTCCTGCGGGTATATCCCAACCGGGAAAGCTACACCGATGTTTCGATGGAGGGATTCCCCCTGATCATAGTAAATCACCGTGGCAATCCGGCATTTCACCTGAGCCCTTTCCAGGGAGATGAAAAAAATATTGAGCCTGTGATGTCTTATAGTTACGATAACGAAAAGATCACGCCATATTCCTGGTCTGTTTACCTGGATGAACAACAGAGCGAAATCAATTTCGGTGTATCACATCAGTCTGCGATGTATCAGGTTGACTTCAACAGGGAAGGAGCGGCTTATCTTATACTGAATTCAGAAAACGGCATGCTGAAGTGGGACGGAAAGGCCATTTCAGGCTACCAGTCTGTCGATAATGAGACAAAGGCCTTTGTGCATCTGGCGCCCGAACAATCTCCCCGGGAGGTCTATGTTCTGGAAGACAGTGAATTGATTGGCAGTCAGCAGGCCGAAGGAGAAAATGCTACCCTTATCCTGAAATTCCCTGAAAACGCTGGCACCGTCAACCTTCGGTACGGGATTTCATTCATTGACGAAGCCCAGGCCAAAAGCAACATGGAAAGAGAAGTTGCCGGAAAGGATATGGGTACGCTGCATGTCGAAGGCCGAAAGATATGGAACGAAGCCCTCGGAAAAATTGAGGTGGAAGGGGGCAGCGAAGATGACAAAACGATATTTTACACAGCTTTGTACCGCACCTATGAGCGGCCCGTGTCCATCTCAGAGGATGGCCGTTATTTCAGTGCTTTTGATGGGCAGGTTCATGATGATCAGGGCATCCCCTTCTATACGGACGACTGGATATGGGATTCCTACCGGGCCCACCATCCTTTGAATATTCTGATAAACCCAGAAAAAGAAATGTATATTCTACGCTCTTTCGTCCGTATGGCAGAACAGATGGATCATTTCTGGGCACCGATCTTTCCGGGCATCAATGGCAACCGGGCGGTGATGAACTCCAACCACATCGTGGGAACCTTCCTTGATGCTTACCGAAAAGGAATAAAAGATTTCAACCTGAAGAAAGCATACAGGGCAAGCAAAAATGTCATCACAGAGCAAACACTGGCACCCTGGTCGGCAGATACGGCAGGCTATCTGAATGCATTTTACCAGGAGCACGGGTACATCCCTGCTTTGCATCCGGATGAAGAGGAAACCGTGCCGCAGGTAGATGATTTTGAAAGTCGCCAGGCCGTTGCCGTGACACTGGGTACAGCCTATGATGAGTGGTGCCTGTCGCAGATGGCCAAAAAGTTAGACAAAAAAGAAGATTACCGGCATTTTTCTGACCGTGCCTACAACTACCGTAAACTCTTTCATCCTGAAACCCATTTTTTCCATCCCAAAGATAAAAACGGGGATTTCATTCAGCCTTTCGATTACAAATTCTCAGGCGATATGGGTGCCCGCGACTATTACGACGAAAACAACGGCTGGATCTACCGATGGGAGGTTACACACAACGTGGCAGACCTTATTGATCTGATGGGAGGCAGGGAAGCATTCACCTCCAACCTGGATGCCCTGTTCGATGAGCCATTGGGAAAGCCAAAATATCAATTTTACGCACAATTGCCTGATCACACCGGTAATGTCGGCCAGTTCTCCATGGGCAACGAACCCAGCTTTCACATTCCGTATCTTTACAACTATGCCGGCCAGCCCTGGAAAACGCAGAAACGGATCGGACATTTGCTGAAGCAATGGTTCCGCAACGATCTGATGGGCATACCGGGGGATGAAGACGGAGGCGCCATGTCGGCATTTGTGGTGTTTTCTTACATGGGTTTCTACCCGGTAACCCCGGGATTGCCCATGTACAACATCGGCAGCCCGGTGTTTGATGAGGTGACCATTCATCTTTCCAATGGAAAAGATTTTACCATCATGGCCAACAACAATTCTTCCAACAAGAAATACATTCAGTCAGCAACGTTCAATGGAAATTCCATCGATAAACCGTGGTTTTTACATGAGAAAATGAGGAATGGAGGCGCACTGAAGCTGGAAATGGGTTCGAAAGCCAACAGGCAGTGGGGAAGCGAAAAAGAGGCGGCTCCGCCTTCATTTAACCTCAGCAAATAAAATTTGAGTTAAACATATGATATATAGTAAAAATCGCAAAGAGATGTATTAAATATAAATATACTCAGGTTTCCCAGAAATTTTTGGTTTTTTTTGGGAGGTAAAAACAATTGCTCAGGTGTATTTGTTAAGCTGAAAATCTTTAAAACAAAAATATGATGAAAAAGATTATTCTTACACTTTTAATTACAGGAATGAGTTTATCATTCGCCAGTGCACAGTCAAATTACAATACCGGCATCGGTTTCAGGGGCGGTTTGTCAAGCGGATTAACCATAAAACATTTTCTGGATTCCGAAAATGCTCTTGAAGGGCTTGCTTCATTCAGGTGGTCAGGTTACCATATAACCGGGCTGTACGAAAGGCATGCTCCAGCTTTTGATGTACTGGGCTTCAACTGGTATTACGGGATAGGTGGTCATATAGGATTCTGGGATGGTGATGAAAATCCTTGGTTTGAAGATAATCAGAGCTATACTGTAGTGGGTATCGATGGCATTTTCGGTTTGGAATACACCTTCGAAGAGATACCCATCAACCTCAGTATAGACTGGAAGCCAGCCTATAACCTGGTAGGTGACACAGGCTTTTGGGGTGATGATGTGGCCTTGTCCATCCGGTTAGTATTCTGAAAAAGGCATGGAATATCTTTGTAAGAAGGGATATAAATTCTTAAAACAGCGAGAGTAGCAAGAAACGGATAGGACAGGTTTGAAGCAAATTCGCTGATTCCATGGAAAATGGCCGACGGATATATATAGTCGGAGAAACCACATTCGATATCATCTTCAGGGATGATCAGCCTCGCGAAGCGAGGGTAGGAGGTTCGCAGCTCAACACATGTGTCTCTCTTGGAAGATTGGGTATACCGGTTACATTCATCACCATGTTTGGAAATGATCAGGTAGGTGACATAGCTTGGGGTTTTCTTAAGGAAAATAACATTTCAAATGAGTATGTCACCCGGTATGAAGGCAATTCACGGGTAGCCCTGGCTTTCCTTGATCAAAATAACAATGCGCACTACACCTTTTTTAAGCCTGAAGTAGAAAAAAGCCTGAAGTTTCCGGAACCGACCCAGGAAGATATTGTGCTTTTCGGGTCTTCATTTGCTTTAAAGGATGAAGGGAGGGATGAGTTGCTATGTTTTCTCGAACAATCCGCAAAGAATGACGCAATCATCCTGTATGATCCGAATTTCCGTAAAACAAATACCGGTAATCTGAATCAGATAAGAAGCAGAGTAGAACAGAATATCCGATATGCCGATCTGGTAAAAGGTTCGGATGAAGATTTTACCAACCTCTATGGGGAAAGTAGTGTGAAGCATGCCTGGGAATTGTTATCGGAAATTAAAACAGTGCCTTTGGTATATACTGCCGGTTCAAAGGGGGTTTGGGTAAGGGCCTGCGCCTTTGAAAAAAATTATCAGGTGCCGCCCATTCAGCCGGTCAGTACCATTGGTGCCGGCGATACTTTTACCGCCGGAATGATCTACCTGTTATATAAAACGGGCATCCGTAAAAATGAAATCAATGCCTTGAAAGAAGTAAAGTGGGATCAGATCATTCATACCTCCACAGAATTCGCACAACACGTTTGTATGCATTATGACAATTA
>JBKGZA010000242.1:0-4089 GCA_046545815.1 Bacteroidales bacterium
TGAAACGCACCGAAAAATTGGTGGAGAGAGTTAAAGCATACAATCCTGAAGGAGGCCCTAATATAGAGGCCTATCACCGCCTTCGTCCGATTCCTGCGGAGCAAATGGAAAGGACCTCCGGAGACTTTCCGCAAAATGAGGGTTATTAATAGAATTTGAGATAAAAAAATGCTGCTTGTATTTTAAATACAAGCAGCATTTTTTGTTTGATTGGAAAAATCATTAAATTTAGCCTATAAAATTAAAAGTCTGCTTATGATGAAATATCTAAGTAACAAAGCATCAATAATAAGGTTTCTTTTCCTTTTCTTTTTTATGCTTGGGATTTTGGAAACCGTTGACGCACAGAGCCCCATAGCACAGATAAAAGTTAATACCGGCTCATATGAACGAAACAGTACACCAGTAAGCATTTCTCTTGAGAAATTGGATTATCCTTTTAACGATCGTCCTTTTGTTTTGGTAGAAACTACAGGAGGAAACGAAAAAGAGGTAAAATGCCAACTGGAGGCCGGAAATCCGAATCGACTTTGGTGGATTCTTGATGGTACTACTTCCGAAAATACCCGGCGTACTTATGAACTTCGTGCCGGGGAAAATAGTCAGGGAAGTAATCCTCCTATGAATTACTCAGAGGATAAGCATTCTCTTGTATTGGAAAAAGACAACAAGCCGGTATTAAGCTACCGTCATGCGAAGTATCCCGCCCCTGAAGAAGTTGATGATCTGTATGGCAGAAGTGCTTATATTCATCCGCTTTATTCTCCCAAAGGCAATGTGCTTACACGCATTCAACCCCCCGACCATTATCACCATTACGGAATATGGAATCCTTGGACCAAGACCCATTTCGACGGAAAAGAAATAGACTTTTGGAATCTGGCAAAAGGAGAAGGGACTGTTCGGTTCAACGGATACGTATCAAAGGTTAATGGCCCGATTTATACTGGTTTTAAGACTTTACAAAAACATATTGACCTTAAAGGTGACACAACAGCAATTAATGAGCTTTGGGATGTAAGGGTGTGGAACGTTAGGATCAATGGCAAAGAAGTTTTCCTTTGGGATATGACTACTACATTGAATTGCGCAACAGATAAGCCGGTAATGCTTGATCAGTACCGATACGGTGGCGGTATAGGATTCAGGGCAACAGAAGACTGGAAAAAGGAAAATACCCGAGTTCTAACCTCCGAAGGAAAAAACAGGAAGGAGGCGGACGGAACCCGCGCACGCTGGTGTATAACGTGGGCAGATGTAGAGGGGAAGTCACCCTCTGGAATTCTGTTTATGAGTAATCCCAATAACCGGCAATACCCAGAGCCCATGCGTGTTTGGCCCCTTGATGCCGCAGGAGGAAGGGGCGATTTTTTCTTTGAATTTTGTCCCATTCGCCATACATCATGGGAGCTTGAGCCCGGGAACCTTTATACCTTAAAATACCGGATGATGGTATTCGACGGTGAGTTTCCTGAGGCAGAAAAAGCCGAAGAAATCTGGAATGATTTTGCCCATCCCCCAAAGGTTGAGATAGAGTCAAATAAATAAGACATCCTTCTCAGAATGAAAATTGTTAAAACAGCTATGACTAAAAAAATATTGATACGATGAAAACCAAACCATTAATTATTTTTCTTATAACAGCCTTTCTCTTTACCGGAGAAATTAGTGCACAGGGAGAAATATCCGCAATCAAGCACGAGTCATCAATTGACGTTCGGATCAACGGGAATTTTTTCACAAGCTATATTTTTTCCGACACGGAAAAATACCCGTTTTTTTACCCGGTGAACGGCCCTTCAGGGGCAAGTGTCACCTCCATGCGCAACAGCCCTTACCCGCATCACAGCTCCCTGTTTTTCGGATGCGACGAGGTGAATGGAGGCAATTATTGGCAGGAAGGCCTCGAACGCGGTCAGATCATCTCTTTGAGGGCCGAAATAAAAGAAAACGATGGCGAACAGGTAGTCATTGAAAACGAATGCATCTGGACGCGCAAAGGAGCTTCTGCTCCTGTTAAAGATTTGCGCCGTATTACCATTTCCGCCTCTTCAGAAGATGTGTACCAGATAGACTTTGACATTACCCTTCAGATGCTTGAGGATGTAGTGATCGAAAAGACCAATCACTCCCTCTTCAGTGCCCGTATGGACCCGGATCTTGCCGTGACCAACGGAGGTACCATGATTGATGCAGAGGGCAGAGAAACCGAAGACGGCACCTGGGGGGAGCGTGCTCCCTGGATTGATTATTATGGGAAAAGAGGGGATAAGATAGAAGGAATGGCCATCATGCAACATCCCTCCAGTAAGTGGTATCCTTCTCCCTGGTTTACCCGCGACTATGGTTTTTTCTCTCCCACCCCTATGTACTGGCCTGAAGATGATGAAGGCAGGAAATTTGAAAAAGGAGAGGAAATCCGCCTTCATTACCGTGTGCTCGTGCATTCGGGAACCCATGAAGCTGCCGGTATTGCAGAGCATTTTGAAAAATATAAGAACGAAAAAAAACAATAGCATTTATAACTTACTACCGAATCTATAAAAAGATTAAAATATGAAAGACAAAAAAAACGGACACACACGCAGAGATTTTATCAAGACTGGTCTAACGGGAGTGGCCTTTACATTGGTAGCCCCTACGATCGTTCCTTCATCGGTTTTCGGGAAAAATTCCCCCGGCAACCGGATCAACATCGGCCAGATAGGCTTTGGGCGTATAGCCCGCAGCCATGACCTGCCCGAGTGCATGAGACATGATGATGTTCAGGTTATGGCTGTTTGCGATGTGGATGAAAACCGCATGAAAGATGGCAAAGAATTTATAGAGAACTGGTACAAAGAGAACAAGGGTCAGCGCAGCCCGGTCAATGTAAAAATGTATGAGCATTACCGCGATTTGGTCAATGATCCTGAAATCGATGCGGTGATTATTTCCACACCAGACCACTGGCATGTTCAGCCTGCCATTGAAGCCGCCCTGGCCGGCAAAGATATTTATGTACAGAAACCCCTTTCCCTGACCGTTGAAGGAGGCAGGGTATTGAGCAATATCATCCATAGGACGGGCAGGATCCTTCAGGTAGGAAGCCAACAGCGCTCCCTTGATCCCTGGCCGCAGTTCCATCGTGCCGCTGAATTGGTTCGCAACGGGCGGATTGGTGATATACAAGAGGTGCTCGTTGGCTTTGGAGCCGACCCCTCGGGAGAAGAGGAGCCCCGGATGGAAGTCCCCTCCCATCTGAATTACGATCTGTGGCTGGGCTCAACCCCTGAGATACCCTATACGGAAAAACGCGTGCATCCCGAGGAAGGCTACGGCCGGCCCGGCTGGCTTCGTGTTGAGCAGTTTGGCGCCGGCATGATCACCGGCTGGGGAGCGCACCACATAGATACCGCCCACTGGGGCATGGGTACAGAGTATACCGGCCCGGTGGAAATAGAAGCCGATGCCACTTTCCCTCAGAGCGGGGTGTGGGATGTGCACACCGATTTTCACGTGCGCAACAAGTACGCCAACGGGATTGTCATGGACATCAGCAACAAAAATGATCAGGGCGTCAAATGGGTCGGCACCGACGGGTGGATTTCCGTCAAACGCGGCGCGGCTCAGGTCACGGCCAGTGATCCTTCTTCAGAGGACGAGGGCAAATCTCTGGATGCCAGTGACCCGAAAATACTGGAGTCCGAGATCGGGTCCGATGAAATCCAACTGTACCGCAGCGATATGGAACATCACCGCAATTGGCTGGATTCTATCAAATCACGCCGACAGCCTGTTGCCCCGGTTGAGATCGGCCATCGTTCCTGCAGTGCATGCCTGATCAGCCATATTGCCATGCATACAGACAAGACGCTTTACTTTGATCCCGATCGGGAGCGGTTTAAAAACAATGACTGGGCCGATGCCCGGCTTGCCCGGCCTCAACGCTATCCCTACGGGATTGATTTTCTTAATCTGTCATCAGCAGCCAAGGTCGATCCACCTGGTAAATATCCGTTTATGGGATCGGAGAAATAGACAAAATAATAATGAAACGATGCAAATGGCTTGGTAACAATTAACTTTATAATAAAAGAGTTTATGAAA
>JBKGZA010000243.1:0-4084 GCA_046545815.1 Bacteroidales bacterium
TCCTTCCAGAAATCAGGATTTTCATGAGTTCCCTTGCCCGTGTTTTTAGAAAAGTTAAACTCCTCGTGAAGCTCTTCAAAGAAAAACACATCTTCCTCAGCAGCCAGGTTGGCCAGGGACTGGTTGATATAAAACTGCCTGTCGCTTTCGGACATCACATTCTGGACGGCTCCGCGCCCCAGCAGGTACCAAAACTTCTTTACAAAGGAAAAAACCACGCTGTGCACCGTGCCGATGGAAGCCGTTTCAAGCTGGGCTGCCTGGCCGAACATACCGTCTTCCAGCAAGGCGCCCCGTGCCTTTTCACGAAATTCAGCTGCAGCAAGTTCGGTAAAAGTGGTCAGGATCACCTGGGAAGGTTTATAATTTTCTTTCGTTCCATCAAGGTATTCACACAGCAACGTGGTTAATGTACGGGTTTTGCCGGAACCGGCGCCTGCGTTGATAAACTCAATATTTTTCATTGCAGCCCTCCTTTGAATGTTTTAAAATTGCTGAATGGGTTCGTTGCCTTTATGGTGCTATTGTGGTAATCTCTTTCCAGGGGATACAAATTCTCCCTTTCGCTCTCATTTACATATTCCAGGTTATTCAATTCCAGTCCCTCAGCTACTTCAATAACTCCCCTTTGCAGTTGATCCCACCTGTACCGATAGGCATTCATCGCCTGTGCCAAGATGTCAGCGGTATTTTCAGGTTCTACTTTTACAACCGTATCCCCTTTAAAACCATAGGATGAGATCAGCCGGCCCTTTTTCAGGTTATAGAAGGCAACAGCCGCTGTTTGATCCTGCCTGGTACGATCCAGCACTTTTCTGTACACTTCGAGCTGCAAGGCCCGGTTTTCTTTAATCAGCCGGTTGTAATGATTTTTTGAATCGGTCCATTTCAGATCGAAGAGCACAGGTTGGCCGTTTTCATCTTTCAGCAACAGGTCAATGTTGGCCTCCAGTTCAAACAGGTTCTCCAACCGGCAATTTTCGTGCACCTCGACCCCTTCCACCTTCAAATTATTCGTTTCAATGAGGTCCAGCAGGTTCTTTACTGACTGTTGTAAAAGACGGTAAAAACGTTTCTGTAAAATTTGGTTTTCTTCAAGCAAGAGGACGGCTCCTTTCTGCATAACTGCATTGTCAAAGCGAGTCCGGAATTCATCCTGAACCAACCTTTTCATTTCAGCCAGGTCTTTACCGGCATCATCCACCAGCTTTTCAATGAAAAAATGTGCCACATTTCCCATGGTCCGTTTTTCATCATTCAGCTCATTGACACCCGGATCGTAAATTTTCAACTGGTACTGGAACACGTAATCCAGCGGGTTTTGGATCAGGTTGGAAAGGGAGGAATAACTCTCCTTTTCTCGTGGGGTAAACAGGTTTTTCCGATCCAGTTCAAAGGCTAAGGGAGTTTCAGGGAGGCTGTGCTTTTCAACCTCCTCCATCTGCCCTGTGGGTTCAGGATTGTATTCCACGATGTTTTCAACATGATCGAATTGGGTTTGCAAACGTGTGATCAAAGGATGTTCACTCACCCTTTCTCTCCTGTTTTTATTGGAAACAAGAAGGGTGCATTTCGACCGGCACTGAAGAACAGCCCTTTCCTGCTCAAAAAGCTGCGCTTTTACCTGGTCTTCTTCGCTCCACAAGTGTAGACCTTCATTTTCCAACGAACTGAATTCCTCCTGTGTCAGGAACTGGTGGCAGGTAGCTTTCGGAGTTCCTTCAAAACAATCCATCCATACCACCTGTTCGGCCGGGTCAAGCATGGCGGCAGGTGAACTGATAACAAATGCCGAGCCTGCCTGCGCGGTGGTACAGGTATAGTCGGAAGGCCTGTAAATGGATAAAATCCATGATTTCAGCCGGTCAGATGATGTATATCCCCCCGGCTGGCTGTTTAAAATAACCTGGAAGGCATTGCAGAGGTTGATAAGGGAAGAAAAAGCTTGTATCTCCAGTTCTTTGTAACCCCCTTCCGGGGCATGTCGCTGACCATGCGCCCAGTTTTGCAGTTGGGTTACAAATTCCCCGAGCTTTTCAATACTTATTTGATCATTGAAATCCGTACGGACGGGCAGGAATTGCAGCTTCTTTTTTCGCTCATCCGCTTCTTTTGGATCGGTAACGTTTTGATACTCCCCGATCACTTTTTCCCATTTCTCGTTTATGATACCTCCTTCTTCCATGATGACCCGGATTAACTGGTATCTTAACTCCGCCGGCAAAGGATGGATGTGGATCTGTAAATAAGAAAGCAGGTTATAAATGTTGAGCGGTGAAACAAAAAGCGAAAGGCCCAGCTTGAAAAGCTGGACGATCTCGGGACTGGCATTTTTCAGGCTGGAGCCGGACAGGGGTTTATTGAATACACGCTGGAAGTTGTCGAAGTTCCGGTTGTCTGAGTTGATGTACACACTCCGGGGGTTGGTTTTCCGGTTGACAAGGTATTCCATGGCATCCTCATACCGCTCAAAACGGAGTATGCGCAAAGAATCCGGGTTTTCTTCACTGAAGGAATGATTTGCAGGATCATCCGGGTTTAAAAGGGCGTGTTGCAACTTACCGAGGTTGGTATTCCCCGGAGCGAGGTTTTCTTTAACGTTTTGAAATGTGCAGTGGACTCCCCTCTCTTTAAGCTTATTCAAAAAACCTGCCAGCCAGGGCGGGAGCAAATCTTTGGGAAAATAAATCCGCAGCTCATCCTCTTTTCCGAAGAATTGGTCATCGCTGTCAAATACAGCCTTCCACCGGTCGCTTTCCCCTTTTATATTAAAACCCTCCTGAACGGCGGTTCTTTCTACCTCCGCCATCAAGTCCAGTTTATCCGAAACACCTTTTATTTCTGATGTCCACCCGGCCAGTACCAGTTCGTCCCTCCACCGCAGCAATTCGGAGGCAACGCCGTATTCATCCACATCAAAGGACTTTTTCATGAAGCTGTCCGGATGGCTGTCGACCACCTTTTTAAGCACATTATAGTAATTGGCCTCCCTCTCCACATCGGAGAGGGTCTTACAAACAAGGCCGCTGCGCAACTCCAGTTCGCTCAGCAGGCCTTTATTCCCGACAATGATCTCATTAAAAAGAAGGTTGTTCCGCTTCTGAAAATCAATGAAGGGATTGCTGTCGAAATAAGGGCTGTAGTGTATTTTCATGTATAAGCGGTTTGATGTTTTTTATTTGTTGTAATTCCAGTCTGCCAAACCAAAAACTTTCTTTTCTTACGTAAGTTATTGCTTTCAGGTTATTCCTTTGGTTCAATTTTGTTCATCTGCTAAAAAAATACAAATGGCCTTGAGGGATTATTTTTTGCTTGAAAAGATAGAATGTTGGGGTGTCAGAAGGTGTCGTCGGGAGATAGTTTTTGTAATTGTTTGGGGGGAGGCCTGGTAATAATCCATATCTTATAGCTGGTCTTAATGGATGTAATACGGGAAGCATTCTGTAATGCATCATCAGTTTACGGAGGAGATAAAAGGGGTTAATAGGTTAAGATTGCTTTGGCTTGACAGTATTGTTGCCTTATGATATGGGAGGGTAAAGATAAAAATTCCAGCACTATGCCTGGTTACGTAATTGTTTTTATATCTATAAAAGCCGGAAAACGAAATTTCTTGATTGGGAACGACAGGGCTTGTCATGTTTTGTGTGGAACTTTGGCAGTTATTTTTCGTAAGGAAAAATTGAGTGTTTTTATTTTAGAATAACATCAGTTCTTCATATAAACGATAAGAATAAATAAGGATTAAAATGGTATAGCTATAAGAGTATTTGATATATCATATTATGATTTGCACCAATAAATAAATTGTAAAATATAAATTCATTCTCTAAAAACTAAAATATTTGCGCTATGAAACAAGAAAACACCGATGTTTATGATTTTTATGATAAATTTTTAAATGAATTTCTTATTATGAAAAAAAGTTTCTTAACAGGAAATGAGGACATATTAAACGATCAATCTTTGAACGAATGCAAACATAAGTTCATTGATAACTTCAAGGAAGGGAATGAAAGTTTTGACGGTAAATTACAAAAACAATTTGAAGGTTCTGATATTGAAACTTTATTAGTTTTTGCTC
>JBKGZA010000244.1:0-4082 GCA_046545815.1 Bacteroidales bacterium
CTAAATATTATGCATAGCTCATTCCTGCTCTTCATCATCAAGTAAATCCGGCCTGCGGTTTCGTGTTCGTTCAAGAGCCTTTTGTTCCCTCCACTTTTCTATTTCGGGGAAATTGCCCGAAAGAAGAATATCCGGTACCTTCCAACCTTTATAATTGGCCGGCCGGGTATATACCGGCGGTGACAACATATCGTCCTGAAAAGAATCGGTCAGGGCTGAGGTTTCATCGCTGATAACTCCCGGAAGCAGTCTTACCACACTGTCAACGATTATGGCTGCGGCCAGCTCTCCTCCGGTAAGTACATAGTCTCCGATCGATATTTCTGTGGTGATCAGATGATCCCGCACCCGTTGATCGACTCCCTTATAATGACCACAAAGGATGATCAGGTTCTGAAAAGTAGCATATTTGTTGGCCGTTTTCTGTGTGTACTGCTCTCCTTCAGGAGCAGTATAGATGATCTCGTCGTATTTTCTCCGGGAGGTCAGATGTTGTATGGCACGGTCAATGGGTTCAATGCGCATCACCATTCCTGCACCCCCACCAAAGGCATAATCGTCTATGCTCCTGTGTTTCTCGGTAGAGTAATCCCTCAGATTGTGCACATAAATCTCAACGATTCCCTTTTCCCTGCCTCTTTTGATGATCGAATGATTTAGCGGACTTTCGAGGAGCTCCGGTAAGCCGGTCAGTATATCGATTCGCATGGTGCTTTTTCTGCAAAAATAGTAAGATTACAATGGTTTCCGAAGAACTTTCAGAGTTTCCGATAAGGTTAAAAAGAATAAAAGACGCAGGGGCAAAATATAAAAATGGGATACGGACTGTTTATATACCTGGAAAGGAGTAAATTACAAGCCAAAACGGCAACACATTAAATTCCTTGAAAGCATCCTGTTTGGTTTTGGCTTATCCAAATTATGATATGGCTTCGCGATCAGCGGAAAAGTGCTCATACTCCCTATTATCAATAATGTCTTTCAGGTACTGAACCACCTGCCAAATTTCTATATAGGAATTGTACAGCGGTGAAGGGGCAATCCGGATGAGACCGGGAGGTCTGAAATCCGGAACCACACCCTTGCTTTTCAGGGCTTCATTGATACGGAAGGTTTCAGTGTTTCTTGTAATAGCAATGTGTCCGCTGCGGTGTTCCGCATCTAAGGGAGTGACGATATGAAAGCCATAAGGATCATCATGGAGAAACGCTTTAATGAGGTAGATGAGATAGGAAGTCATTGTAACCGATTTTTCCCTGAGGTTTTGTATTCCGGCTTCATTGATCAAATCGATGCTGCCTTCCACAGGGGCTGAACCCAGAATACCCGGGGAGGATACCTGCCAACCACCGGCATTGCGCGAGGGATCAAACTCAAGCGACATGTTAAACTGAGTTTCTTTATTGTTTCCAAACCATCCGGCCAGCAGCGGTTCCCTATCAAAATGCTTCCGGTTCAAATAAAGAAAAGCCGGACTTCCCGGACCGCCATTGAGGTATTTATAGCTGCAGAACACGGCAAAATCCACACCCCACTCTTGAAAATGATGAGGTACGACACCTGCGGAATGGCTGCAGTCAAATCCGATCACAATATTCTTTCTGTGGGCCTCTTTTGCAAGGTACTCCATATCCAATAGCTGGCCACTACGGTAGAGAACAGAAGGCAATAAAATTAATGCGATATCCGCTCCCATCCGCTCTGCTATATCCGATTCGTCAATTGTATATCCATCCCTTGAAGGGACAAGGATCAGATGCTCATCCGGATTCAGCCCTTTCATACTGATCTGACCTTTCAGGGCGTAAATGTCGGAGGGAAAATTCAACTCATCGGCCAGAATCTTTGTTTTGTTGCCGGTAGGTTGATACAGGGTGCTAATCAGGGCATGGAGATTAACGGTAGTGGTGCCGGTCAACACCAGTTCTTCAGGAAGCGCACCAACAAGGCCGGCGGCTTTTTCACCTATCTTTTCTGCAAAATAAAACCAGGGCTGTTTTCCGCTTAACCAACCTTTTATGGCTAAATCGCGCCATTCATTCAGAACCCGCTTCAGACCATACTCTGATTCTTTTGAAAGCAAACCAAGGGAATTGCCATCCATATATAGGGTTCCCTCAGGTATGAAAAAATGATCCCTGTAATGGGCAAGCGGATCCTGCTGATCCATCTGCAGGGCAAAGTCTTTGTCAGTGGTAAAATTAATGTCCATATCTTCAATGTCTATTACAGGAAAAACACATAAAAAGCCCGGTAAAAAAGCCGTTCCGAAAAAATCAGAACGGCTTTCTAAGAATACATGTGTATTTTTTATTACTGGTCTTCATGATACGCTTCATTCAAACCCTCCAGTACCTTCTGAGTGATATTGAATCTTTTGTGTTTGTATAAAATGGGTCCGCCAAAGGAATAGCTTAATATAAAATGGTAATCGTGTTTATCCGCATAATCATCCAGATAGTCCATGACATTGTTAAGCACCTGTCTATAAATTACCTGCTCTTTTTCGGAAAGATCTGAGGAAATCTGATCCCTCATCTGATATAGCTCTTGTTCCTTTTTGCTTAGGTCCTGTTGCATCATACGTGCTTTGGACCTTGTAATCATCCCTTTTTCCATCTTCTCTTTTAAATTTTCAAATTCACGCTGCAATTCACTTGATCTACTCTGAAGTTTCGATTGGGAACTGGTTTGTTCATCGCGAAACTCATCCCGCTTATCCTGGTACATATCATACTCATCCAGTAAGCTGTCGATATTCACATAAGCTATTTTCAAATTTCCTTTAATCTCTGTATCTACAGCAGCTTCTTCTTCTTCCGTATCACTGACCTGATAATCGCCGGCAGCGCCTTCTCCCAAAGGGGTGAACTGGAAGACAAACAACACAACAACTGCAACTCCTAAAATAATATTGATTATAAGATTAACCCTTTTCATTGCTTTAGTTTTTTAATGCCCTACAAATATAAGTTAATATAGTACTTTACAAAAATGTAAAGCCTACTTTTTTAACCCGTAAGAAAAAAATAATTACCACATAACGGGGCAGGGAGTTTTGACCCATTTCTCCCGGGGTTTTTTATACTCCCCGAAAGTATAGACAAGCGATATTTCATGAGCACCCTGTGTCATACCCGCAAGATGCGACACAGTGATGTCGTAGCTGTATCCGACATTGAACTGATCAATATTATATCCTACCAGCAGGGCAACTGCATCATTGCTTGGTATATCCTTCACCAAGGGTATTCCCCGGTACCACATTCCAATCATAAATGGATTATAATTCCAGTATAAGCCCAAATTCAACTGTGAATTTTTACCTTGCTTCATCAGGTGAAAAGCGGGAAAAATGTTTTCCCGTGTCTTCTGGCCATACTGTTTATTAATGGGGACCTTCATTCCACCAAAAAGAGAAAATCTCATGGGAATAATGCTTTCCTCTGCATACAGGGATTCGTTAGGTTTCAGCAAATGATTGGCGGTAAAGCCCATCCACGTACTTTCGGAGTAAAACAAAGCCGAAGCACTGGCATCTACATCCCAGGTGAAATCTTGTGGTTCCGGTTTTACCTCTGCACCTTGATTCAACAACTCAGACCCAAAGGTGAGCTTATGAAAATGCAGCCCCCTTTGGGTATATGATAGCTCTAAACCGGGAATCACCCGCCATTCATGATTAAGTTTAAGGTGATAACTGTAAGTTAATCCAACATTTGTGGTGGACAAAATACCACTGCCGGCTTGCTCCCTTAGGAATAAAACACCCAGGCCGCTGTTTACTGAAGGCAGATAATGATCATATGAGAAAGAATAAGTAACAAAAGCTTTCTCAAGGGACGGCCATTGATTCCTGTAACTTGTGGCAATACGCTTTCCCTTGGTGCTTCCGGTAAAGGAAGGAGCCAGGTAGACCGGTGACATGTAAAACTGAGTAAACTGAGGATCCTGTGAGAAACATAAATTACCAGTGATAATCAATATAATTATGAAAATAAGCTTTCTCATTTATAGTCTTCAATAAATACCGTATCCTGTTATTGATACGTGTTTTTTAAAAAAAAGTTAACCCCATAATT
>JBKGZA010000245.1:0-4065 GCA_046545815.1 Bacteroidales bacterium
TTCATGGCTGCAGGCAGTTTATTCATGATATCATCTGCCAGCAGGCCGTCTTCCCCTGTTTCAACGGCGGCGATATCACCGGCAAAACCGTGCATGAAAACGCCCATACGGGCAGCATTATCAAGGGAAAATCCAAAACCTGCCATAGCAGCTATGGTTCCGGTGAGCACGTCGCCGCTGCCGGCTGTAGCCATACCCGGGTTGCCGCTGAGGTTGACGAAAACTTTTTTATCGGGATAACCGATCAGTGAATGGGCGCCTTTCAAAACAATGCATGCGTTGAGCTCCTGAGCAGTATTTTGGACTACATCTATTTTGTTTTTCAGTATATCGCCGGTGCTTTGCTTTGTAAGCCGTGCCATTTCACCGGGATGCGGCGTTAACAAGGTAGGGGCCTGCCTTTTTTTAATGCATTCGGTATCCTGCGCTACAGCAGTGATACCATCTCCATCAATAAGAACAGGCTTTTTGATTTCAGACACCAGTTCCCTTACCAGTTGCTGTGTTTCTTCATTCAGAGATAAACCAGGACCGATCACCACCATGTCAATTGTTTCAGCGAATTCCAGGAGCTGTTCCTTGTTTCCTTTGCTGATGCTGCCGGATTCGGTGCCTTTCTGCGACACAAAAATGATCTCACTCCCCTTATTACCTATGAACTCCGAGATAGTCTCAGGTGTAGCCAGAAAAGAAAGTCCACCCCCCGCCTTCAGAAAGGATAAGGCCGAGAAATAGGGAGCGCCCAGGTAATTGGAAGAGCCGGCAATGAACAGTACCTTGCCGTAATCTCCTTTATGGGTGTCTCTTCCCCTTGGCGGAAGGGGTTGCGGATCATTGACGGATATTTTGATATCATCAGAATTATACAGAGTCGGAGGAAAGGAAATGTGCGTGACATACAGCTTACCTCCTCTTTCGAAACCGGGGTAAAGTAGGTTTCCTGCTTTTGGAAGACCGAATGTGGTGGTATAATCGGCATTAACTGCCGTGCCCATAACCTGTCCGGTATCTCCGTTCACCCCTGAGGGAATGTCTATGCTGAATACGGTCTTTTCAGCCGAATTGATCAGGTTGATGGCATCCCTATACTTTCCTTCTACCTCCCGATCGATACCGGTGCCAAAAATGGCATCAATTATGGCATCTGCATGTTGGACTGTTTTTCTCGCCTCGGAAGCGTTTTTCCAGTCAATCATCCTGATCTGGAGATTTTCCGCAATATCCATGTTTTGTTTGGCTGCTCTCTTGAATTTGGAACGATCACCCAATATAATTACAGTAATTTTAGCACCATTGGAGTGGAGCTTTCTGGCTACTACCAGTCCATCGCCCCCGTTGTTTCCGGATCCGCAAAAAACAACAAAGTGCTTTCTCTCAATTCCAAATTCTTTCAGAATGGTAAAATAAGCGGCCTGACCGGCATTTTCCATCAAAATCTCCTGGGTCATACCATACTCTTCCATAGCCCTTCGGTCCATGTTTCTTATTTCATTTGTACTGCAGATCTTCATAAGCTGTTTTTTTTATTTTTTTGATTTAGATTTTTTTTATCCTAGCGCAACGTCAAGTAGCATCATGATTGCAAATCCCAGCATGGCTCCAATAGTTGAAAAATCTGTTTCTTTACCGGATTGTGATTCTGGAATGAGCTCTTCTATGACAACAAAGATCATCGCGCCGGCTGCGAATGAAAGCGCATAGGGAAGCAATGAAGTGATCGCCGAAACCATGTAAGCACCCACCAGACCACCAATGGGTTCTACCACACCCGATAATTGTCCGTAATGAAATGCCTTTGACCTGGAGAATAGTTCACGTCTTAAAGGAATAGAAACGGCAGCCCCTTCAGGAAAATTCTGTAATCCAATGCCAAAGGCAAGAGCAATAGCTCCTGTAAGGGCATGTATATCTGAAGTAGTCTCCAATGCTCCGAATGCAACACCTACAGCCAGTCCTTCCGGAAAATTGTGGATGGTAATGGCCATGATGAGTAATACGCTACGTTGCCATGTCGTTTTTATCCCTTCTGCCTTATCTGTTGAGAAACCCATATGTAAATGGGGCAACAATTGATCCACCAGCAAAAAGAAAGCTCCTCCCGATAAAAAGCCAACTACGGCAGGGAACCATTTTACAAGCTCATGTGCTTCGCTCATTTCTATGGCAGGTTTTAAAAGTGACCAGAAACTGGCAGCTATCATTACACCAGCTGCAAATCCGAGCATGGAATTCAAAACTTTTTTATGGATGGTTTTGAAAAAAAAGACCATTGAAGCACCTAAAGCAGTAACACCCCAGGTAAATAGGGTAGCAGAAAGTGCCAGTAATACCGGATGATATTCAAGTAGCTTTTCCACTGGTCTTCTTTTGCTTATTGATAGGTTCTTTTGCCAAAAACAATTGTACCCAGCCGAACCATGTTGCTCCCCTCTTCAATGGCTACCTTGTATGAATTTGACATGCCCATGGAAAGGTATTTCATGTTTACTGCCGGGAGATGAATGTCTTTCCTGATCTTCTCAAATATCTTTCGTGTTCTCCTGAAATAGAGTCTGGAATTTTCGGGATTTCCAAACCTGGGCCCCATAGTCATGATGCCTTCTACTTTTAAATGCTTCAATTCTGATACATCGCTGACAAATTCATCCATGTATTTTTCAAAGGGTTCCAATTCTTCAGGCTTTAAACCGGCCTTGGAATCTTCATTTCCAATATTTATTTCTATTAAAACAGGGATTACACTTTTGCCTGCCTTTTCTACTCTTTTATCAATATCCCGGGCTTTCTCCAGTGAGTCAATTGTTTGAATGACATCAAAGATAGGCAGGGCCTTATTGATTTTGTTTTTCTGCAAATGCCCTATCATGTGCCATCTGACAGCATTAACCTTTTCACCCAGTTGCTGCTTTATGGTTTCAGCTTCCTGCACATAGTTTTCTCCCAGATCCGTTGCACCGGCTTCAATAGCTTCCCTGATCTCTTTTGACGATTTGGTTTTACCTGCCAGTACGATGGTAACATGATCAGGTATTTCTTTTCTTAAATTTTGATAATTTGAGGTGATGCTCATTTTCTTTGATCATTTAAATGATTCTTTTTTCGCTTTCAACAACCGGATATAATATCCTACGAAAGGGATCTCTTCAAAACTGCCAAACTTATAATCTGCCAGGATCTGCTTCCAGTCTCGTTTAATGTAATCATAGGCATATTTGCATTTGCTTTCAACAGCATTAAACATCATTCGGCTATAGAATGGAACGGCTTGGATATCAAATTCAGAATAATCGAGAATGTTGAGGGTTCCTCCTTCTTTTAGATGGTTTGTAAAATCCCAATGTGGCTATGTCCAGCAATCTGTCATAGTGTTTTACACTAAATGGTGTCAGTTCAACCCTTGATTCGGGATAGAGTCTCGTATTATTTTTCATATGTATTTTCTATTAATCTTTCCAATCAATCCTATTGCTAACTAAACCGAATATTACTTTTTGTTATCATCTTAGTCCCCGGCCTTTGCCACCGCCTCTTCCTTTTCTTATACCGCGGCCTTTGCCTAGACTTCTACCAAGGCCGATGCCACGTCCTATGCCTCTTCCGCTTACATTACCTTCTGCCTTACGGGGAGCATGCAAGCTTTCTTTGAGCGTAGGCTCCTGCATCGGCGAAATTTCATTATTATAAACCTTATTAGTGGCTTCTCTTACAGTCATTTTACGACAGAGATACACTTTTAATCCATATCCGGTGACCTCATTGAAGGCTGAAGGTCCGATATTGCCAACAATTACTTTGGAGATGCCTCGTTTCATGAATGTTCCAATATCCGGCTTTTCCTGATCAGGCTCAACACCTGGATACACCTCATAATCCAATGTTTGGGGATCAATGACAATAAAATATTTTGCATGTCCAAATCTTCCGGATATTTTCGAATCCAGCTGATCCCCTGCTGATGATACTAAATACTTTGCCATGACTGATTAATTTTTGAGTTGAGTATGTAAAAACAATACAAATATAATGAGAATATTCTCATTATCCAATTTATTTGCATTAAATTTG
>JBKGZA010000246.1:0-4062 GCA_046545815.1 Bacteroidales bacterium
CCCGCATGCTTTATCCATTGCCTTGTTGTGAAGGTTCCTGGATGCGGGTTTCATTCCATACTTTTGCATTATTTAAATTTTGCATGATAAATCACCGTGGAACCCGCATGTTAATTATTTTCTTGTGGCAAAACTCGGTGGATGCGGGTTTCTGACGCTATTGAAAACCCTGGCTTTTCGCTTCAAGTTTTTTCAAAATTATCTCTTCTTTCTCTTCTGTCTTTTGCTCAATCTCTTTTCCCTTTTGAATCATATCTTCAACGAAAGCCTTATCCTTCAGCTCCCTGGAATTGACACACACATTCAGGAAGGCACCTTTTACGGCAGAACGCACGGCCAGTGCTCCTACACCTGCATCTGTCACGGAATTGGGATTTCCTTGCTCTACCATGGCTTCAATCACTTCTAAAGCATTATATGCTGCTTCCATAATTCTATAAGGCACCCGGATGGCATTCTTTGTAGCTTCCTGAATGGCCCGGCTTCTTCTCTCCTTCTCTTTATCGGTTTTTTCAGGGAGTTTAAGAGCGTCAATAATTTTATTGAATGCTTCGGTATCCTCATCAATCAGGTTGGTTAGTTCCGATTGAAGCGCAATCCCTTTTTCAGCCCATCCGGAGAATTCTTCCCAACGGTCATCCCAGCCCCTTTTGTGGGATGAAATGTTGGCCACCATAGTTCCCAGAGCCGCACCCAGAGAGCCCATACAGGCAGAAACAGACCCGCCTCCCGGCGCGACCGATTCAGAAGCCGTTTCATCTGAAAAATCCGAAACGGTCATGTCCGCAAGTTTTTTTCGGGATTGATCCTGCAGTTTGTATTCAATGATTTTTTCTTCAGGTTTGAATTCATAAAGATCATTCAGTCCCAAAGACCGTATAGCGATCTTAATAAGTTCCTTCTCAGGAACACCGGCCGATCGCTTTTGTTTTCCCAGGAAATATCTCCCTGCCTCAAGCATGGCTTTCAGCGGGATCAGTCCGACCAGCTCCGAACCGGTAACCCGAAGACCTCTCAATTGAGCCCTTCTGCAAGCTTCGTCAAATGCTTCGTGCACTGAAGTAACACTTATATTGGTAAGGTTCAGAGAAATCTGAGCAATACCATATTCCTTGATATACCACCCAATGCCTTTAACAGCCTTTAGTGAACCGGGTATCCATACTTTTTCTCCATTCTGGTCAAGTACAGGTTTGCCGGTAATCTTCCCGCCTTCTCTTTTCACTCTTCCCTTTTCCCGTATATCAAAAGCTACTGCATTGGCACGCCGGGTGGAAGTTGTATTGAGGTTGATGTTGTAGGCTACAAGAAAATCTCTGGCTCCCACTGCAGTTGCACCCGATCGGGCATTGAATTCAGCAGGACCGAAATCGGGTTTCCACTCAGTATCGGCAAGTTTTTCCTTCAGGCCTTCGTATTCACCGGAACGGCAGTTGGCCAGGTTTTTTCTTTTCTCTTCATAAGCTGCATATTCATAACAATATACCGGAATTTTGAGCTCCTCACCTATTCTTTGAGCAAGGTTTCTGGCATATTCCACGGCATCATCCATCTTAAGGCCTGAAACAGGTACCAGGGGGCATACGTCAGTTGCTCCTAAGCGGGGATGTTCGCCGGAGTGCCGGCGCATATCTATCAATTCGGAGGCCTTCTTTACAGCATTAAAGGCGGCTTCCACCACTTCGTCGGGCGTGCCGATAAATGTAACTACCGTTCTGTTGGTAGCCTTTCCGGGATCCACATCCAGGAGATCCACCCCTTCAATGGCTTCAATCTCATTGGTTATCTGCTGGATGATCTCCATATTGTTTCCCTCACTGAAATTGGGGACGCATTCCAGGAGTTTCTTTTCTTCCATAGGTTCTTGCTCTTTATTGATTGATTTTATTTAATTTTTTATAGACAAATTTATGAATGCCTGCCCGCCGGAACATAGTGAAGGCGGGATTTTCAGCAAACAGAGGTAATTAATATCCATAACATGAATATTAAGTGTTATTGAAAACAGAGTCCCGGGTCTCGGGTTACCGTTAGCATCAGTTTTTTGTTGGCTTTAATGTGAATGCCATTAACAACTGCCTCTCCCTTATTCTATCATGTGATCGTTCTGTCGCTCTTTCGCTCTGTCGTTCCATCGCTCACTCCTCACTCTACTCCCTATCTCCTTTTTCCATTCTCCTGTCTTCTTATTTATTCTTCTCGTTCCTTCGTACTGTCGTGTCGTTGTTACACAATCTCCGAGACGCAGACATTGCGTTTCTAGTGCTGCCCCTTATGCAAATTTTCCATATCTTTACCCGCAATCTGCTCCTTGGAAGACTCCTGAATATTAATCAGGGATTCAATTTGCTTTATGAAAATTTTCATCCCGTGAGTTTTAAAGATTTGAGATACGAAAATACAAAAAATAAAAAGTTACCATTCAAAACATCAAATTACCCAAAAACGGATGTTGAAAAAATAAAACAGAAAATTTATCTTTATCGGGTTAAATCATTCAAATCACAAATGAAGGCTATAGGCGATTCATCATTCCTGAAAAACAATATTTCATAAATTGATTAAAAAAATGAATTCATTCAGTGCACAATACCTGGTCATAACCATTTTTATTTGTTTTGTGGTTACCGGGCAGATTCAGGCACAGGAAGACACCACATCGGCAGAGGAAACAAAGAAAGGCTGGACATTTGGTGCCTTGCCGGCCATAGCTTATGATACCGACAGAGGCTTCAAATACGGCGGCCTGGTTAACTTCTTCAATTACGGCGATGGCAGAACCTATCCCGATTATCTGCAATCCATTTACCTGGAATGGTCGCGAACAACTAAAGGCAGTGGCATCAATCAGTTGCGCTTCGATACGGAGCGGCTCACCAGGAATACACCGGTACGATTGACTGTTGATTTAAGCTATTTTACAGAAAAATCAATGGACTTTTATGGTTTTAACGGTTATGAAAGTGTTTATCAACCTGAATTTAAGGAGAAAAATGCTGATGATTATATTACGAGAATGTTTTATCGCTATGGACGGAATCTCTTTCATTTTTCAGCCATTTTTCAGAATCAGATACCCAATACCGATTTCAAATGGCTGGCAGGAATTGAAAATTTTACCCACAAGCTTGATGAATTCGATTTTGAACGTTATAACCAAAAAAGCAATGATGATCGGCTAAGGGACACCATTACACTTTTTGAACTGTATAAAAAGTGGGGCCTGATTTCACAGGAAGAATCCGACGGGGGAATAGTAAATTACCTGAAAGCTGGGATGGTGTATGATACAAGAGAGCA
Source organism: Bacteroidales bacterium (assembly GCA_046545815.1). Classification (GTDB taxonomy): domain Bacteria; phylum Bacteroidota; class Bacteroidia; order Bacteroidales; family UBA12077; genus JAGXLC01. The sequence goes on from JBKGZA010000246.1 coordinate 3,301, forward strand.
AAAAGCCAATCCCATGAAGGGTATGTGGTCTGAAATACTCTTATCAGCAGCACCGGGTTTTCTGTGGAATAATGACTATCAATACCTCAAGCTTTCCTGTATTCACAGGCAATATTTCACCCTAGTACCTGAAGATCTGAATCTTGCCCTCCGGATTGGATATCAGGGTACCATCCTTGGAAAAGCCCCGTTTTACATGCAATCTTACCTGATGAGCTCGTATACGGAGAGTGTCAATGTTGAAGGCCTGGGCGGGCAAAAATCGCTCCGGGGAATACAAAGGAACCGGATATTGGGGGATGATATTGCTTACAGCAACATCGAGCTGAGGTGGAAATTCTGGAGGTTTAATCTTTTTAATCAGAATATTTATATTGCACTGAGCGGCTTCTGGGACAATGGTATGGTAGTGGATCCCATCGACCTGGACAAAAGCAAAATCCCCCAAAACATACACAAGGACCGTTATTTTACTGATATGCAGGAAGGAATTCACAGCGCCATAGGAACCGGTTTACATTTCGCGCTGAATAATAACTTTATCGTTGCCTTGGATTATGGTAGGGCCCTGGATGAAAGGGACGGTACCGATGGGTTGTATATTGGGTTGAACTTTCTCTACTGACGGGATGAATGCGAGAATGCCTGCCCTCCGAAACGCAGTGCAGGCGGGATTGAATGGATTAAAGAGAAAACATGAAGAGTAGTTTGAAGGTTTGAAAGTCTGACAGGATTTTGATGTTTAAGACATGCCATAGCATG
>JBKGZA010000247.1:0-4039 GCA_046545815.1 Bacteroidales bacterium
ACCGGGCAAGTTTTGCCAAAAAAAGCAAGAATTTGACCGGTAAGGTACTAAAACCTTATTTTCGATATCTTCGAACTTAGTAGCCAGGAATCACACACCAAAACGAACCTTATTACCTTATTAACGGATAATTTTGGAAACAGTCAGTGTTAGAAACGGGAAATAAGGTAATAAGGTCGGGAAAAGAGAGGTGAATCTTTGGCCACTAAGGTTTAATATAGCATGGAATAAGGTTTTTATATTTATTAGATTAAACTTAAATCAATTTTAAAGGCCTCCGTTTGTTTTAGATGAGGGATGTATTCCCGTTATTAGCATCTGCTGTCTTTGGGCAGCGAACCGTCGATTTCTGAATTGAACCTGTCCGGGTTTAAATTGGCTCGTTCACATATTGAAATGGAGGTGGCGAAGCTTGAATTGCATCTGTCGCTTATTGAATTGGGTCGGGCAGCAATTGAATTGCATAGGTCAATTGTTGAATTGAGTCTGTCAACAGTTGAATTGAGACTGTTCGAAATTGAATAAAAGCTGGCAATGCTTGAATTGAATCTGTCATCATTTGAAATATATCTGTTTTTGCTTGAATTGCTTCTGTAAGTTCTTGAATCGTATCTTTCTCTTATTGAATTAAATCTCTCAGTTGTTGAATCGCATCTGTCAGCAGTTGGAAAACTAAAGCCTGTAATGAATACAGGCTTTTTATGATTATTCCACTCAAGCTCACTCATCCATTTCCGGTTCTTCCTTTTCGGGTTCACTTCGTCTGCCCAGGGAAACAATCTTGCGGGCGTTATCATACATGGTATAGAATCTGGGTTCACTTGCCTTGTATGATACCATAAGATTATCTATCTGGTTTTTCAGGAGCTCGTCGGCCTGATGAAACAGGTTTGCGAGTTCTGATGTGGCTGCTGCCCTGGTGGTCACGGCATTTCTTGGCTTGGAAAGGATGTCGGCGTAATCATCAATTTCTTTCTGCAGTTGCTGGAGGTCTTCCGGGGTTTTACCAAAATCTCCGAGCTCGGAAATAACGCTTTGGGCAACATCATGAATATTCTGGCAGATATCCTTCAGCACAGTATCGCGTGAGTTTCGGAGATCGCTGGGGCTATAACTAACCTTATCTTTCAGCTCATTATCAACAATTACAGAAGCATAGGCCTTTACTGTTGTTGCCATCTCCAGGGTAGACTGGATCATCTCGTCTTCTTCTTTCTGCTTTTGTTTGGTGATACCTTTAATATTACCAGCCTGAATCTGTGACTGGTTGTCGATTTCGATTAGGATGTTCTCAAACTTTCCATATGCATCTGCCATTGCAGGAATACCAGCCCAAATGCTGTTGTGGGCGTAAAGCACATTTTTTATGGAGGTAAACATACTCCGCTTGTTTTCTTGTTTATCTGTCATAATATTGAAATTTAAGGGTTAGAAAAAAAAATAACGAATGTTTAAAAGTAAAGAAATAATTTCAAAAATTCCAGTTTATTCGGAGACAAAAATTTACATTTTTTGAAAAAAAAATTCGGGAAGGCATGATCAGTAGAATTCGGGTGGGCGAGAGGGAAGTGAATCAATCGAAAAAATTGGAAAATGGAACGAAAAATTGGATTTGTTAATTGTTATGTGGGTATTTTATTCTTCAAGCTCTTCATGTAATCCTTTACTTAAATCTGTCCTGTTCCATTAAACCAGTATCTACCTCCTGCCTTTCTGCAATTGTTTTCTCAGCCGCACGAACAGAATTGGCAGTGAGAAAATTCTTCTTGCTATCCATTCCGCCGGAGATGGCACTGCATACATTATTATTTTTGTCTTTGGGATGCTCGCCAGGTTTTTCATTCAAAACATTCATTATCCACCAGCCCTGATGAATTCTTGTCCTTAGCTTTAAGCCTGTTTCGTTTGGGATTGTTCCAAAACGTTCCTTTAGCTGCTGTTTTTCTTTTTGTTCTAATTTTTTCTAATGTTATAACAACTCTCCTATCACGACAGGCAAAGTTTTTTGTTTAAACTACCAGCAGGTGTATAGTTTTAATCATTATAGATAGCCAACCACTTTGGAAACACAAAACATTTCACAAAAAAATCACTGACTGTCAGCGGATCAATTTGAACAGCGGATGAATGATTGGACTTATGGAGGATTAGGCCTTCTACTGGTTGTAATCTATCGCACGCTCTGACGAGGCGCCGGCAGAGTTTGGATAATCTTGTGCTATCGCTATTGGCCTTCTGACGAAGGCAACCCGTTGGATCGGTTAGTTTCCAGTTTATCTGGTTTAGCACATACGAAAACAGAGCCAAAAGATATACAGTACCTTACCGGACAAGTTTTGCCAAAAATAGCAAGAATTTGACCGGTAAGGTACTACCTTTTTTCAGGACAAGCCTGAAAAAAAGCGCATCGGGGAAGAAACCAATGTTTGGATTAAGTTTGAACAACATGTTGGTTCAAGTTGCGCTTTAAGCGCCTAAACAATCAGAAAAACGGGTATACATGCATGCTGGCGGGACGGGTGGGAAAAAACAAGATTTTTTATTTAGCGAACTTCATATAAGATTCTAAAGTCACATACATTATAACCTTACTCAACAAAAAGAGTCAACAGTTTGTTAAGGTTTATGGGAGAATCCGGGAAAATTTGTTTATTTTTATTCTGGTGGCTTTGGCAACTGTTTTCTGATCAAGTAATAATGCAATTTGATAATAACCTTTAAACCTACTAAACAATGAACAAATTCAAATACACCAACTTAATTCTTGTTTTCTTCCTTATTGCTTGTGGAACCGTACCTTTTTCGGGAAGAAAGCAGTTTACGGCAGTACCTTCCGCTCAGATGATATCCCTGGCAGAAGATAATTATGCACAGGTTTTGGAAGACAATGAGTTGTCCGACGACCAACAATATAAAAATCAGGTTAAAAGGGTAGGTGAACGAATATCTTTGGCAGTGGAAGAATATTTCAGAAGCCAGGGCCAGCAGAAAGTATTAAAAAACTACAAATGGGAATTTCATGTGCTCGAATCGGATGAAAAGAATGCCTGGTGCATGCCCGGCGGGAAAATTGCCTTTTATGAAGGCATTATGCCTATATGCCAGGATGATGAAGGGGTAGCCGTTGTTATGGCTCATGAAATAGCCCACGCGGTGGCAAGGCATGGCAATGAGCGAATGTCCCAGCAACTGGCGATACAAATGGGTGGCATGGTATTGTCAGAAGCACTTGAAAAAGAAGAAGAAAAAACAAGACAGTGGGCAATGGCTGCATTTGGGGTAGGTTCCCAGGTAGGGATTCTTCTACCCTATAGCAGAACACATGAGGGAGAAGCGGATGAACTGGGTTTATATTTTATGGCTATGGCCAATTATGATCCGAGAGGCGCTCCTGAGTTTTGGAAAAGGATGCAGGCTGAAGGAGGGTCAGGTCCGCCTGAGTTTCTGTCTACTCACCCCCATCCTGAGAATAGGATAAAGAACATGGAAGAGCACATGCAGGAGGCCTTAAAATATTACGAAGAATAGCCATAATGATGGTTTAAGCAGGTTGTTGGGTAACCTGATGCACGAAAAAGGAGTGGATCGACTCGTTTGACAAAGAGTTTGAGCCTTTGATTGTTTGACAGGAGTTTGGGAAAGAATAAGCAGGATATTTTGGCAACCAGGATTTATATATAACAGAAATTAAAGTTTTATTAGATAGATTTTGAACTTAAAGATAAACAACAATTACACTATGGGATCACTGCAAACGTTTCTTCGTTTGCAGTTTATACAATATGTGCCCATCCATACCCGATCAAACTGGTCCATGATGGCTTCGATAAGTTCGGGATCGGTAGTTACGATGCCCGATTCAAAGTTGCGGGTATGTAAACTTTTTATCCCCAGGCCTGCTCCGGTAAGATTGGCCGAACCGGTATAAGCCATTTGACCATCAACAATAATGTGTTTGAAGTGAACTCTCGGGCATAGCTGGCGCTCCATATTATCCCATAACAAAGGATATTTGTCAAAACTATTCCTGAAGTTGATA
>JBKGZA010000248.1:0-4028 GCA_046545815.1 Bacteroidales bacterium
GAGGTTCTATTTTAATTGATTTACATACATATAATCAAACTTTATCCGAATGAATGCATAAAACCTTGTTAAATCTTTTTCAATAATGAATTATTTGGAAATAATTCGGGTTAAACATTTTGGTTTTTAAAGTCCCGGTAATTTACCGGGACTTCAATTTGGAAGGATTCTAAATAGAGGCCAAAATTGAAAATTTGAGTCTTTCTTACTTCTCACCGAATGGATTGATTGGTGCATAAACTTCTTGATTAACAAGCTAATGGATGGTATATCTTTCCGGTTTTTTCCATTCACATATATATAATATATGTTATAGGACATGGTAGGATTGAAAATATTTGTTAAAAATTCAAAAAAATGCATATTTTTGATCACAAGTAAAATGATTTTTTTACCCTAAACCTTAAATTTATGTCTATGAGAAAGTTAATTTTTATTTTGACTTTTGTGTGGTTTGCCGGATTCACGGCATCGGCACAAATGCAGATTTCGGGAACTGTTACCAATGCAGAGACAGGTGAGCCGATTCCCGGGGTTTCAATAGTTGTCCAGAGTCAGACAACCATTGGAACGACAACAGACATGGACGGTCAATACTCGCTTGAAGTGCCGTCCGATGCAGAAACTTTGGTATTCAGCTTCGTGGGTATGCAGACCCGGGAAGTATCCATTGATGGCAGAACCACGATTGATGTGGAAATGCAGCCTTCTGTCCAGGAAATGGAAGAGGTTGTTGTCACCGGCTACGGGGTAACCCGTAAAAGAGAGTTTACAGGTTCTGTGAGTGAAGTGCAATCCGAGCAGCTTGAGAGAGTGACCATGGAGTCCGTGGACCAATTGCTTCAGGGTAATATTGCAGGATTGCAGTCTTCTGCCGTTTCCGGAACACCAGGTAGTGCGCAACAAATTCGTATTCGTGGTATTGGTTCCATAAATGCCAGCAATGACCCTTTGATTGTAGTGGATGGATCGCCTGTCATTTCGGGTGATTACACCCGTGTTTCCACTTCAGGGAACATTTTGTCTAATCTAAATCCCAATGATATAGAGGATGTGACCGTATTAAAGGATGCCGGTGCCACCGCACTCTACGGGGCACGAGGTGCCAACGGGGTTATTGTGATCACCACAAAGAGCGGGAGCTCCGGAAAAACCCAATTTGATTTCAATGCTGAGTATGGCTACAATGACCTGGCTGTTGAAGGGCCAAATACTTTAAATGCTGAACAATATCAAGAGTTGCGGGTAGAAGGAATGGAAAATACTTTTGGAATTGATGATCCCACATGGTTACAGCAATTTGGTATACCAGCGCCTGAATGGGACGGCGAAACGGATACCGACTGGACTGATGAGATATTGAGAGATCGCGCAAAGCAGCAGAAATACAATTTGTCTGCCCAGGGGGGCAATGAGAACACGGTGTTTTACATTTCCGGGAATTACTTTGAGAAACAGGGTAAAGTTGATGCCACGGGTTATGAACGATTTTCCGGTATGACCAAGTTGACCAACCGGCCAGCAGATAATTTTACCATTCGTCTTAATGCCAATGCTTCTTATTCAGAGCAGGAGACTGTTTATCAGGGAGGTTCATTCAGAAATCCCATGATGGCAAGACATTTTTTAATGCCAATTGATCCGGTTTATGATGATGAAGGGGATTACTGGTGGAATGATGCTACCAACCGAATGACGAATTCCTTATTTAATGTGCCCTATATGCAGCAGCATGATTTTGCCGATACAAAAACCACTAAAGTTTTCGGTTCCACTGCTCTGGAATGGAGGCCGATTATAGATTTGAAGCTAACTTCCAAAATGGGGTTGGATTATTTTGGCATGGAAGAGCCAATGTACTGGAATCCGACACATGGTGACGGTTACTCTTATCAGGGTATCGCATGGGCATATTATACACGGAATTTTAACTGGGTATGGCAAAATATGGCAGATTATACGCTAGATTTTGGCGATAACAGGCTGGATTTTAAACTGGTGTATGAATCCCAGAAAAATAAAAATTATGAGATTTCAGCGAATGCAGAGCGTGTAGCATCCATGGGACTGACCAATCTGTCAAGTTTTGCTTCCCCGCAGGAAGCCAATTCTTCTCAATATGACTGGTCTTCTAATTCTGCCATGTTCAATACCCGTTACGGATTTCAGGATACCTACTTTTTCGAGGGAACTTACCGGTATGAAGGCCATTCGAGATTTTCCGAGAAGAATAAGTACGGAAATTTCTGGTCTGTAGGTGGTTCCTGGGTGCTTTCCAATGAAGATTTCATGCAAGGTGTTGGTTTTCTTGATAACCTGAAATTAAGAACTTCCTATGGAGTGAACGGCAATGCCGGCCTTCCCGGGGAGAGATTATACCAGGCTGAGTTTGCCTATTCAGGAAGTTATAATGATTACCCGGTTATTGGTTATAGTGGTGTAGAAAACCAGGATTTAAGCTGGGAGGTTACCAACAAATACAATGTGGGCCTGGATTTTGCCCTGTTTGATGAAAGCCTTAGCGGTAACGTGGAATATTTCACACGTACTACTGAAGACATGTTGCTTGATCTTCCCCTGTCCCGTACCACCGGCTTTGAAGGGAAATGGTTTAATGTAGGCAGTATGGAGAATACAGGTATCGAAGCCTCATTGTCATCTGTGAATGTAGGAGGCGATGGATTTGATTCGTTCCGGTGGACAACTGAGGCGAATTTTGCCAGGATCAACAATGAAGTCGTTGAACTGGCCGAAGGAATTGACGAAATCATTGACGGTACCAAGCGTATATCCGTTGGCAATCACGTAAAGACATATTATCTAAGGAAATGGGCAGGTGTTGACCCGGAAAATGGAGACCCCCTTTGGTATGTAGATGGTAAAGACGGTGAAACCACCAATGATTACAGTGAAGCTGAAAGGGCTCATCAGGGAAATTCATTGCCTGATGTTACCGGAGGTTTAACCAATACGATTTCCTGGAAAGGCTTATCATTGTCCTTCCAGTTTAATTTTGCCTTCAATTATGAAATATACGATACCTGGTCAGGTTATATGATAAGCGATGGGCGGAATTATTTTATGTACAATCAGTATGAGAAAGCCATGGATCGCTGGCAGGAACCGGGAGATGAGACCGATGTACCCAAAATTGTTATGGGCGGGAACAAACAGTCTTATGAGACCTCCACAAGATATTTATACAACGCCGACCATATCCGGCTCCGGAATTTATCTTTGAGTTATGATCTGCCACAATCCGTAACAGAAGGGCTTAATGTAAACCGGGTTAATTTGTTTGTCAAAGCCACCAATGCCTGGAGCTATGTGTTTAATGATGATCTTAAATGGGATCCCGAAACAGAGGATACAGGTATCATAGACTTTGAAGTACCGGTATTGGAATCATATAGCGTTGGAGCCAAACTGTCATTTTAATTTGTAACATTTATAAAAAAAGTGAATATGAAAAAATTAGTATATATAATCATCGGGCTCATTGGAATAGGAATGGTCTCCTGTTCCGAAGATTTCCTTGAGCCCGGGCTGTTTCAGACAAAAGAGTTTGAAGAGGGAATACAAAATACGAACGACCTCCATAATCTTGTGAATGGTATTTATGATGACATGAATACCGCCGAATATTATGGACGTGATATGATCATTTTCGGTGAAGTCAGAAGCGATAATACGAATAATAGTGAAGGTACAGGTCGATATATGAATGTTGGGCGTTTTAATATGCTGGCCAATGATGCTTATGCAATTGATACATGGACCAATATCTACGAATGCATTCAACAGGCCAATATTGCCATTCATTCTGATGTAACGGATGAAGCCGGTGAAGCCGACTATTACAAAGGTCAGGCCTATGCGTTGCGCGGCCTCTTTTACTTTGACCTGATGAGGCTTTACAGCACCATGTTTGTTGATGGTTATGATTATGGAGTACCTGTTGTAACCGAGTTTGACAAGAGCGCCTCGCAGGAACCACCTGCAAGAGCAAGTATTGCTCAAACTCAAGA
>JBKGZA010000249.1:0-3995 GCA_046545815.1 Bacteroidales bacterium
TGTTGAAACCAAACCAAACCGGTAGCTTAGCCTGAACCAAACCGGGAAAGTAGACATCCGGATGTCGCCGGCCGAATGCCTGTAAAAGTTTTTTCCCTCTATCTCTTCCCCATAATAGGTAAAACTACGCTTAAATGGAATTGCCGTCTTGATACCTGCACGGAAATTTTTGTTGATTTTTTTCTCTACTCCCATAAAATAGAGCGCATCTTCAAAAGCAACCTTTTGCATGCGGACTTCGGGGCTGTTGTACTGAAACATCATTGATGTCGTGATGCCATATTTCAAGCTGAATGCCGCCGATAATCCCGACTCGTATCCAATATCATTAACCGGGAATATGTTGTATTGCTCTGTCATCTTGTTGATAAAGGTTTCAATTTCATATATCCTGAAATAGGGATTCAGGGAGATGAACCTGAAGGGTTTTAATGCCCCTGTAAGCTGAAGCCCATACCGGTGAAAACCGCCCATGTTGCGTGCTTCTGTAACCCATGTGTTGTTGTCCTTCATATACATCAGATCGTTCAATACCCGTGAGGCTTTGTTGTAGAAAACCCATCCCGAAAAGTAATTGTTGGCCGCTCTTATGGAGTAGGCGAGGGATAGGTTATCATGGTATTCATGTTGTAAATTCGTATTGCCGCTATGGATAGCAAACGGGTCGTTTGCTGAAACAGCCGGATTAAGCTGGTAAATGTTTGGTCTGTGTATCGTCCGCCCAAAGCGTAGTTTTATGTTCTGCTTCTTGTTTAATCGGTAGCTGATATTGGCATGGGGCAATAATGCGAAATCATTGTAACCGGTTTGTTCAGGCATACCGGAAACCGATTTTTCAATCCGGGTCCCCACACTTATAAAAAGGGGAGAAGCAGTAAACGAAATCTTACCGTAACCAGCCAGGATGTCTTCATGGTAGGAAAAGTCTTTTTGGTTCCTGTCTTCCATTCGCCTGAGCGTTCCTTTTGCTCCTGCAGCAAAATTCCACCGGTCATTTGGCCGGGATGTATAGTCGATTTTCACGATTCCCGTATGTTGAACCGGACGTAAGGTATTGTCAATGTTTTCAGAAAAAGACATTGTAGAGCTGTCTATGCTGTAACGGGTAGTATTTCTGGCATTCAGATTGTAATAGCTGATATCCAGTGTGAGTTCGTTGCTTTTGTTGAACAAATGTTTATAATAGAGAGAAGAAAAGGTCAGGTAATTGATGTCTGTATCCGCTTTACGGGCACTCCAGTATTCATTATCCTGGGCTGTGCCTTTGGCCTTAAGCATGACATCACCGTCGTGTTCGTTTGAATATGGATTGAAATAACCATAAAAGTTAAGCTGATTCTTTTCATTTAAATGATAATCCATACCTGCATGGAACCGATGCGACCAGTTATTTTGCCTGACATTCCTTACAGAAGTGACGGTTGTGTGCTGTGATGGCTTGTTCATCCGGCGTACTTCGTTTTGGATGATATTGAAATTACTCAGCTCACCGTTGTAAGAGGTGTAAAAATTGAACTTTTTCGTGCCATAGTTTATGCTGTAATTTGGAAAGAGGTAAACTTCCGACTTTGAAGTTGGGATTTCCCCGTATATCTGTCCGTTGACACCCGTTTTTTTCTCTTTCAATATCACGTTGATCACCCCATCGACATCCGCATCGTAACCTGCATCTGGCACCTGCATCACTTCAATCTTATCGATCTGCTCTGCACCAAGTTGGTTCAAATAGCTGATATCCCTTTCCTTATTGTTAACCAACACCACAATGTTCCTGCTCCCGGCCAGGGAAACATTTTGCATCATATCTACCTGTACTCCGGGGATATGCTTAATGGCATCCAGACCGGAATAGGAAACATCCTGTATTTTTTTGTTCATAAAGAAGGTGGTCTTTTCATTATCATCTTTTGCCCTTGTTCGCTCTCCATATACAATGAGTTTTTCCAGGCTCACCGATTTTTCTTCAAGGAGAAAGGTGCCGGTATGATGCAATGTCTTGCCGTTCGGGTTTACATCTGCCTCAACAGGCGTATAACTCGTATGGCTGATTTTAAGATAGTAATTTCCTTTCTCTCCTGCTTTCATTTTCCATTCACCCTCAAAATTGCTTGTGGTGCCCGTTATGAGGGTTGAATCCTGTGCCTGATAAAGAACTACAGTGGCATAAGGTATGCCCTCCCCGGTTGCTTTGCTTTTTATTACACCTTCTATGTGTTTTGTTTGCTGGGCAGATCCTATGGTACTCAGCAGACTGCCAAGTAGCAGCATCATTGTGTTTTTTGAAATTCCATTCATGTTTTTTGATTTTAAGTTTCACATTTCTTTCGATGCAAAGAATGTGAACATCCCGTTATAAAGCAATTTTCCGGGATACATGGTAAGGTTTTGTTACCGGTGACAAATTTTTTTGTCCCGAAGGATGCCGTTTGTTACGAATGGAAATATTTTGGTATGAGTGGTAACGATCTCAGGAATGGTACCGTTCAATTTGGGTATTAAAAGCTTTGACCTTTTGTCGGGCGACGGGTATGGATGCTTCGGTATTTTCCAGTTTTAAACGGTATCCGGAGGCATTCCCCTTCTTCTGGCGGATTTTTTTCAGGTTAACCAGAAACGCGCGATGGGTTCTGAAAATATAGGGTATATTGGCCAATTGCTCTTCAATGTCACCAATCGAATTGCGTATCACCTTTTTTTTGATTTGTTCCTCCAAAGTGAGATAAAAATTTACATAATTGCTGTCTGATTCGGCATATAAAAATTGAGAGGGTAAAAAGCTCAGCTTTTCCTTTTTCAGCCTGGATTGTATATGAATCATATCTTCTTCCGGGAAAGCTTCGGCATCCCCTTCCGGGCTGGTCCGGTATGTGTAAGTATGCTGGTTGAGCCAATGACGATAGGTGAGGGCTGAAAAAAAAGTAAACGGTATGATCCCGATCAGAAAGGCACGCATTAATGAATCAAGAAAGGTGGCCAGGTTCCATCTGTCTGCCGGTGGTTCAAGCAGAAAACCTGTCAGGTAGATGACCATTCCAAGGCCCGGAAGAATCATTAAAATTGAGGTGACCTCTTTCGCGAAGGTCCATTTGCTTTTGTCAGAGAAGAACCCTATTTGTTTGATAAGCTTGACAAAGCCAAAAACAGCCGCAGCACTAATCATACAGTATATGGCCATGGTTGCTGTATAGCTTATGCCCATAGATTCATGGGCGCTTAAGGGTTTGTATAGAACGACAAAAATGAAAAAGAACAGGGCAATGATCAAGCTTCCGGCCAAAGGCTTACTGAGGATATAATTTTGCGGAAATTCATTTGTGAGCCAGGTATGGAAAAGTTTATTCATCGTTTGTTTGTTGTATGATTAAGACTAACCAAAAACAAATGCAAAATATAAAAATTAGATATTAGAATTTCATTTTCTGCCAAAAAATGTAGGAAAATAAATTGCAAAAGAAAATTATGAAAATATCAGTCATCAAAGTAGGTAATTCAAAAGGGATTATTATTCCCAGCCAATTTTTAAAAAATCTTGGGAATCCAGGGGAAGTAGAAATAGAACCTGTGGAGGATGGCCTTCACATCAAACCGGCAGAGGATAATACCAGAAAAGGCTGGGACAAGAAATTTGCCGGGGCCATAAATAAGGGGCAGGAAACGGAAGAGGACTATTTTGAGGGTATAAACAATGATTATGATCAGGAGGAATGGACATGGTGAACCGTTTCGGGGTCTGGCTGGTAAATCTGGATCCTACCATTGGAAGCGAAGTGAAAAAGACACAACCATGTCTCATTGTATCACCTGATGTAACCAACAAATACTTAAAGACAGTCACCATCGTGCCCCTTACAAGTACAATAAAGGACTATCCTACAAGGGTAAATTGTGTTTTTAAAGATAAACACGGTCAGTTGGTAATTGATCAGATCAGAAGCATTGCCAAAAGCAGATGAAGGCAGGCTTAATAGTAAAAAAACCCACACAGGCGCAAACGT
>JBKGZA010000250.1:0-3986 GCA_046545815.1 Bacteroidales bacterium
GTACAAGACCTCTCTTTTTCACAAGATAAGGGGTATATTGTGGTAAACAACTCAAAAAAAGTGGAAATAGTTGACAAATCCACCTTTGAATCCGCTGATGTAATGAATTCCATCAGTTATCCGCGTCAGTTTTTAGCCATCGATCAGGATAAGGGCTACCTGACCAATGGCTCATCTAGTGATGGAAGCAAAGGAGAGGTTTTGATTATTGATTTGAAAGATCACATAATTACCGATACGATTGAAGTAGGAAAAGGCCCTGAAGATATGGTGAAAGTAGATAACAAGGTTTTTGTCTCCAATAGTGGAGGATGGTCAAGTGACAATACAGTAAGCATTATCGACATTTCATCCGACAAAGTTATTGAAACTGTTGAAGTAGAGGATACCCCCAGGGATATGGTAAAAGACAAAAATAACAATGTATGGGTATTCTGTAATGGACCTTATACTCAAGATGAAGGTTTTACAAATTCCAAATTGGTCAAAATTAATAATTCTTCTTCCGATTATCAGACAAGTACATTTGATATTGGCAAAATTTCCACTAACGGGTATTATTTGCTTGCGATTGGAACTGATAAAGAAACGCTTTACTTTGTTGGGGAGGAAGGAGTATATGAAATGAACATATCTGACTCCAATGCTCCAACTGAGCCCATCATTGATCGTATACCCTATGGCTTGGATGTCAATCCTGAAAATGGTAACATATATTGTATGGTGCCAAAAACGGATGCAAAGGGTTATTTGCTCAGATTTAATGAGGATCATACATTAAAAGATTCCATTCAGGTGGGGTACAATCCCAATGCGGTGGTATTTGAATAAGGTATACACTTAAAATGCTGCGGAAATTCGGATCATACTCATAATTCCCCCTTTTACTTATCCGGGTTCCGCAGCTTTTTTAAAGCATTCACTTATGATCAAGATTTGTCCCCATTGCGGTAAATCATTCGAATGTAGGAATAATGATATTCTCAACTGCGATTGTGCAAAAATTATTATTCCTGCCGAAGTCCGTAAAAAAATTTCCAAACAATACAGTGTTTGTTTGTGCGTGCAATGCCTGAAAAATTTTGGAGGCATACCGGTGGAATACAATACCTGAATAAAAGATGAAAGCGGAAATCAACAGATTCAGAACAGCTATGATGTTTTTCACCCGTATACCGGTTGGAAACATTCAGTTTTCACAGGAATATCTGAACAACAGCAACAAATACCTACCGGTTATTGGTTGGATTGTGGGAGGCCTTTCAGCATTGGGCTTTATGTTGTTCAACCCCATCTTGCCGGTTGAAATAGCTGTTGTTTTAAGCATGGCCATTTCCATATTGCTTACAGGAGCCTTTCACGAAGATGGTTTTGCCGACGTGTGCGATGGTTTCGGTGGAGGATGGACCAAAGAAAAAATTCTGGAGATCATGAAAGATTCCCGGATCGGGGCGTTCGGTGTGATCGGCCTGCTTATGCTTATGCTTACCAAATTTTTGTCAATTAGCCAAATTCCTGTATCCATTTTGCCCGCAGCCCTCATTGCAGGCCATACTTTCAGCAGGTACAGCGCCGTGTTACTGATCTTCACCCACAAGTATGTTCGCGATGACCATACCGGCAAATCCAAACCCATTGGCAAGGAGCTCAACCGCCCTGAACTGATTTTCGCTTCGGTAACTGCCCTCCTTCCATTTTTGCTATTTCCCCATTTTGGCTTTCTCCTGATCATTCCGGTTATTCTGCTGATAAAACATGTCTATGCCCGATACATCAAAAAATGGATCGGCGGATACACAGGTGACTGTCTGGGAGCTTTACAACAGATCACTGAAACATCTTTTTATATTTTTGTTATCCTATATGTGGAAATCCAAAATTCAATAATATGAACATTTACCTTATAAGACACTCGAAACCGGATGTTCCAGAGGGCACTTTCTACGGACAATCGGACGTGGATGTAACGAAGGCGGAATTTGAACAAACGGTAGCCCGGATCCGAAAAAAGATGGATCTTACAGAGATTGAAACCATATATACCAGCCCCCTTAAAAGATGCTCCCTTCTGGCCCATACCCTTAAGCCGGATCATTCAACCATTCATACCGATAACAGGATCATGGAACTTGACTTCGGAGAGTGGGAGCTACAGAAATGGGACAAGATCAACCCAAAAGCACTTGGACAATGGATCAATGATTTTGTGTATGCTCCGACTCCCGGTGGGGAAAGCCACATGGATCTTTATAAAAGGGTGGCCGGGTTTTGGGATGAAACCATCAAAAACTCCAATGGGCCTATGGCCGTGGTAACGCATGGAGGTGTGATTAAATCAATATTTAGCAGAATTTTAGAGACGCCCCTCAATAAAAGCTATTCCATAAAAGTGCACTATGGTGAATTGATCTCAACCCAATATTTTGGGGAAAATCAGTACGAGATTGAATTTCTAACTTCACCGGAATAATGGCAAAAACCATTTTCATAACAGGCGGAAGAAGAAGCGGCAAGAGCAATTATGCAAAAAATCTGGCCCTCAGAAAAACAGATGTCCCCATTTTTCTTGCGACCTCCAGAGTATGGGATGAGGATCACAAGGAACGGATAGAAAAACACCGGCTGGATAGAAGTAACAACTGGACAACCATCGAAGAAGAAAAGTACCTCAGCAGACATCAGTTTGACAACCAAACTGTGGTTTTAGACTGTATTACCCTGTGGCTGACCAATTTCTTTTATGACAACAGCAATGATATTGACACTTCATATGAACAGGTCAAATCGGAACTGGATGCCCTGTCAAAACAAAACGCTGAATTCATTATCGTTTCCAACGAAATTGGAATGGGAGGACATCCCGATAATATGGTCCAGATGAAATTTGCCGATCTTCAGGGATGGGTAAATCAATACATAGCAGAGATGGCTGACGAAGCTTACCTGCTGGTTTCCGGTTTACCTTTAAAAATCAAATAATGGGTATTGAATACAATGCCCTTACTTTAATCAAACTATGACTTGAACATGAACCTGAAATTCGATATCGACATACCCGATGCTTCCATAAAAAAAGGATTAAAAGAAAAGATCGACGGAAAAACCAAGCCTGCCGGTTCTTTGGGAAGGCTGGAAGAATTGGCCATACAGATCGGCACCATTCAGCAAACCCTTCACCCCGAACTGAGCCATCCGACTATAGTGGTGTTTGCAGCCGATCATGGCATCGCCCGTGAAGGGGTCAGTGCCTATCCCCGCGAAGTAACCAGACAAATGGTCATCAATTTTGTGAAAGGCGGAGCTGCCATCAATGTATTTGCCGGTCAAAACGGAATTCATCTCAAGATAGTAGATGCCGGAGTAATGGGAACATTTGAAAATTCCGTCAGAGGCCAGCTTATTGATTATAAGATAAGCGAAGGAACGAACAGTTTCCTGGAAGGCCCGGCAATGAAAGAAGAACAGTGCAAGCAGGCAATAGAAAAGGGAAGGGAATGCGTTCAAAATTTACACCGAAATGGAGTGAATGTGGTGGGTTTCGGAGAAATGGGCATCGGCAATACCTCCTCCTCTGCCCTACTCATGCATCTGTTGACAGGCTTCCCTTTGGAAACCTGCATCGGAAGAGGTACCGGCCTGGATGACGAGGGACTGCAAAGAAAAATAGAAATCCTTACCCGGAGTCTCTCTCATTGCAAATCCCATGATTCAGAAGTGGAAATCCTTGCCCGTTACGGAGGTTTTGAAACCGCTATGATGACCGGCGCTTTTATGCAGGCTGCAGAAAACAAAATGACCCTATTGGTGGATGGTTTTAATACCACCGTGGCGCTTCTGCTGGCATATAAACTTTACCCGGCAATACTGGGTTATTGTATTTTTTCTCATCAATCGGGGGAGAAGGGTCATGCGAAATTACTGGAATATCTGGGAGCAATGCCATTGCTCAATATGGACATGCGATTGGGAGAAGGAACGGGTGTTGC
>JBKGZA010000251.1:0-3974 GCA_046545815.1 Bacteroidales bacterium
AGAAAAGTAGATACCGGATTGCCTGGCAGACCGATTACCAGATGGTTCTCTCTCTTTCCAAAGATGGTGGGTTTGCCGGGTTTCATTGCGATTTCATGAAAAAAAATGTCTACTCCGGATTTTTCTATCATCTCCGGCACAAAATCATAGTCACCCATAGACACACCACCTGTAACCAATGTCAAGTGATTATTTTCAATACTTTCCGTCAATACTTTCAAAATGGCGGGACCGGTATCCCGCACAATTCCCTCATAAGAAGAATGAATACCAATGTCCTGAAACTGAGATTCCAATTGTACCGCATTCGAATTACGAATTTGACCCGGAGCGGGTTTATCTTCAGGCTCTACCAGCTCACTCCCAGTGGTAATAATGCTTACCCGGGGACGTTTGCTCACCAACGGCTGAACCTTGCCCACCGAAGCCATTACGGCAATATGCTGGGGTTTTATTATAGATCCCCGGGAAACAATAATTTCCCCTTCCCGGAAATCCTCTCCTTTTTCTGCAATATTCGACTTGCTTCCTGTTCTGTTAATTTTGACAAAGCCTCCTTCCTTTTCCTCTACATTTTCCACCATAACAACCATATTGGTATTTTCCGGTATCTCAGCCCCGGTCATCAGCTTTGAACAGGTTCCGGGCTTAACGGGCTTTGTTGGCTGACTTCCTGCCGGAATAACCTCCAAAACCTTCAATTGTTCACCATCTTGAGGGTCAACACATGCATATCCGTCGACCGCCGACTTATAAAAGGGTGGCATATCTCGGTCTGCTTTAACATCCTCAGCAAGGATACGTTTTAGAGATTCATTCAGTAAGATCCATTCCGAACGTAAAGCTGGAGCATTCTCCATGATGGTAAGGTATGCCTCGTCAAAAGATATCATAAGCGGGGGTTTAAATTCCAGACATTCTTGTTTATCTCAATATAATTTTCAATCTGCCCGAAGATTTCATCGCCAGTCTCCACAAAAAGATCTACAAAATCGATAACCGCTTTTGCACTTGCCTTCTGTTTCTTCCTGCCATCATTCACCATAATAAAAATCCCGGGGGCAATGTTTTTTCGTAATGCATTGGATTCAAAAATCAATAAATCCATACGATTTACTATTTCTGCAACCCTTTGTTCCACTTTACCTTCATTTTCAGTAACAGCAGCAATAAACCAGCCTTCGCTTGCTCCCGCCCTAAGATATTTCCCGGAATCTTTCTCCGAAAGGGGATCCCTTTCTTTAATCTCCAGATAGCCATCTGTGATAGCTTCCGGATAATGCTCCCGGAATATCTGCCGGTCGTTATATATAGCCAACTTGACCGCAGCAATTGAAAATTGGGGTCCAAAATACTCAAGCAACCGGCAAATAAGAGAAGTCTTTCCGGATTTTCTGGCATTACCGCCTATCATTAAAATATTGGATTGTTTTTTTTTCATCTTCTCTCTGTTAATGCCTTGATAAATATAAGAAAAAAGTTGAAGAACAGTCAAAACTTAAAGTTTTTGTATTTTAATAGCAGAAGCTTTGAACCCTGCCCATACCTGTTTCCCTTTTTCCAGCTCCAGATGCCCGAAGCTTTCATGGCTAATGATTACCGCCAGCTCAACACCAATGTCCACAATTACTTCCAAGCCTCTATGGGTGGGTATCACCTCAGTAATGGTTCCCCTGTAATTATTCAACGCAGTGGAATCAAGACGTACTCTCGATAAAATTATGCTCTGCGCTTCCAGGGTAAGAATAACTTCACCCTGAATTCGGGTGTCCAATACATAAAAAGCGATATTATCGTTGATTCGGGCAAGTTTATGTTGCTTACCCGATACCGGTTCGATGGTTGCATCAAAAAAATTCTTTATTCCAACAAAATCGGCGATGAATTTGTTTCCCGGATTTCGGAATACCTGATGGATTTCTCCCCTCTGGACAATGGTACCCTTCTGCATCACCCCTACCCTGTTGGCAAGGGCAAGAGCCTCTTCATAGTCGTGGGTTACATGAACAATGGTCTGACCCTGCCTGTTCAGTTCACGAAGGAGGGCCTGAAGTTCTTTTTTATATTGTACATCCAGAGAGCTCAGGGGCTCGTCAAGAAGGAGCAGCCGTGGATTAAGCGCAAGTGTCCGGGCAAGGACCGTTCGCTGAATTTCACCTCCTGAAAGGGTATCAGGGTAACGATACAGCAGATGCTCTATATGAACTTTTCTGGCCAGTTCCTTCACCCGTTTATCAATTTCTGATGCGGAAAATCCTTTCCTTTTCAGGGAATACGCAATATTGGCTGATACTGTAAGATGAGGAAAAATGGCATGATCCTGAAATACAATTCCCATCCCCCGGTTCCGGATGCTTCTCTGGTTAAGGTTATGACTGTCCAGCCTGATTATGCCCTCATCAGGCATCACCAAGCCGGCCATAATTTCCAGCAACAACGTTTTACCTGAACCGGATTTACCCAGTACCACATAGTAATCACCCTCTTCCACCCGAAGATTGATATTACGAATGGTAAAATCCTCAAACCGCTTACTGATATTTCTTAGTTCCAACATAACTACGCTTTGACAACATACGCAAGGAGATGAAAAACACAAGACTTACCAGAATAAAAAGAACAGCCACCGGCCGTGCATATTCCATTCCGTAAGTTCCGAAACGTTCATATATCAGTACGGGAGTCACCATGGGATGATAGGCCACAATGACAACTGCCCCGAATTCGCTCATTCCCCGGGCAAACATCAGGATCATCCCCGAAGTGATATGCCTCCATGCAAGAGGCAACGAAATAGTAAAAAAAACCCTTACCGGTGAAGCCCCAAGATTCATGGCAGCTTGCTCCAGGCGAACAGGAACACTTTCAAAACCATCTTTAGCGGCATTGATTAGAAATGGAATGCTGACAAAAGCCATAGCAAGCGCTATGCCTACAGGATGTCCTACCAGAGTCAAACCACCGGCTGAAGCAATTTTACCCAATACAGTATCCCGTGATATAAATCCCAAAACTGCAATACCTGCAGCAGTGTGCGGAATAACCACGGGGAGATCAATGATCCCCAAAACCAGCCCCTTCATGGGGAAATTCCTTCTTGCAAGCAAATACGCAAAAGGTATTGACAAAAACGCAAAAAATATCGTGCCAAGCGCTGAAGTCACTAAAGTAAGTCTTATGCTTGAAACAACCTCCTCATCCCGAACAGAATCAATAATTCCACCAGCCTCCGTATGTAGAAACATCCCAAGCAAGGGCGCGATGATGAAGAGCAGGACCAAACCACCCAGAAAGGAGAATATGAGTTGGGTTGTGCCAATTTGACTCATGCCATCATGTTTAAAAATTTAATATATGCAGAATCTCTCCGGCTTCTTTTAAACTTAATAACCATCTAATTTGTATTATTATTGAAAGCAATACCCAGATGTTAAAGCAAGAATGATTTTATATCCCCGGTGCCCTTGCAATGGGGTTAATTTTTTTCTACATTGGAAAAATTCCATAACAAATATAACCATAAAATCTTTTTATTATGAGCCTAAAAAAATAGACACAAAAATAAAATCAATCAGGAATCCAGTCTAAAAACAGTCAAATATGATTTTCAGCTACTCTTCTGCCCCGTCCTTAAGGGTAAATTAGCTATAAAATAGACTCCCGGCAATTGCCGGTTTGGGGCAAAACTGATTTTCAGCGTATGAATGTATAATTACCTTTTTAAACGAGACTCTTTATTGCATTCAATTTTATTATTTATACCTTTAAGGTATTATTTATACAACTAATCAAAATGATAAATTACATCAAACGCAAATTAAATAAGAGACATAAGAAAAGAACTTTTAAAGAATATGGTTACAAAATAAAGACTTTCCAAATTGACAAAATTGGAAAGGTAGAATATGCTCAGTGGCTTCATCCATTTGAAAAGCCAAAGGAAATCACAAATTCAAAAATACAATTCTATAAAA
>JBKGZA010000252.1:0-3873 GCA_046545815.1 Bacteroidales bacterium
CATTCAGTGGTTAATTCTGTTATCATTCAGTTGGCATTCGATTGTGGTTAACATATAATTTCCGGCTTTGGCTTCATTCCGGATAAAAAGGAACACTGGCATCATGGCTTTATCTGGAAGGCAAAAGTCGCGTAGCGACGATACCGAAAATATTGAACCTGTGAAGATAAAAAGATCATTATTATCCAAACGTTCAGAAAAAACATAAGCCATGATCCCTGGCTAATAATACTTAATATACTTATGGTAAAGGCTTTTTTCCATCACATGGGTTGAATGCTTGTCGATGAGCTTGTTGATATAGAGCTCGTCCAGGAGATTCCAGCGTTTAACGTCGAATGGTTCCTCAGGTAAAAGATATTCCCAGACTTCCCGGCAGGTTTGCATATGGTTCAGATCATCGTGGGCCACTGTTTTTACATCATACCTCTGCGTAATTTGTTCCATGATCTCAAACAAACCCTCTATCCACTCCTGGATGCGTTTATACTCATAGCTGGTATAAAAATCCATGAAACTGTCAATGGTCTCATGCAATTCCCTTTCAACCAGTACCACCCTGGAATGGGGAAAAATCTTCTTAAGGTCATCCATCAGATATAAAAGTGCAGGATCGGCATCCCCTATATTTTCTGCCTCATGATTCCGCATCAGTTCCTTCAGGTCCTGGATATTGGCACAGAAACGCGTAGCCTCATGATAACAAAATGAATTGTAGTAAGTAAAAAAATTGGCAAGCCAGCTTGTCCTGGACCTTGGTAATCCCGTGATAAAAAAGTTATTTTTCATAGCTGTTCCTGTTTAAGACTCAAAAATGGCTCAAATTTATTAATTTAATTCCAATAGCCTAAAAACTGCCGGTTAAACTTTTCTTAATTTAATTGCTGCAGGAAGGATATGACACGGCTTAATCCCAAGTTTCTGTCATTTTAATACATCCGGCAGTTCGAACAAAATCTCCGGTTGATTTGTTATTTCGTATAAACTAAAAAAAAATACAACTATGAAAACCTTATTGATGATAACTTTTGCCATGTTGATCGCCCTTTCCGGTCATTCGCAAAATGAAAAAGAGCTTAAAAATAAGAATTTCCACGACTTTATCGTCGAGGACATTGACGGAAACACGTTCGACCTCTCAAACCTGAAAGGCAAGAAAGTGCTTGTGGTAAATACCGCTTCAGAATGTGGCTACACACCACAGTATGAAGGTTTGCAGGAATTATATGAAAAGTATGGAGATGAATCGTTCACTGTGATCGGTTTTCCGGCCAACAATTTTGGCAACCAGGAACCCGGATCGGATGGAGAGATCAAAGCCTTCTGCAAGAAGAATTTCGGGGTCACTTTCCCCATGATGTCCAAGATTTCAGTTAAAGGAGCGGATAAGCATCCTTTGTACCTGTGGCTCACCAATGCAAGATATAACGACAGAATTGACAGTGAGATCAAGTGGAACTTCCAGAAATACCTGATCAATGAGAACGGTGAGCTGGTGGATATGCTATACTCCAAAACCAAACCCATGGACAAAAAGATCCTTTCATGGATTGAAGAAGAATGAATACCCATAAGGGCCTGGTGGTGCCAATCTACCGACTAATATTCTTTAATAGGCACCACCAGGGGATTCACATGGAGATCCACCCTATCAAAGCAAGCATAATCAGCTCCACCATGCACCCCTTTCCTGATAAATCCGTACAAAATTTTCAATAGAACGGTCGTATGTTGTTTCCACATCATCAGGGAAAAAACAAGCGGGCAACTCTCCCATGCGTCGGTGACTATGCATACAGTCACAGCAATTCCCTTTCTTCTCACATGGATAGGTGCAATTGCAGAGCTTTTGATTTTGTGCTTGTTTACATTCCATAAGCCATGTTTTTAATAATGTCAGAATTACGAATAATTCGGGCTGAAAACCCGACTCAACTGCAAACCCAAAAAACAGCCTCCGACAATTACATCGAAGGCTGAAAAATTAAAGAAGGTTTTTGCCGTCTGACTATTAACCCCAAACTGTATTATTCTCCCTTAACCTCAAAGGTAATGTTTCTGCTCACATCACGATGCAGTTTTATGGTAGCTGTATAAGTACCTACCTCTTTAATGGGCTCATCTTTAATTTCTATATTCTTACGGTCAACTTCTATACCTTGCTTCCTGAGCTCTTCAGCTATCTGAAGGGTATTGACCGAACCAAAAATCTTCCCTTTTGAACTGGTTTTTGCACCAATAACCAGATTCAGACCTTCAACCTTTTTAGCAAGCTCTTCTGCCTTTTCTCTTTCCTTCTCCTCTTTATGCGCTCTTTGTCTCGCAATTTCTTCATACATCTTTTTGGCAGAAGGTGTGGCCCTGATAGCCACTCCTTTCGGTATCAGATAATTGTTGGCATATCCATCCTTGACAGTCACAATCTCATTTTTATGACCCAGGTTCGCTACATCTTCTTTAAGTATGATTTCCATGACTCAAGCATTATTATTTTAACATATCGGTTACATAAGGCAACAATGCCAAATGCCGGGCACGTTTAACAGATTGGGATACCCTGCGCTGATATTTCTGGGACGTTCCGGTAATCCTCCTTGGCAGAATTTTCCCCTGTTCATTCAAAAACTTCTTCAGGAAATCGGGATTTTTATAATCCACATACTTTATTTTGTGTCTCCTGAACCAGCAAAATTTCTTCTTTTTGATATCTATTGCCGGAGGATTAAGATATCTGATATCTGACTGATTTTGTTGTGCCATAGCTTATTCCTCCTTTGTTTTTTGTTCACTACCTTGTTGGGTATCGGTACTCTTTTCTCTGCGCTTTTTTTCTGCGTATTCAACTGCGTATTTGTCCATCTTAACGGTTAAAAACCGAAGGATTCGCTCATCGCGCTTGAGTTCAAGCTCGAGATTGGCTATTGTCTCTCCCTCTGCCTCATATTCTATCAAATAATAAAAACCGGTTGACTTTTTATCGATGGGATAGGCCAGTTTCCTCAAGCCCCAATCTTCTTCATGAACAATCTCCGCATTGTTTTCCCGGAGAATGTTCCTGAACTTTTCAACCGCTTCCTTCATCTGATCTTCAGACAAAACGGGAGTTGCAATGAAAACGGTTTCATAATGTTTTACCATGATTTAAAAATTAGTGATTTAATATTAAACATTTAATAAGCCGCAAAATTAGAATTTTTTAATTTAAATCAAAAAAGATCAGACAATATTTAATGAAGTGAACATTTATTTGGTTAAGGTACTTTCATCAAGAAAATATCCGTTACATTCAAATTGGAAATGTGGTTTTAATAATTTTGAATCAAAATCTGAGTAATGAGCAAAACAGTGGTCGTTGGTCTGTCAGGCGGGGTAGATTCCAGTATAGCTGCATATCTTCTTAAAAAGCAAGGATATGAGGTGAAAGGATTATTTATGAAAAACTGGGAAGATCAGCAGGGTGTGCTGACCAGCAATTGTCACTGGGAAGATGACCTGAGATTTGCGGAGATGACTGCCAAAAAACTGGATATACCTTTGCATTTCGTGGATTTCAGCAAAGAATACCGGGAAAAGGTTGTGAATTATATGTTCGCGGAGTACAAAAGGGGAAGAACCCCAAATCCTGATGTATTATGCAACAGGGAAGTTAAATTTGATCTTTTCGCCCGGGAAGCTGAAAAACTGGGCAGCGATTATATTGCTACCGGTCATTATTGCAAAAAAGAGAGCGCAGAGCAGTATGGAAAAACGATTCACTCCCTCTTCGCAGGAATAGATGACAATAAGGAACAGAGCTACTTTCTCTGTCAGATATCTCAGGAGCAGCTTGCCAGAGCGTTATTTCCCCTGGGGGGTCTATATAAATCACAGTGC
>JBKGZA010000253.1:0-3854 GCA_046545815.1 Bacteroidales bacterium
GTTTGACGAGGGGGCTACAGAGCAGAGAACTCTGCTCTGTACTCTACTCTACTGGCGAAATAAGCATTAAAGCTCGAATTTTGAGGTTCTATTTAATTGAATTACAAACATATAATCAAACTTTATCTAATAAATTGCAAATGGCTTAACTGGCGCTAAAAAAATAAGTTAACCGATGCAATTTTTTTTACCTTTGTGCATCCCAATGGGCTTGAGATTACGGAACCATCTTTTATAAGATGTATTAGAAATTGATATGTGGAATGATTTAACTTTCAAAATTAACGAATTATGCAAGTATTCAATCCGGAACTGATGCACCCCAGCGATCAGATCATCCTGATCATTGATCGCATATACAAACGTGGTCTGACCACCACTTCGGGGGGCAATATATCCATTATAGATGAAAGCGGAGACATATGGGTAACCCCCGCCGCTGTGGATAAGGGTTCGCTGCAAAGGGCTGATATTGTGTGTGTAAAAAAGGATGGTACGAAAGTTGGGAGGCATAAGCCTTCCTCAGAATTTCCCTTCCACAAGGCGATTTATAATTACCGTCCCGACATTAAAGCCATCATACACGCCCATCCACCTGCATTGGTTTCTTTCAGTGTTTCCCGGCAGATTCCCAATACCAATATCATACCACAGGCGAAGAATGTATGTGGCCCCATAGGCTATGCAGGATATGCATTACCGGGAAGCGATGAGCTGGGCGAAAGCATTGCCGATAAATTTGGGAAAAACTACAATGCGGTGATTATGGAAAACCACGGCGCAGTTGTTGGGGGTACCGATCTCCGCGATGCCTTTCAGCGCTTTGAAACCCTTGAGTTTTCCGGAAGAACCATCATCAACGGCAAAACGATTGGGGAACCGGTGTACCTCTCGGATGAGGACATCAAAAATTTTGAGAATCAGATTCCGCAGGACCAGCCCGATATGAGTGAGGTTACCCACCCGTCCGATGAAAGAGACATCAGGGAATCTATAGTGAATATGGTGAAAAGGGCTTGCCAGCAGGGACTTATGATCAGTTCCTATGGAACAATTTCGGTGCGCTGGAGAGACAATGATTTTCTAATCACTCCAACCAATGTCTCACGATGGGACATCCAAAGGGAAGACATCGTTCAGATCAGGAACGGCAACAAAGAGACCGGCAAGCTTCCGAGCCGTGGACTCTGGCTTCACCAGGAGATATATAAGAGAAATCCAAAGGTCAACTCCATCATTCTGACTCAGTCTCCCTACCTGATGGCTTTCGGGGTGACAGGAGAAAAGTTTGATGTGAGGACGATCCCCGAAAGCTGGATATTCCTTCAGGATGTACCTAATGTATCATTCGGTTCTCATTTCAGGGATAAGGATACGATACTCAACCTGGTGGAAAAGGATATTTCATGCATCATTATCGAAAACGATTCGGTGCTGGTTACTGGTAACGCACTTTTGGATGCCTTTGACCGGCTTGAGGTGGCAGAGTTCAGTGCCAAATCGCTTACCATGGGCAAATCCCTTGGTCAGTTAAATCCCATTAATGAGGAACAGATTGAGGAGCTGAGGAAGAAGTTCCTGACGTGAGAAGCCACTAAATTTATAATTAATAAATGGCCACGGATGCACGGATGAAGAAGGCATAAATGATTTAATGGGCGCAGTGCAAAGAGCAAAAAGCGCAGAGAAAGGAGTCACCAGCCTGTTTTCGGATCTCGGGATCTGTGGTGCTTTTTTGTTTAATGTTTAACGTTTCAGGTTTGAGGTTGCAAACAGCAGTTTGTGCAGCCCTTAATGGTTTATCATTCCTGATGGAGCGGTAGCGGAGATCAGGAATCTATACTTTAGCTACTGCCTGTAAGTAGCCTTTGCACTGCTTATTGATTACTTCTTAGTTAAACTCCTGTCGAACAAATCTCTTTGCTCTTCGTCCCGTTAGTTTTTCTCGTATTCAAACAGAAAGTCCTCTGACGGGGTATGCGCTTCTTCCATCTTCCGGTTTAATTCCTCCACGATTTCAGGATACTGGTCTGCTACATTGTTCTCTTCTCCTTTATCCTTAAACAGATTATAGAGAAGCAGCGGGGCGTCCGGATTGTTGTTGATGTTTACCTTTACGCCTTTCCAGTTCCCCATTCGTATCGCCTGTTTGCCTCCCGCACTGGTGAATTCCCAATAAAGGTACTCATGGTTCTTCTGTTCTTTTCCTTTTAATTCCGGTAGAAAGGATATGCCGTCAATATTTTCGGGAATGTTAACCCCGGCAATATCGCAGACGGTGGGAAGGAAATCGGAGAAGTCGGATATGTGACTGCTGACGCGGTTCGGTTCTATTGTACCGGGCCATCGTGCAATAAAAGGTACGCGGATGCCTCCTTCGTACAGGTCTCTTTTGTGGCCACGTAAGGGCCCGTTGCTGTTGAAGAAATGCGGATCGGCGCCTCCTTCCAGGTGGGGACCGTTGTCGCTGGTGAACATGACTATGGTATTGTCGTCAATACCCATTTCTTTTAGCTTGTTGCTTATTTCCTTCACATACCGATCCAGCCGGACGATCATGGCTGCAAACACGGCCCTGGGATTTTCCACCGAACAGTATCCCCCGTAATTGAAGTTCTCTCCGTAATCGTTTCCACTGTGGGGTTCTTCGGGAAATTTTCCCCTGAACCGGGCCATGATGTCATCATCCGGCACGGCCAGTTCAGCATGTGGGATGGTGTAGGGCAGATAGAGGAAGAAAGGCTCATCCTGGTGTTGCTCGATGAAACTGAGGGCTTCTTCCTGGATCAGGTCAGGGGCATAGGTAATTCGTTCGGTGCCGTCATTTTTCAGGTTGATTTTTTCCTGGTTGTGCCACAAATGTTCCGGGTAATAGCGATGGGCGTATCGCTGGCAGTTGTAACCGTAAAATTCGTCGAACCCCTGTTTGTTGGGATCTCCTTCCGAGCCTGGATATCCCAGTCCCCACTTACCGTATGCTCCGGTTACATAACCGGCATCCTGAAGCAGTTCGGCAACCGTTACCACCGAACCTTTCAGGGGCGCCTGACCTTCCGGTTGCACCTCCTGATTTCCCCTTATCTGTGTATTTCCTGTATGGCGGCCGGTCATAAGAACGGACCTGGAAGGAGCACTAACCGTGCTGCCGGAATAATGTTGCAGGAACTTCATCCCTTCTTCTGCCAGGCGGTCAATATGGGGTGTCTCGAATTTTTCCTGTCCGTAGCAGCTTAGATCACCGTAGCCAAGATCATCGGCCAGGATGTAAATGATGTTGGGTTTTTCATTGTCTGTTTTGTCGGTATTGACTGCCCCCACGGCTTCATTTTGCAGGGAGGCAATGGAAAAAATGGTTAACCCCATTCCCGTGATTCTTGTCAGGTACAAATGGTTGATTGTTTGCATGGTGAAATTTTTTATGAATGGTTTCTGATTGAAATCGGGTTATAAACATAATAAAAATTCCGTAACAATCCTTTTAATCTTGTCAATCCTGTCTAAAATATTGATCGTCTTTCCTGACCATCTTGTTAATCTTGTCTTTATCCCTCCTGTTAATTCTGTCTTAAATAATGATTTGTCAATCCTGTCTAACCCATTATTTCCCGCAAAGATTTTTTAATTTTTTTAAACCCACAGCACAATAATTCAGCGGTCTTTGTTTGGTTTTTGGTGCTAAGCAAAACATCAATTTCTTCTGTTCTTATGTTTGCATAAACCTTCTCTACCTTCCAGTTATCACCAAGGTTTAATAATAAATCGAAAAATTGTTCTGAAAACATCTTGTTTTTTTGCTAATTTTATATTTTTCAATTAAATTTATGGCAGAACCTTCAAATTAAATATTCAAGTCA
>JBKGZA010000254.1:0-3814 GCA_046545815.1 Bacteroidales bacterium
TTGCAGTTACAATAAGTACTCATGCTCACTGAAGCTATATGTCTTGCCAACTGCTTTTTGCCAACTGCCAACTGATTTAAAGCCCATCCATCGCCTGGTCCAGGTCTTCGATCAGGTCATCCGCCTTTTCAATTCCTGCTGAAAGCCTTATCAGTGATTCGCTGATGCCCTCCCGGTCAAGTTCCTCATGGCTTAAACTCCTATGAGAGGTCAGTACCGGTGAGGAGACAATCGTATCCACTCCGCCCAGACTTATGGCCGGTCGGATAAGCTTCAGGTTCTTCTGAAACTGGATGATCTTTTCATCTTTCAGTTCAAAAGAAAGCATGCCTCCAAAGCCCCTCATCTGGCGTTTGGCCGTTTCATGGCCCGGATGTGACTCCAGACCGGGATAATTCACTTTTCCCACTTGTTGATGATTCTCCAGGAACCGGGCAAGCTGAAAAGCATTCTCATTTTGTTTTTCAACCCTCAGATGCAGGGTCTTCAGGCTCCTTTCCAGAAGGTAGCAAATTCTTGCATCCAGGCTTCCACCAAAGCTACGGGCTGTCTCGAGTATATGTTCAATCAGACCGTGTGTACCTATTACTGCCCCGGCAGTAACATCATGATGGCCGTTGAGGTATTTTGTTGCGCTGTGGATTATAATGTCCATCCACCAGTCAATGGGATTCTGGTTTACCGGAGAGGCAAACGTGTTATCAATGATCGAAAGCACATTCTTCGACTTGGCCATGTTTGCCATAGCCTCCAGATCAATGATTTTAAGAAGCGGATTAGAAGGTGTTTCAATATAAATGGCTTTCGTATTTTCACGGATGGCTTTTTCATAATCCTTCACCCGGCTACTGTTCACAAAAGTATATTCGATGCCGAACCGGTTAAGCTCCCTGGCGATAAAATGAATGGTTCCCCCGTAAAGGGCGCTTTGAAATACCACATGGTCGCCCTGGCTTAGGAAAGTATAGAGCGTACTTGTTATGGCGGCCATGCCTGAACTGAATATCAGCGCGTGTTCCCCGTTTTCCAGCGCACTGATCTTTTCTGCAAGTGCCTGCTGATTTTTCGTATTAAAATACCTGGGGTATACCGGCGTTTCTTTATCCAGGTATCCAAAAGAAGTCGACGTATAGATCGGCGAATTCGATCCTTCTTCTTCACGGTCGAGGACTATTCCGCTATGGACACATTGGGTTTCTTTTGAATAGGGTCTCATGGTTGATGTTTTTTGTTGTTTGGGGTTTTAGTGGCATTTTTTTATTTAATACTTTCTTAGACTGGATTTTATCAAATTATTTAAATGTGGAAAGATAGTAAGATACAAGGAAAATATCAAACCCGGTCATCGTAACATCAACATTAGTTATTTTTTGTAAATTTAGGTCTGATTTAGGATAGAATTTCTTTATACAATGGGTAAACGAATTATTTCGGTTATTTTCTTTGCTCTGCTAATATCTCTGGTCATTCTGTTTCGGGATGTCAGGGCCCAGCAGGCTGACTCTACCGGTAAACCGAAGATAGGATTGGTTTTAAGTGGAGGGGCTGCCAAAGGGATTGCACACATTGGCGTGTTGAAGGTATTGGAAGAAGCCGGTATCCGTCCGGATTATATCACGGGCACCAGCATGGGAGCGATTGTGGGAGGATTATATGCACTGGGATATACGTCAGAGGATATGATGGAACTAGTTGACACCCTTGACTGGGATAAAATCTTAACCGACAGGGTGACCCTTAATAAGGTTGTGATGGAGGAGAAGCACGACTACAAGAGGTTTATGGTGGAGTTTCCCATACATGAAGGGGAGTTTGAGTTGCCCTCCGGACTGAATGAAGGCTATCAGCTGGAACGCCTGTTTAGTGATTTGACCTGGGGTGCTACCGGAATACACGATTTTGACAGCCTGGCGATTCCTTTCCATTGTATGGCTGTGGATATTATTGACGGACAACCCATAGAATTTAAATCCGGCAATTTGTCAAGGGCCATACGCGCCAGCATGGCCATTCCGGGAATTTTTGCGCCGGTGCAGATTGATTCGATGTTGCTCGTTGACGGTGGGGTTATACGGAATTTCCCGGCAGAAGAAGTGCAGGGTATGGGAGCTGATATTGTGATTGGCGTGTATGTGGGCTTTGAAAATGAGGTTACCCCGGATGAGCTGTATTCTCTTTCTGATATTTTGACCCGTACCATTACCATGTCCGGTGTGTTTGATTCACATCGGCAGATGGAAAAGGTGGATATGCTTATTCGGCCCGACATGGAGGGTATCCACTCCTATGACTTTATGAAGGGGAGTAAGATTGCTCAAAGGGGGGAAGATGCGGCTCGGAAGGTATACGACAGCCTCAGACAGATTGCCCGAAACAAGCCGGTTAAATATGAACCTGCAGAAAAAAATACCGGCCCGGATCGCGTGTATATTTCAGAAATTGACGTTGAAAATCTGGTGCATATAGATGCTGAATTCGTTATCGGCAAGGGAGGCATTTTTCCGGGAACTTATGTGTCCCGTAAACGTCTGGACAAGGCTGTGGAAAACATATTCGGAACCCGCTATTTTAACAGTGTAAACTATCGCCTGGAGCATCAGACGGAGGATATTTATAAACTGGCGTATGTAGTAAAAGAGAGTTCAAGGGCATTTGTCAAAGGAGCCCTTCACTACGACAATGTCCAGGGTCCCGGTGTGATTGTAAACAGCACCTTTAGAAATTACCTCAGGCCCGCCTCTCGGATTAATTTGACAATGAACATGGCCGAACAACCAGGCGTGAAGTTTGATATAAACAGATATTTCGGAAGAGAACACAGTTTGATGGACAATTACTTTATTCATTGGCACCGCACTGAGCTTCCCGTTTATTACGAAGAGGAAGAAGTAGGCAGATACACCCATGGAAGATTCAAAGGCGGTGTGGGAGGTAAATATTCACTGAATATCAATCAGCAGATCGGTGTGGATGCTTTTTATGAAAACAGTACCATCTATCCGGATAATGCCCTGCAATCAATATTCCCGGAAGTAAACTTTCAAAATTACGGGTTTGGAGGATTTGCCTTGCAGGGATATTACCGTATCAACAATCAGGATGATCAATATTTTCCTACCAAAGGAACAAAAATGCAGATTTCCCTCAAGCGGGTTTTCAGGCCCATATCTAAGTACCGGATTGATGGAGATCAGACCCTGGATGAGCAGATCTTCAACCTGAAACTGGAAGCCTTCAATTCCCTCTTTTTTGATCTGGATCACTATTTTAAGATTTCCAAGCCGCTCTCGGTTAACCTGGGAACCGCTGCTGGTTTCGTTTCCAATGGCACCCCCATTACCAACAATTATGCTTTGGGTGGGGTGATGTATGATGATAAGATGAACTATGAAACCATGGCCGGGTTTCAGGCCGGTGAAAGGGTGGTGCCCAACTTCCTGAAGATAAACGGAGGAATGGACGTGCGGATTTTCTCCAGAGCTTTTCTTACTTTTGATGCCAGCATGACCCATACTTCCGAAAAAGTCAATGACGTGTATCCCTCACTGATTGATTCAGATTGGAATGATTACTTGAAGGGATATGCGGTGGGTTTAAGGTTTAAGACAGTCCTTGGTCCAATGGTCTTCATGATAGGCGATAACAGCATCGATCAAAAACCCCGGTGGTATGTGAATTTGGGATATACCTTTTGACGGGGGAGAAGAATTTTTTTACTTTGGCAGCTTACTATATTGCAGAATCAAATTTAAGGAAGTTAGATTTAGTAATACAGTTGGTCCCGCATTCTGCGGGAGCAAAGAGCAGTTGGCAA
>JBKGZA010000255.1:0-3812 GCA_046545815.1 Bacteroidales bacterium
CATAAATTAAATTTCAATACGAGAGGGTAAAATTAAGACTATGCTACCAAAACTCCAAGGAACCCAAATCTACAACTAAAAATTGCCAGGCATTTTTTGCTTTAAGGGAGCAATCTATAAAAAGAATTACCTGTGTCCTTTTTCCGAAAAAATTCTTAAATTGGGCAACATAAACTTAAACCATATTTTGTATGAAATCAAAGAAGAATATTACCAGACGCAATTTCATGAAAAAATCCTTTTTGGTAGGTTCATCCATCGGCCTGGGCGGTGGTTTGATAGCAGGTAATGCTTTTCCAGCTTCAGCAAAGGAGAAAATAGAAACGGTTTCTGCAAAATCCGGGAAACCGGTTAAATTTGCCATCTCATCCTATTCCTTCTGGCATTTTACCGATGAGAAAGTGCCCATTGAAGTGGTCATAGATGCTGCGGCAGAGCTTGGTGTAGGAGGAGTTGATGTGCTGCACCGGCAAATGGAAAGTGAAGATTCTACCTATTTGAATAAGCTTAAGCGTTATGCCTGGAAGAACGGGGTAGATCTGATCAATCTATCCATACACCAGGATTTTGTTGATCCTGATCCCCAAAAACGCCAGGAAGCCATTGAGCATACCAAACAATGTATTGAGTTGGCCTATAAAATGGGCATTCCGGCCATTCGCTTAAATTCCGGAAGGTGGGGCACCGTAGAATCATTTGATAAGCTGATGGAACTACGGGGACAGGAGCCTCCCATAGAAGGATATACCGAGGATGATGCTTTTGAATGGTGCATTGATTCCATAGAAAAATGTATTCCTTTTGCAGAAGAGCATGGTGTTGTAATGGCCCTGGAAAACCACTGGGGAATTTCCTCTACACCGGAGGGCCTTTTGCGCATAGTGAATGCCGTGGACTCTCCCTGGCTGGGTATTCTTATGGATACGGGCAATTTCCTGGAAGATCCATATGATGATCTGGAACAGATCGCGCCCCAGACCATGCTGGTGTCAGCAAAAACCTATTACGGAGGAGGGGAATGGTACAGTCTTGACCTGGATTACAGGAGAATTGCACAAATATTACAGGATGTCAATTATAATGGGTATATAACCCTTGAATTTGAAGGGAAAGAAGATGCCCATACGGCCGTCCCAAAGAGTATAAAGCGGCTGCGAAAGGCCTTTGATCAATAGAAACAATGGATCAGATCAAAATTTTGATCTGATCCATTGACCTCTAATATATTGTGGGATAATAGAAACAGGGAAAGCCTTTTGTTATAACAAATAAGGAGCAATATATTGAAAATTTGTTGCTGTAGCTTGCTTTCTCCCTTTATAAATCTTTTTTGTTGCTGAAGATTTTATCCTTCGTTGATCACTTTCTCTGCAAGAAAATCTATTTTGTCCTGCGAATTAGTCTTTGCGTATCCCACAAACTTTTTTCCCTCAATGTTCCCGGTTAACTGAACTTTTTCTCCCTGGATGTAAAGGGTGATGGATATCTTTTCTTTTCCGGTATCAATTTCCCGGATGGTTACATCCTGGGCTCTTTCAAATACAACCTTGCCCTTAAGCTGTTCATCGGATTGTTCAATAATCATTTTGCCTTTCTGATATTCATAAGGAGCCTGCCTGACATCAAACTTCCACTCTCCGGGAAGATCCTTCTCCGGATTTGAAGCAATTGTTGAAATGGGAACAATGATAAAAAGCAGTGCAGTGATCAGGAGATTTAGTGTTTTCATTTTAAATATGTTTTAGGGTTAAAAAATGTATAAAATTTTGAATCAGGATAATTTCCCTTCAAATATATAAAAAATTAAGCCATTTAAGTTAGATCAGCTTTCTGTTTTTTAGGAAAAAAACATTGAAAAAATTAAGTACGTTATATTCAATTTCGGCAGGATTATTGTTAAAATTGCATGGATAAAAAAACCAACATCTATGAATAAGCATTCTAATTCAGGCAACTTCTTGTTGCTTGCGTTATTATCGACGTTCCTGCTTTCAGGGTGCGGCGCGTTCAATAAGATTGCAGGAAGCGGCGATGAGGAAGAACTTACCTCCCGGGATTCCATTTACTTTGTACAGGCCGGGGCTTTCCACAATGATGATTATGCGCATGAAAGGGCAAAAGAATTATCCAGGAAGTTTACCTACCGTATCGAGATCACTGAAAATAAAAACCTTCATAGGATCAGGCTGGGTCCATTCGACGAAAAACCAAAAGCAAAGGAATGCAAAAATGTTTTAATCAAAGAAGGCTATGAAGATGCGTTCATGTTTGCGCGGAGAGACACCACGGTGCAACAAGAGTGAGCCGTTAAGGATGTAATGTCTCATTTTGCCTTTAACTCAACAGCTTTGAAATCCCCCCACCAGTTTTAACCTTATTGGCTGTTGCTATGTTTTTTTTCTGCTGCTTTATTTTGTGAATACCCGCGTAGCAGGTTGGAACGGCGTGGCGGCTCCTGAATGTTTTATTGAAGAAAGAAGCTGTCTTTTAAGGACAGCTTCTTTCTTGATAACATGGTTTAAAGAATCGAATCTTATGAACTATACACTCTGTTTATTCTATGGGTAACAATACCGCATCAATGACATGGATGATGCCATTGGAGGCAGAGATGTCAGGAGTTTGTATCTTTGCTTCACTACCGATGGCGGTGATCATGCTTTTAGAATCTACCCAAAACTTTTCTTCCAGAAGGGTTGTAATTTCGCGTGGACGTACAGGTGGAACCACGCTGTTGGAGGCTCGGCGGCCTTCGGTCACATGGTAAAGCAACACATCCAGAACCAGCTCGGCCGGGAGGTCAGTAATTTCATCAACATCTTCTCCTAAAGCATCATAAAGTTTCATGAAAGCTTCGTCAGTTGGTGCGAAAACGGTGTACTGATCGGTACCGTTGAGGAAAAGATCTACCAGTCCTGCATCCAGTTCTTCGTCTACATAAGCAAGAGCGTCTACGAGCTCATTAAAATCTGCGTCAATGGCGATTTCGGCGATGGACGCATCTCCGGGCGCCGGAGCCCCACCTCCCCTTTTAAGATTTGCTCCTTCTTCCGTTTCAGTCTCACCAAAAGATTGTAGTACTTCTACAATGGATAGTTCCGGATTTTCAGTTGCAACAGGTGCAACTGAATCTTCCTTCTCACAGGAAATTGAAAAGATGGCCAGGGCAGACAACAAAAAAATCAGGTATGTCACCTGGCGTGCCTTAATTTTTGAAAATTGTTTTTTCATAATAAATTGTTTTTTTGATTAATAGAACATATAGCGTAAACACGCACGGGGATAAAATGTTTAAGAATATTTAATTTTTTTTAACAATAATAAGAAACATTGACTTTTAGCCAATTCAGGCATATTTCATGAATGATCCAGGCTAAAAATAAAACTGGTTTAAGAAAAGCAGTAAGGGGATATGCTTATACGGCTCTATGAGGGAGCAAGAAGATAACGCTCCACATTGTCGGGAATAATGCTTAAATGCGGGCAGAGTTAGCCTATTTTTTTTCAATCTTTTTCAGCCTTCTTATATGGCGCTCTTCATGAGTAAATTCTGCTTCCAGAAATGTGAAGGCCAGTTCGATGGCCTTATCGTTTCCTACTATTCGTCCTCCCATACAAAGAATATTCATATTATCATCTTCCACGCCCTGATGCGCTGAATAGTTGTCATGTACCAGGCCGGCTCTTACCCCCTTGATCTTGTTGGCTGCTATGGAGGCTCCCACTCCGCTTCCGCAAACCGCAATACCCCTTTCCACTTCATTATTTGACACTGCTTTTGCAAGCGGGATAACAAAATCAGGATAATCATC
>JBKGZA010000256.1:0-3809 GCA_046545815.1 Bacteroidales bacterium
GGCCGATCCGTCAGGAAGTACATCCACGCCGCAGCTATCCATGAGCCGGTTCAGGAATTGCTTCTTGCCTGGCACGGTAGCCGCAGCCTTTACTTTGTTGGCATAAGCCTCATAGAACCCGTAATGCTGACTTTTCAGCTTCGGATCGATGGCAGCATATACGTGATAGATCACATCCATAAGCGCTTTTGTGCGCTCAATTCTGTTTTTAAAAGTACTCTTGAATTTAACAGGTTGATTCAATTGACGCTTTTCACGCCTGAGCTTACGGACTGTACCGCTGTTCTCGTCACTCCCGGTAAACAAGGGAGTCATTGCTGTAAATGAATAATTAATTTTCATGATGCTTTGTTTAATAGATTTATAATTAATTTGAATAATGCTGTATCCCTGTATTGATCAAGGAATTTATTTTGTAAAATATATTTTTTAAAGCCATACCTTTTTATTTGTTTGTAATCCGGATTTCTATCTCCGCTAATATTGGCCTTGGTGAAAAAGGTGGGCTGCTGTTTGGTGTTTGCCTTTTCCGGGATGATGGTATACATTTCCCTGGCCACACTCCATATTTCCCAGGCATCTTTCCTGTTGAAGCGGACGATACCTTCATCTGTGATGATGTCATATTGATCTTCTCCACTTCCATTCACCGGTGCCCGGTAGGCAATGTGCTTTTTGTTGTTATAGGTTATCCCGATCTGGAAAGGTGCCCCTGGAATATTGAAAAGAAGATCAAGTATCTCACTTCGCTTCAACAGTTTTAGCTCATTCTCATCCGCGTAAAACGAGTAGTTCCGCAGCGAGTTCATTTTCTTTTCGCCGGGTATTACTTCTTCCATCATCATTGCTATGTCGATACCGGCATAGTCGCTTGGATAACGCAGCATTTCATAATCGGTGAAGGTCTTTTTGATCAGATCCTTTAGCTTCACCCCTTCGGTGATCCGTTCACCGGAAAAGGCACATACCGTATCAATGCCTGTATGAACAGGTATTTTCAGGTTGTTTTTTTCTAAGTGTTGTGTGATGTATTGCTTCATAATTTCCTGGTTTCTTTCTCGTATTTAACTTTGCCCTGATCTGCCAGTTCCTTAATAACATCCAGTTCCTCGTGCGTGCACGGCTCAATAAGGTTGCCGTTTTCCATCCAGTAGTGGCGGCCATCGATGGCGATGACGTCCTGCTTTTTTAGCCTTTTGTAAATGGCGCTTTGTTCCTGTTTTGTTAATAGCATAGCTTCTGGTTTCAGATGTGTAAGTAGATGTCGAACTCATCGTCAAATTCCTTGATCCGATACAGACCGACGCACCGCCGGCCGATGATCGGCAAATTGCTCAGGTAAAAACAATCCCTTAAATAGTTCACTATTTCCCCGTGCATCCTCTTCAATCTCTCGGGATCTGTGACCTGAACCTTTTTCTCGTACTGCTGGAGATCATCCAGCCTTTCTGTCCGGATGTGGAGTGGCAGTGGCCGCTTCTTTTTAAATCCCAGGCTCTCGATGATGGGCCTGAACTTAGTGTTCGATTGCATGTAGATGTTGATTGTTGTTTGCATAGATTAAAATAATTTCATTTGACCATGTTTTTCTTTGTTCCATATTTCGCGGGCGTGTCTCTACAAACGTTCGTATTTGTATTCGCCTACCTTTCTCAATCTGCCTTTACCCAGGCAATCCGGGCAGGTTTTGCATTGATTTTCATTATATGGATTCTCTAATAAATCTTTCTCTGTTCGCATAATTTTACCTTCGCCTTCACAGATAGGGCATAAAATGATCTCGTCGATGTAGCGTTTGTTGGTTATTGACGTGATTGAATATATTTACTATAAAGGTTGTTTCCAATCTATATCTGGACATACTTCCAGTATTTTATTCATGATCTCCTGGAGATGTTCTTTTCTTCCAGGCAGGGCTTCATGCATTTCAGTTTCCAACTCAAATTGGAATAAAAATTTCAGTACATCGCCCTTGGTTTTGCACTTACGAAGCTTATCCTTCATTTCTTTATCCGTATCCATGGGAACCTCTTTTTATCAAAATCGGGATGATAATACATCTCTCTTTTATTCACGGACAGGTAACTTGGTGTCAATGGCTGGTTGAAGCTCATCAGGCTTAACCATACTTTGCCGGTGAACAATACTTTTAATCGTTCCTTCCATGACATCTTCCAGCAACTGACTACCTCGCCGGTTGGACCGGGAAGTTTAAGCGCAGGTAATGGTTGATACTCTGGCTGGTCTTTTGCAAAGACCGCGTTTGTGTGTTTGAATTTGATTGGTTTCATAATATCACAATTTTATAGTTATCACTGATTTCCTTTTCTTCCAGCTCATTGGTAAGCTTTTGAAATGCCAGGTAATCAAAGCTGTCGTTTGTCTTAATTGTAACCTGGCGGTTTTCATGATCTATTGATATGGTATATGCCGGGCCGACTTCACCTGGTTCATGAATTGAAAGGGAAAAAATATGTTGTATTTCTTTTTGTATGGCATTCACATCCTTCCTATATTCGCGGTCTGTATCGCGTAGATTGTTTACTGTTTTACAGGCATGCAACACGGTAGTATGATCGTGCCCACCGAAAAAACTTCCTATCTTGAATAATGAATATTTCGTTCTGTGCTTTGAAAAATACATGGCAATCTGGCGGGCCTGGACTATTTCACGCTTCCTGCAACGAAGCTTCAAATGCCATAGATCCATGTGCATATACTCGGCAACAATAGAACCAATTTTTTTCAATTCCGGATACAAGATATTATCCACGCTGCCGTAATCATTTTGTCTGATCGTCGCTTCCATTCTATTCCTTTTAATACCAGGTAGATACAATGGATTGATCTTTTTGTGTTGTTGAATGGTTTCGTTTTTCATAAAAAAAATAAATTTTTTGTCAGTAAAATGTGTTTACCCCCTACCTACATTAGCTACAATAGCTACATTTTTCTATAATTAATTGTGTAATAATTATTTGACCCTTTCGCTACATGTAGTATTTTTGTAGTTTTTGTAATTTCCATTCGCTACATCATACTACAAACAACTACACCTACCTACACTATATATATTTGATTATTAACTTTGTAGTTATTGTAGCTAATGTAGCTATGGGGTTTTGTGTCTGGCGCTTCACAATTATTATTTTTGATAT
Organism: Bacteroidales bacterium; assembly: GCA_046545815.1. GTDB lineage: Bacteria > Bacteroidota > Bacteroidia > Bacteroidales > UBA12077 > JAGXLC01. The sequence goes on from JBKGZA010000256.1 coordinate 3,159, forward strand.
TTCAAAAATGCACTAATTAATTTTTTCATTTTTTGTTTATTTTTTGTTATGCCATTAATGAACAAATCGATTTTCAAAATGGCATATCATCTTCTTCCGGTACCTTGTTTTCATCCTGGCTCGTTTCTGATGAATCCGATGCGGTACCTCGTTCAAGTGATATGTTCAGCTTTTCATAATCAAATACATAGGCATATGTCACGTGATCCTCGAACCGCATGCTCTTCTTAATGCCAATAAACTCCTTACTGGTTTTCAGGTAAAACATCAGCGTTGTTTTTGGAAGGGCATGCTGGCCGGTCCGGCGCATGGTTTCTGCATATACTTCGTAGATCCTGGAGAATTTCAGGAATAATACTTTCTTGGGTACCTCGAACCGTTCGTTTTTATTCTCCAGTTTGATCTCGACAGGCTGGTCGAACTTGTAATCCTTGCTCTCTGTGAGATAATTGTTTTCAACGGCGCTTTCTATGGTATCCCAGAATCCGCGAATCTCCTGGCTGTTCATTATGAATGAGCTCTGGTCAACGATGTTTTGCCTGGCCAGCTTTCGCAGCTCATCATAATTCATGTTCAGGTTTACCTTATCCTCGAAAAAACGGAAAGCCGCAACGATGATGCACATGTTCCTGAATATCCTGTCTTCAACAT
>JBKGZA010000257.1:0-3723 GCA_046545815.1 Bacteroidales bacterium
ATCTCTTGGATGAAGGCACCGGTGAACCAGATGGACTTACCGGTCGCTTGGATAATGGTCCCGATGAAGTGGACAGTCCCACCAGTCTCCTCGATCACAAATTTCAACCAGTCAATCCGGAAGTTCGGATCATTTGAATTTGATCATTGGATATCCCGCCTGCTGTCGGGCAGGTGTTTGTAATTTGGTGCCTGGCAATTGGTATTTTATAAACACACTTTTTTGCAGGAGTAAAATACTGATCTAAGCTTTATATTCCGCTTTCAAAACCTGGTAAGCGGAATAAACATCCTGAGGCACTTCTTCTTCCACGGTAAAGCCCTTATCAGGATAATTGAGTATCCTTTCCATTTCACCGAGCAGAAGGTTTTCCAGTGCCCTTCCTTTCGAGCGGAACAGTTCCTTTTCCTGCTTAAAGGTAGTTTCCGGGGGGCAGTTGATTGCATGCACTTCGGGCAGGATCTTCCGCCAGGTAAGCCAGGTTCTTCTCTGGCGCGCTGCATTGCAAACCAGCATCACGGAGGAAATGCCCTTTGAAAAATTGTGTTCCGGCCATTGACGAAAAGCCATTTCTTTCAAAAAATAGATGTTTTCGCCGGTGTTGGTTGACTGGTCTTCTATTAAGAGATCCTCGCCAGGGATATCCGGGAAATGCGCATACAGTTCATCACGAAAGACCTGGGCCTCTTTCTTTTTAAGATCTGCCGTACCTGCCCCCACTCCCCCGGTAAAGATGATCTTTGGTACATAACCTTCCTGGTAAAGCTTTCCGCAGGTATGGGGTATCTTCATATCAAAATGACCGAATCCGAGGATGGCATCGACACGTTGCTTATCATCCCTCAGATACAGATAATCAAAAACCTTACAAGCCTCATCTTGTGTAATGTTCTTTTGATTCATGATCGAATTTTGTAAATTTAAACGCTGTCCATAAAAACGATCGCCAATTTCCTGAATTTATGGATAGAATCTATTTAGTCCTGATTAAAGCATGCAATATGAAACAACAGTTTGAAATTATAAAATAGAATGTTATTTTTCTTGTTCAATTAATCAAAAATTTTGGCTATGAAAAGACATCAACTCTTCTATGTGATACTGCCTTTATGCACGATTCTTATATCAGGTGTTAATTCAGGGAAAACCGGGCACAATAAAAACAGGGACATTCAATCAGCAGCGCTTCATAAGCCGGGCCAAACATCACCTGATGAAAGCGCAAAAGCCTTTCGGCGGGAGGTTAAGGAAAACATCCTCCCCTACTGGATCATGAAAACCAAAGATACGGTAAACGGAGGATTTTATGGTGCCATCAGCAACAAGGGAAAGGTAAACGAACAAGCCGACCGTTCCATGGTGCTCAATTCCCGGATACTCTGGACCTTTTCCAGGGCCTACCAGGTGTTTCAGGAAGAAAAGTACCTGCTCACCGCCCAAAGGGCTTATCGGTATATCAATGAACATTTCTGGGATGACGAGCACGGTGGATTTTACTGGAGTGTCGACTACCAGGGGAAAGTCGCCGATCCGGGCAAGCATATCTACGCTGAAGCATTCGGAATATATTCCATGGCAGAGTATTTCAAAGCAACCGGCAACAAGGAAAGTCTCGAAAAAGCCAAAAAGACCTTCCGGCTGATGGAAAAACACAGCCATGATGATAAGCATGGCGGATATTTTGAAGCTTTTGAAAGGGACTGGACCCCATCTGACGACAATCATATTGGTGGGAAAAAGATGAAAACCCTGAAATCCATGAACACCCACCTCCATGTGCTGGAAGCCTATACCAACCTCTACAGTGTGTGGAGGACTGATGAAGTGGAAAAAAGAATCCGGGATATGACCGGTATTTTCCTGGAACACATCATCAATCGGGAGAACCATCATTTCCATCTATACTTTAATGAAGAATACGAAGTACTTTCTGAAGAAATTTCATATGGCCACGACATCGAAGGAACATGGCTGTTGTACGAAGCTGCCGAAGTATTGCGGGACGATAAGTTAAAAGAACAGATCAGGAAGGTTGGCCTTCGTATGGCCGGGGAAACCCTGAAGGAAGGCCTTGATCCCGACGGAGGGCTCATTTATGAGGCTTCGCCGGAAGGATTGACCGATACCGATAAACACTGGTGGCCTCAGGCAGAGGCTGTAGTAGGATTTTACAATGCTTTTCAGCTAAGCGGCGAGGATAAATTCAGGGAGGCATCCTTCAATAGCTGGGAATTCATTCAGGAAAACCTGGCAGACGAGCAGGATGGTGGATGGTTTCGTCGTGTATCCCGTGAAAGAGAGCATTATCCCGACGATATGAAAGTAAGCGCGTGGAAAGGGCCTTACCACAACAGCCGCATGTGTTTTGAAATGATTGAACGGCTGGGGAGGCGCTGAAATTATTCAAGAAACGATAATGAAAATTGATACAAAATCGTTAGTTTTGCACCCGCTTTATAAATAATTCTGCCCGGTGGTGTAATGGCAACACGTCTGACTCTGGATCAGAAGAGTTTGGGTTCGACCCCCAACCGGGCAGCCCAGGAAAAAGTAGAGAAGCACGGCCGTGCTTCTCTACAAGACCACAGAGGAATAAACTCCTTTGTTACAGATTTAAAGTATATTCAATCTAAAACAGATTAACTTCCAACCCGCTCTCCTTAAGATATTTTTTTACCTCCCTGATACTTAAAGTACGATAATGAAAAACAGAGGCAGCCAGCAGGATTTGTGCTCCGCCTTTTGCTGCTCCCTCATAAAAATGTTCCAGCTTTCCTGCTCCACCTGATGCGACCACAGGCAATTCCACTGCATCGGAAATGGCCTTTGTATATTCAATATCATATCCGTCTTTTGTGCCATCCGCATCCATACTGGTAGGCAAAATGATACCTGCACCCAGTTCCTGACATTTTTTTGCCCATGCTACAGCATCTTGTCCGACCGGTTTTTTACCTCCGCTAATTACCAATTCAAATCCTGATGGCATTTCGGAATTTCTTCTGGCATCTATGGCTATTGTAATTTTATCTGAACCAAATTGACGGGCTGCCTTTTTTATTAGCCCGGCATTTTTGACAGCAGCACTGTTCATTGAAACCTTATCAGCGCCTGCTTCCAATACCATCTCAATATCCTCAAGTGAGGATATTCCTCCACCGACTGTCAGCGGAATGTCAATAACAGATGAAACATTTCTGACCCATTCGAGTCTTGTACCCCGATTTTCAATGGTAGCCGCAATATCAAGCATGGTTAGTTCATCGGCTCCTTCTTTTTGATAGAAAGCTGCGTTTTCGACCGGGTCACCAGCATCAATGATATCCACAAAATGTACTCCTTTTACGACCCGTCCGTCTTTCATATCCAGACAAGGCATGATTTTTACATTTTTCATGATTTCTCCCATATTTTTGGATAGACAAATATTCGACATTCGAAATAATACTTTCCAAATTTAATGTTTTATCACATATTTCATTATTAAGAACACGAAATTTCAATCAGTCATTGCATCTTTTTCCCGCCCACGCCCTTTAATTCTTCGGGCAACTAACCGGAACAGACCCTGAAGGGAGCCACCCGCCATCCCCTCTGAGGTTTGTTCATTAAAATATATCTAATATAACTTTACTCTTCTGTGCGGGAGGGCACTCTACAAACTTTTAATATTCTAAAAAAATTTCCCTTGGAACCCTAACTCTAATATTCTGGGTACCGAAT
>JBKGZA010000258.1:0-3676 GCA_046545815.1 Bacteroidales bacterium
CAAACAGTGGGAAAAACTCAGGGGCATCCACAATTCCAATATTGAAAACAAAGTCTTATAAATATTGAAGCAAAAAGCCAGATTTTTTAATAGCATCAGAAACCCGCATCTACTAAGTTTTGTTATATGAAGATGACGAACATGCGGGTTCAATGGGAATTGATCTGAATTGCTTGAGCTTTGCAGTAGTATTATATTGTATTACAGAATTTTAATAAACCTGAACAGGAATTAATTATTTGTGAATAAGAATAATTCGGGCTAAAACAAACAGGAAAACAGGTTCAGACGCTCGTGTCCGATTTATCCCAATTGTAAGGCATGCTCTATACACCTCATAAGTTTGCAAATCTTAGTCATAATTCTGTAAAGCATTATCAATATTCAAGTTGTATTTTTGTGTGTTTTGTTCTTATGGTACTATTAAATGCCCACCTGAGCAGCGAAGAATTGGTCTTGGCATGACCTGATCTGATCTCCTTACTTTAAAGAAGATCATATCATAGTAATTTTGTAAAAACAGAAAAGATTTTGAAAGACTACATCCCTGTTTAAATTTTGTCCAGGGCCTGTTTCAAATCTTCTATAAGATCTTCAGTTTCTTCGATACCAACAGACATGCGTATGAGCGTATCGGTAATTCCGAGTTTTTGACGATCTTCCTCAGGAACCGAACCATGGGTCATGAGAGCGGGCAATTCTATGAGGGATTCCACACCTCCCAGGCTTTCAGCAAGGGCGAAATAATTTAAACCGGATAAGAACCTTTTAGCATCTTCAACTTCTCCCTTAAGCTCCACGGCCAGCATTCCTCCGTAACCCTTCATTTGTTTTCCGGCCAGCTCATGTTGTTTATGAGAAGATAGCCCGGGATAGATTACCCGCTTAACCCTGGGATGTGTATTCAGGAATTCGGCAACCTGCCCGGCATTTTTTTCGTGTTGCTGCATCCTTAAACTCAGGGATTTTATTCCGCGCAACACCATGTAGCTGTCAAAAGGTGACAGAATAGCTCCTACTGAATTCTGCAGAAACTGAATCTTTTTATACAGATCCTCCCGGTTGAGCATGATGGCACCTCCTATGGAATCGCTGTATCCGTTTATGTATTTGGAGGTGCTGTGCAATACAATGTCGGCCCCCAGATCCAGTGGATTTTGAAAATAGGGGCTCATAAAGGTATTGTCCACAGCCAGGATGACCTTATTTTCCCGGGCAATTGACGCGATTTGCCTGATATCGGAAAGCTTGAGCAAAGGATTGGTCGGTGTCTCGATCCATATTAATCTGGTTTGTTCTGTAATGCCATCCTTCACGTTTTGAGCGTCCGAGGTATCGACAAAACTAAAACGGATGCCATAATTTTCAATGAACACGTGTCTAAATAACCGTTGGGTTCCTCCATACAGATCATCTGTGGAAACCACATGGTCGTTCGATTTCAAAAAGCTCATCAACAGGGTCGTTTCAGCCGCCAGGCCGGAGGCGAAAGCCAACCCATATCGGGCATTCTCCATAGCGGCCAGTTTGCTTTCCAGGGCCTTGCGCGTTGGATTGGACGAGCGTGAGTATTCATAACCCCCGGTTGGTACTTCCACTTCCTTGCGGGCAAAAGTTGTGGAAAGGTGAAGCGGGGTGATGACATCCCCGCTTGAACCTTCCTTTAAATTTGGTTTTTCTCCAACATGTATCCCTTTTGTTGTAAATTTCATGATATCTCCGTTTTAAAAGTTACTTCATTGTTATATGTTTCTTGTTTCCAGATATTTTCTTTCATCCAGGTATCGTTGTACAGGGTGCTTAAATAATTTTTTCCCGAATCGGGAAGAAGCACCACCATAACATCTTTTGGATTGAGTTCTTTTGCGATTTTCAGAGCCCCGTAAATTGCAGCGCCTGAAGAAGATCCTGAAAAAATGACATCTTCCTTCACCAAATCACGGGCTGTGTTAAAGGCTTGTTCGTCACTTACACTTACAATCCGGTCGACCACACCAAAATCCACTGTGAATTAAAGCAACATGTGCATGAGGTGAAGTAAAGAAAATGGATATGTATGGAAACTGTCATTGGATTAAATAATAAAATACGAATAGAAAATTGATAGAAGAATTTCGCTGAGGTTATACAGACTGGTCTTCTGTATCAACAACAGGTGGTGATTGCACAAAACTGACGGTATGCTTCTATTCGTCTCATGTGTACAAAAGTAGCTTTTCTGAAACGATTTCACAAGTTTTAAACTCACAAAATATGATTACCTCTGGAATATAGAATCAGTTTAAATAGTAGCTTTACCTGCTATCATTCTTTTTCGTCGTGTTTTCAAAGGGTTGATCCGAAAAATCCATGTTTCTTATTTTGAATCCTGTTCGTTGATTAATACATGAGTTCACAGATTAAGCCTGACCAATGCCCGCTGTAATAAGGTCCTCCTTGGTGATGGATCGGTCACAACATTCCAGTAATTTGCCATCCACCACAACGGATGGATCCTGGTTGATGCCGTAATGCTTTATCTTGTCCGTAACGTTCTTTTTATTCCTCTGTTCTCGCAGATTGTAAACGGTGATCTCACAATTCCCGCAGGAAGTGTCCTTTACCAATTGGATCACAGGATCACATACGGGGCATCCGGCGGTAAAAATTTCAACTTGTCGTTTCATGATTTAACTCCGACACCGGATGCCCTTCAAGCCTGGAATCGCGCGGTGTATCATAGCTGAATATTCTTACCATGCCTCCCATCATATGATAGAGTATATGGCAATGGAAAAACCAATCGCCATATTCGTCGCCATAAAATTCAATGGTTATTTGCCTTCAACAACCGGCAAGCCGAGCGTTATCCAATCATGCATTCCGCCTCGATAATACAATATCTTTTCAGGTGGATAACCGGCCGACAATAAGTTGCGGATAGCAGTAGGCGATTGCGGACATTGCGGTCCGTTACAAAAAAAGACAGCCGGTTTGTCAAGGTCCAGCTCATCCATCCTGTCTGTTATTTCATTGTGAGGAATATTTTTGGCACCGGAGATTGTGGAAATTTCATAAAAATCTGAGGTCCGCGAATCTATTATCGGAAGCCCGTTTTCCTGAAATTTATGTACCTCCAATTCATCTACCGTACGAACATTTTCTGCAATTTTAATCGGTTGAATTTTTCCCCAGGTTGTGTCTACTATCACCAAACCGGTTTCACCTTTAACAGGTTGAGGGACCCTTTGGAATTTTTCTCTTTTGGGTGGTCGCTTTTCACTAATGTCCATTTTTATTGATGTTTATTTAATTAGGTCATTTTTCGTTTTAAAAATTGGGCGTTCGGGTTGCTGTTGACCAAAATGCTATCTGTCGTTTCGGCGGCAACATCAATGCCCGCTCCTACGGCTATTCCAATCATTTTTTTACTGAAATCTAACCCTGTAAGCTCCACATCCTCCGGATAATAAGGGATGTTTTTCCCTGTTCCCATTCTAACTTCCAGTGTTTTGCCTCAGGCTTCTTTCAGTCATTCCGCTTTCCATTTTGAAAACCCCTTTTACATAGGTGATTCAAGAATATCTTAGACCCGTGCATTCCTGTTATACCGTTTTTGTATTTTACTCTTCATCTTATTTAGAATGCCCAACAGTTATTCCCTATTATTGTTCACTTCTAATGTTGTATTTATTTA
>JBKGZA010000259.1:0-3672 GCA_046545815.1 Bacteroidales bacterium
CACGCCGCGGCGTGTATCTACAAAGGGGGATGCAAACAGGCACTGGAAATAATCAGAATCATGAAAAAGAAGAAAAGGTATAGTTTGGTGGGATGAGTTCGACTATATCTTTTCAATTCACCTGCGGCTGATTTTAACCAGATTTTTGAGGCTTGATGCCAGTCTCAGAGATATCCCGATTTCGCTGCCGCTCATCGGGATGAGTTCGACTATGCAAATTCAGAAAATCTTTGATTTCTGAATTTGCAGTCTCACTCACTTCCCCACACAGAAATTCTTAAAAATATTCCCCAGCACCTCGTCTGTTGTTATTTCCCCTGTGATCTCTCCAAGATAGTGGATTACCTGGCGGACGTCCATGACGAAGAGGTCTGAGGAAAGACCGGATTCCATGCCTTCGCGGGCGCGGTGGAGGGCATCGTATGCATTTTTCAGGGCTTCATAGTGGCGGACGTTGGTGACCATGATCTCATTCTGATCCAGAGATGAATAATTGACAGAATTGAGCAAAGTGCTGGTGAGCTTATCAATGTTGGTGCCTTGTTTGGCTGAGATGCGCAGCAATTCATCCTCCGTATGGATCACTTTACGGATGGCTTTTTCGATTTCTACCACTTCATCTTCTGTGGTAACTTGATCTACTTTATTAAGTAGAATCAGCAATTTTTTTGGCGTTCCTTTGATCCGTTCTTCTACCTTTTTGATGGTCTCTACTAGTGTTTCGGTAGGCTGGGTAGCATCTACCAGCAGTAAAACGATCCGGGCCTTGTCGATCTGGGCGAAGGTGCGTTCAATGCCGATTGATTCAATTTTTTCCCGGGTATCCCTGATCCCTGCCGTATCGATAAACCGGAACTCAATGCCCTGAATGTTGATGACATCCTCGATCACATCGCGTGTGGTGCCGGCTATATCGGTTACTATGGCTTTTTCTTCATTAAGGAGGCGGTTGAGCAAAGTGGATTTGCCCACATTGGTATTACCGGTGATGGCCACCGGAAAGCCATTTTTTATGGCATTGCCCAGTTCGAATGAATTCAGCAGCTTTGATATCAATTGGTCAATTTCCTCCAGCAATTCCTTAAGTTGGGTTCGATCGGCAAATTCCACATCCTCTTCGCTGAAATCCAGTTCCAGCTCAATCAGCGAAATGAAGTTCAGCAATTTCTCGCGTAGGTTTCGAATCTCCGAGGAAAACCCACCGCGCATCTGCTGCATGGCCAGCTTATGAGAAGCCGAAGAAGTGGAGGCGATCAGATCGGCCACGCCTTCTGCCTGGGCCAGGTCCATCTTGCCGTTGTAAAAGGCACGCATGGTAAATTCGCCGGGATTGGCCGTGCGGGCTCCATTATTGATCAATAATTGCAGCAACTTTTGCTGAATATACATCGATCCATGGCACGATATTTCAACCATATGATTTCCGGTATAGGAATGGGGTGCATGATAGGGAACCAACAACACTTCGTCGAGCACCTGTTTTCCCTCAAGTATACTGCCAAGATGCATTTTGCGTGGCATCAGCTCTTCCGTATTTTTATGACTGCCTCTGGGTTGAAAGATTTTGTCAATCAGGGAGAAGACTTCGTTGCCGTCCACCCGCACAACAGCAATGGCACCATTTCCCTGTGGAGTGGAGATGGCACATATGTTACCGGCATCCATCATTGGGGGATTGATTTTGTTTGCTGCAAATTTAATTAGCTTTAATTGAAAAAGGGGTGAGGTAACTAAATTATTCAGAATCCGTATATAAAATGGGTTTGTCTTTCACCAATAAATGAGTTAATTTTGAAAGTAAATTAGATAAAGGCAACTATGAGTATTCTGGTCAATAAGGATTCCAGGGTTATTGTGCAGGGAATTACAGGAGGTGAGGGAACTTTTCATACCGAACAGATGATGGATTATGGCACCCAGGTGGTCGGTGGGGTTACACCCGGAAAGGAAGGAATGAAACACCTGGGCGTTCCTGTTTTCAATACAGTGGAGAAAGCTGTGGAAGAAACGGGAGCCAATACTTCGGTCATATTTGTTCCTCCCGCATTTGCAGCAGACGCAGTGATGGAAGCCAGTGATGCAGGTATTGAGGTTGTAGTGGCTATATCTGAAGGGATCCCCACGCAGGATATGGTTAAGCTAAAGGAGTTCATCAAAGACAGCGGAACCGTTTTAATAGGGCCCAACTGTCCGGGGATTATAACTCCTGAAGAATGCAAGGCAGGCATCATGCCTGGATTCATTCATAAAAAGGGATCGGTGGGTATTGTGTCCCGATCCGGAACATTGACCTATGAAGCGGTGGATCAGGTAACCAAACTGGGAATGGGCCAGTCAACATGTATTGGGATAGGAGGGGACCCCATTGTTGGAACCTCCACACTGGATGCAGTTAAACTATTTATGGATGATCCTGAAACAGAGGGCATAATCATCATTGGGGAGATCGGTGGAAATATGGAAACTGAGGCGGCTGAATGGATTCGTGAAAACGGTACCAAGCCTGTAGCTGCTTTTATTGCCGGAAGGACTGCTCCTAAAGGAAGAAGAATGGGGCATGCGGGGGCCATAATAGGAGGGAGGTCGGATACGGCTACAGCCAAGATTAAGGCCCTGCGCCGGTGGGGAATTCATATTGCTGAATCCCCGGCCCAAATCGGTCAAACCATGTTCGATGCCCTGAATAAATGATCCATACTGTACTTTAAACTATTATGCCTCATGCAAAACAGGAATTGGAGCGATAAAGTGATCCTTATTGCCGAAGATGAGAAGATCAATTATCTTTATTTGAGATCTCTCTTCGAAAAAACCGGTGCTTTGACATTATGGGCCAAAAACGGGTCGGAAGCCGTTCAGCTTTGTGAGCAGCATCCCGTTGACATTGTGCTGATGGATATTAAAATGCCCGGAACCGACGGAAATGAAGCTACCCGAAGCATAAAAGCCATGAATTCCGATATCGCAGTGATTGTCCAAACCTCTTATACACTTAAAGAAGACAGCCGGAAAGCTTTCGAAGCCGGTTGTGACACTTTTCTGAGTAAACCGGTACGACCCGGAAACCTTTTTGCCATCGTGGAGAAGTATATCTGAAGTAGTTTTGAGCAGGAAGTAGTTGCAGTTCTTTAACAGTTGGACCACTTGGTATGGGCAATTGAGATTGGGTTCAGCCTAAAAAGGGTAAAAGGAACAAATAGCCACCAAAAGCCACAAAAAATAGAGATTCAGTATTTTATTATTAGTGAATTTTCGAGTTTCTGCCCCGTCAGAATACGGGGTAGGTGGCAGAATGAAATCCATTTTTAGACCAGATTCGTGATGTGTTTATTATTTGAATGCTTGAAATTTGTTGTTTATGTTTGCTTTTTTAAGTTTTCTCAGGAAGTTTTGGTGGAATCCCCCAAACTATGGATAGCTGAAACCCCTTATCTGTACAAAGTAGTTTTCCAGCTTTGGGATTATGAAGCAAATCTGGTTAAAGCTGTTCCCTGGAAATTTGGTTTCCGGTAAGTCGAGATTAAGGATCAACAGTTCTATGTAAATGGCCGGGAAGTGAAGCTGAAAGGCGTTAATCGTCCTGAGCATCACGCCCGTACCGGCCGATTTCTATGTTAGAGCGTGACAAGAACCATCCCAGTGTGATAATCTGGTCTTTGGGTAATGGAGGTG
>JBKGZA010000260.1:0-3654 GCA_046545815.1 Bacteroidales bacterium
GCTAAGGATATTTTTGCTAAAACTTCAAATCCATAGTGGAGACCAAAGGCAATGACGGGTGCGGTTAAATTTTTCTGAAAAAAATATTTATTTTGCTTTATTTAGATTGTAGTGGAACAGATAAAAGCCTTTTTGACATAAAGTTTGAACAAATTGTCATATGAACATATGAAGAAAAATCTTAATCATCCCATATTTCAGATTGTGTCGGATATTGTTGACCCTGATAAATTAACAGCCTTTGCGATAGGCGGTTATGTTCGGGATATTTTTCTGAACCGACCTTCAAAGGACATTGATATCGTGGTATTGGGGAGTGGTATTGAATTGGCCAGGCAGGTAGCAAAGAAACTGAATATTAAAGATATAACCGTTTACAAGAATTTTGGCACAGCCATGTTACGCTATAAAGATGTTGAGGTAGAATTTGTTGGTGCCCGCAGGGAGTCCTATAGAAAGGACAGCCGAAAGCCTGTGGTTGAGGACGGTACCCTTAAAGATGATCTGAGGAGAAGAGATTTTACTATCAATGCACTGGCCCTTTGTTTAAATAAAAATCATTATGGAAAGCTGATGGACCCTTTTGATGGCTTGAAGGATATGAAAAATAAAACCCTTCGCACTCCATTGGATGCCGGTGAAACTTTTACTGACGATCCGTTACGGATGATGCGGGCAATAAGGTTTGCAGCACAACTTCATTTCGGGATAGGTGATAAAACCTATCAAGCCATTGCAGCCAATGCCGAACGCATTCAAATCGTGTCCAATGAACGCATCGTCGAGGAAATCAATAAAATACTGCTATCTTCCAAACCGTCAATTGGTTTGATACATTTGGAGAAAACAGGGCTTTTGAAGGAGTTTTTCCCCGAACTGGCCCGTTTAAAAGGAGTAGAGGTTAGGGAGAATCTCCGGCACAAGGACAATTTTCTCCACACAGTGAAAGTTGTGGATAATCTAAGCAAAATGAGCGATAACATTTGGCTGCGATGGGCAGCTTTGTTGCATGATATTGGGAAACCACCCGCTAAAAGATTTTACAGGGAACACGGCTGGACTTTTCACGGCCATGACCACATCGGCCAGAAGATGATTCCGGAAATATTCCGAAGACTCCGCTTACCCATGAATGAGAAGATGAAATACGTCCAGAAACTTGTAGCGCTCCATTTAAGACCCATTGCTCTTGTGGATGAAGAAGTGACGGATTCTGCCATAAGAAGATTGTTATTTGATGCAGGTGACGATGTTGAGGATTTAATGTTGCTGTGTGAAGCCGACATCACTTCAAAAAATGAAAAGAAGGTCCGCAGATATATAGCCAATTTCCGAAGGGTGCGGAAAAAAATGAACGAAATAGAGGCAAAGGACCACATCCGCAATTTCCAGCCTCCCATTAAAGGGGAAACCATTATGGAGACTTTCAATATAAAACCCGGCAGGAATGTCGGGCTCATTAAGAATGCCATTAAGGATGCCATTCTTGACGGTAAGATCTCCAACAATTATGAAGAAGCTTACCGGTTTATGCTTGAGAAGGGTAGGGAACTTGGTCTTACACCATCCAATAGCGGCGACCGGCAAGCTGATGCTAGTGGAGATCAAGGATAATTGGGAAGTGATCACTGAAACCACCCAAATATCGGTAACCCGAATAGGTACGAAAAGGTTTGCTACCGGTGTATTGTTCGTCATCGGTTACCAAAAACGGGGTAAGCATGATATGTGCATCATTTGGTGATGTGTGCAATTCATTGCCTTTATTCAATAAATTACCCGAAACAAAAAACTGATCAAATATCTGCCAGATGCCTTGATATTTATATGTTCCATATGAAAGTTGTTTCCAGTGAGTAGTAAGGTTATACATTTTATCAGACTTTAGGGAGTCTGATAAAGCCCGGGCTTTCAATTGCTTTATTATACTTTCGGCTTCAGGGGGGTCATTGAAATCACCTGCTACTGCGATGGCAGAACTGGGATTTTTTCTGAAAAGGGAATCAATATGATGACGAAGGATCTGTGCAGCTTTTATTCTTTTTGGACGGCTTTGTAATTCTCCCTGCCATTTGGAGGGCCAGTGATTGAAAAAGATATGAAGCGTATCGGAAGAGGGAACCGTACCTTTGATGTAAAGGATATCCCGGGTACTTTCATATTTTTTTGCAAGGGGTACTGGAATGTATCGGAACGTCGCAGGCCGGAACTTATCTTCCCGGTAGATGGCCGCTACATCTATACCTCTGAAGTCCGGAGAGTCTTTGTGTATAATTTTATATTGGTATTTGGAAAATGGTGTATGGTGTACCAGGTCTTCCAGAACGTTCCGGTTTTCAATCTCACAGAAACCAACAACCCCCGGAGGTTCCCATCCGCCGGCTGAAACTATGACTTTATATATATTTTTAATTTTTTCCCTGTATTTATACCAATTCCAGCGCCTTATTCCTGAGGGCAGAAATTCATCGTCACCTTCCAATGGGTCATTTATTGTATCAAAGGCATTTTCTACATTGTAGAACATTATCCGCAGTGTCCGTTGCTTCTCCGGATCAAATGAAGATGAATGCTCCTGTGCACAGATGGAAGAAGAATAAATTGTGATTATCCAGCATAAAACAATCCCTATATGAAGATAATTTTTCATGCTTATTTATCTTCTTTTCCCGCTCCCGGAACATATTCGTATGCCCCCAGGTCGGGTGCTTCATCTGCATCTCTGCTGTTGTTCAGTATATCTTTGGGATAGGTCTTGCCGGTTTGCACATCCCCCGTGTCGATAGCGGGAGATAACGTATCAAGCCTGAAATCATAATCATTTAAGGAAAGGAATTTTGGCTCTTTGTTCTCAATAACGTTTTCATAATGCTTCCCGCTGGTCTGAATGGCCTGACCGGTCTTGATCAGGCAATGCTCAAAACTGTAGCTCATTGCATCTGCTTGTTCTAACGAATCGAAGCCTATTTCATAAGCATTGTTGCCATAAAGGATGCAGTTGTTGAACCTGGCTTTTTTCAGTCTTCTTAGCTGCTCTTTATCATTGGTGTCTGTATAATAATTGTTCAATAGCAGGGCAGGTGTGCTCCGTGTTGATCCGGACCAATAATTTGCCATGGTCGTGTGATAGAATTCGTAAGACCCTCCTTGCGTGAGTGCAACTGCGTATTGTCCACAGTCACTAATTACGTTGTTATAGGCTTTTATGGAGGTTCCCCGGGCAAAAACACCGGCATACGTCATGTGTTCTACTTTGGAATTGGAGAGTGCGAGGGTGGGGGAATCATTGTTGCCCAGGCTATCTACCTGGATTCCGATAACGGCATTTTTGATGTTCGTATAGTTGATCACATTGTTGCTGCTTCCGGGCATAAGCCAGATGCCATCCCACTGTCCGGGAATATCAACATAGTCTTCTTCAAGGCGGTCGCCGGTAAAAAGAATGGGCTTTTCTTTGGTGCCATCGCTGATGAGTGTGCCTGCTACATAAAATCGGGAATTTCTGTGGAAATGCACTTTAGTTCCGGGTTCAATGGTTAAGGTCTGCTGTGTGTCGACCGTTGCCGAATTGTACACCAGATAAGGTTTATCGGCTTTCCAGGTTTTGGTTTTGAGCACTTCATTCTTCACCAGATGCACATCCTGACCCCAGGC
>JBKGZA010000261.1:0-3637 GCA_046545815.1 Bacteroidales bacterium
AATCCGGATGTATTGAATTTGGATATACATTCCAGGAAGAAGGATGTATTGAATTATTTGTCAAAGATACAGGGACAGGCATTCCAGAGGATTCGAAATCCTTGATATTTGAAAGATTCAGACAACTGGACACCGGTCTGAAAAGACAATATGAAGGTTTGGGCCTGGGGCTCTCCATCGTCAAAGGCCTTGTAGAACAACTCGACGGCAAAATGGAAATAAAATCTACCGTGAATGAAGGCACCACGATGATTTTCAAACTTTCTTATCAACCAGGGTATCTATCACCCGAAAAAGAGGAAGAAGAAGCAATTTCCCCGAAGGACCTTTCCGGCAAAAAAATCGTGGTTGCAGAGGATGATATGAACAATTTTCTGTTGATAAAAGAATTGCTCACTGATGCCCATGCCGAAGTAATGCATGCAGATAACGGGCAGAAAACCATAGAACTATGCAGAAATCCTGATGGAATCAACCTCATTTTGATGGATATAAGGATGCCTGTTATGGATGGCATAGAGGCCTTATCAAAAATAAAAGATATTAACCCGGACATCCCCTTAATTGCCCTTACCGCCTATGCCTATGAAGAAGACAAGAAAAGGCTCCTGGAAGCAGGATTTGATGAATATCTTTCAAAACCTGTCAGCCAAAAGGAACTGATTGAGGTGATAGAAAAATTTATTTAGCTATCGCTATCTGCCCCCTGAACGGGGGCAAGAGGCAAGGTTTTAAAATATTATAAGTCTGAATTATAAATTCTACCTATGTTGAGCTTTCAGATAGCAACTGAATCTTCAATACCGCCCTCGTAGAGGGCCAATAGCGATAGCATTTAGAAGTAACACCCCAAACCGGTACTTACATTGAAAACAAAACCGGTAGTGGCTTTAGGAAGCAGCTGCCCATCAATCTCTACCGCTTCCATATTGTCCTTAAAAAAATAAAATCCGCCGCTCACCGAGGTATTAAGGTAGATGCGCTCAGAAATATCCACCTCCAGACCGATACCCAGGTAATGCTCGATGGTATTGATGGTATGTTGTTCATGTTCTGTGATTTCAAAACTCTCCCCTGCCTGTGTCGGGTGAGCCAGAAAAGCCTCAGGCATCTGGTTGTTGTAAACAAACCTGTAAAACAGATGGGGCCGAAGAGCATAGGAAGCGGGATTATAAACTTCCCCGCTTTCACTCCTGTTCAAAAAATACCGGTGTTTAAAGACAAAACCGGAAAAATTGCTGAATTCGTTCATCAGTAATCCCAGGTCAAAAGTCCTTCGGTTAAGCTGGTATTGGCCTCCGATCACCGTACGGTTAAGCACCAGCCCGTTCAGGCTGTGAATGATATTTGTACCGTAGAACTCTCTGGATTGTGGATTTCGTTTATTATCCTGTCCATATGCTGACAAGTAAAAGCTACTCAGCAGCAGAACCAGAACATACCTTGTCCGTTGATTATTTAACCTTATCATTTGACACCTCCGAAATTATTTTTTATTGATTCAGCAAGTATTTGCTGCTTTCTGAATGCTCTCGATCAGTCGAGCCGAATCAATTGGTTTTGTATGAAACTCTTTTATTCCGTAACATTCAACCTCCTTCCGAATATCATCGGATTCCAGTGCGGTGATCACTATAACAGGAATGTCGATTTTCTTCGCTCTGAAGTCTTTCAGTATTTCCACGCCGCTTTTATCCGGGATCATCAGATCAAGAATGATGACGTCGGGCTGATACTCATCAATGTACTCTTCAGCCTTGTTGCCCTCTATCACCGACAAAGTCTCAAATCCATGTGCGGCCAGCAAATTCTCCATTAACATGTTATTGACTGTCGAATCATCTATATTCAGAATTTTCATGACTTTTTCTATTTCATATTAGACATAGCAACTGATGTACCAAACTCCACATAACACTGGATGCTAACAGTTTAAGGAAATCCATAAATGCCATACAAATCATTTTTTGTAAGAAAACTCACAGTATCGCCAGCCAACAACAGCCGATACTGTGAGAAATTACACAAAATGGATTGGTAAAATTCCGGAGGTGTCAACTCGTTCATATCAATCCGTTTTATATCGGTTATACAATTGTTCACGTTTTAATCCCAGAAACTGGGCTGTTTTACTCTTGTTGCCGTTGAATTTCCTGAGCGCAGCCTGCACCACATCCAATGTAAACCCTTCCAGATCGAACGGTTCCTTTAACAACTCCTCAATAATTTCCTGCTTTGACAGTGCTCCTGAACTCAGTTTACCGGAAAACGTGCGGGTCTGCATCCGGTCCAGCTCATCCCTGGTTTGCAGATGCTCAAAGTTAATGGTATCCCCCTCAATAAACACCATGATCTGGGTGATAAAGTTCTTCAATTCCCGAATATTACCGGGCCAATTATAGGAATACATAAATTTCAGCACCTTTCCCTGAATATAGCGCACATCCTTTTTGAAATCCCGGTTCAGGTTTTTAACAAAATATGCCATCAGGGGAAGGATCTCTTCCTTTCGTTCTTCCAGAGAAGGTATGCGAATTTTCACCACATTGAGCCGATAATACAAATCCTGCCTGATCAGCCCTTCTTCGACCATTTTTTCCAGCTTCCTGTGGGTGGCAAACACCAACCGGCAATTGACCTGTTGTTTTCGACTACCGCCCACCGGATAATATTCCCTTTCTTCCAGCATTCTTAATAATTTGGCCTGTAAATCCAGGTCTATCTCACTGACCTCATCAAGAAAAAGCGTGCCTCCTTCTGCTTGTTTAATGTATCCCCGGTGGCCTTCCCTGCTGGCTCCTGTAAAGGCCCCACCCTTATAACCAAACAATTCCGCCTCAAACATTTCCTTGTTCATGTTGGTGCAATTGATGGCAATATAGGCTCCCGGACTTTGATCTACCTCATAATGCAGGAACTTTGCAGCCAGCTCCTTGCCCGAACCCGTGGAGCCGGTAATTAAAAGCGGCACACCGGTAGTGGAGGCCAGCTTCTTCAAATCATCCAGGATGGTTTTCATTCTACTGGAAGATACGCGGAAATCCTTTAAATGTGAATTATGAAAAGTATATTCAAAGGATGGAATAAGCTCATCAAGCTCCGGGTATGCTTTATCGTCTATGTTCAAGGGAGATTTCATAACACTGGTTTTTCTTCAAGTTTAAGAAAGGGTTTTAATGTACATAAAATTCCAAAATATTACAAATTTAACCAGAATTCCCTGAACAGTTTTCTCCCGGATTATTTCCACCGCAGCCAAAGCTGTAAACGAAATTAATTGTCTCACGCAGATCCGTCAGAAGCCGGACAAGTAACCGCTGATTAATATATCGTTTTCCGTTAATGGATATTAAATTTTAGATCTGCCGCGATCCACCCTGTGTTTATACCTTTCGGACTTCACCCTTAGATAGAGACACGCCGCGGCGTGTCTCTACAAAACAAATCTGCCGCGATCCACCCTGTACTTATACCTTCCCAAATCTTCAACCCCTGAAAAATCTTGCCCCCGGCCAGGGGGCAAAAAGCAGTAGCACCTTCCGCTCACATAAAATTATTTAAAGCTATATATCCATATCTACAAAATTTTATTTTTACGACAATGGAATTAGGAATATGATTATAAACAATTACAACC
>JBKGZA010000262.1:0-3595 GCA_046545815.1 Bacteroidales bacterium
GGTCAGGACCCGGATAATCTTTCCATAGCCTACATTTTAGAGAAACTGGAACACAATGGAAAAGACAAGATTTTGTCTATAGAGGGGAAAGCCCAGGAAAAAATAAAAAGCATTGTAGATGAGTTCAGGACAACCATAAACAATACGGAAGCCACTACTCTGTTGAAGAAAATATAACTTTACCGCGTTTTCTGTTTCTCATAATATGCCTGTGCAGTCTCCTCCAGTTCGCGATACCACTCTTTACCATATCTGCGGACCAAAGCGTCTTTTAAAAACCGATACACAGGCATTCCTTTCTGTCGGCCATAACGGACAGCAGACCGGCAAATATTCCAATCATGATAGTTGAGCGCTTCCAAGGAATCCATTTTCTTAACCCGGATGGGGTAAAGATGGCAGGATATAGGTTTTCTGAAATCCACCCGATTCTCAAAATAAGCCTTTTCTATGGCACATTTGGCTATACCGTCCTCAAAAACAGCATACGCACACTCTTCTGTCTTAACAAGGGGAGTAACAAGGTCTCCGTCATGATCCGACACAACGGGACCTTGCTCCTCAATTGCCTGCTCACCTTCCAGATGAAGATAAGGCTTTATTTTGGGCAGAATCTCTGCAAGCACTTTGGCCTCTTCCTTTTCAACAGGAGCACCGGCAACACCTTCCACACAGCACATCCCCTTACATTTCTCAAGATTGCACAAAAATTTTTGCTCAAATACGTCAAGACTTACCAGGGTGTTGCCTATGAGAACCATGACATTCTATTTTATAGTTGATTTTAGCTTCTAGTATTGAATGATTGGCCTGAATGAATGAAAAATTGAATTATTAAATTGTTGCATTGTTAAAAAATAAATATATAATTATACCTCAATCAATAGTGTAACAGTTTAACAATAAGAAACCATGGGTATTATTCTCTTTTGTTTATTCTATCCAAAATTCAAGCATTCTTTTATTCTACCAGACATTTGCCTTTCATCTCCTCCGGCTGAGGTATGTTCATCAGCTTAAGAAGAGAAGGGGCCACATCAGCCAGGATACCTTCCTGAACCGAATGATAATTCTCCGAAACCAATACAATCGGCACCGGATTGGTTGAATGCGCCGTATTGGGGCTGCCATCCTTATTTACTGCATTATCCGCATTTCCATGATCTGCAATTATGATGGCTTCATATCCATTTGCTTTCGCAGCTTCCACAACATCCCTGAGGCAACTGTCCACCGCTTCAACGGCTTGCCTAATGGCGTCATAAACACCGGTGTGACCCACCATATCACCATTGGCAAAATTCAGGCAGATAAAATCCATCTCCTGTTTTTTCATCTCTTCCACAACAGCATCCTTCACCTCATAGGCACTCATCTCGGGTTTCTCATCATAGGTTTTTACTTCTTGGGGTGAATTGATCAGAATGCGTTTTTCATTATCAAACTTCTCTTCCCTTCCTCCGGAGAAAAAGAAAGTAACGTGTGCATATTTCTCCGTTTCGGCAATACGCAACTGCTTCTTATTGTTTTTAGCCACTATCTCCCCCATGGTATTGACAATATCCTCTTTTCCATAAATGACCTTAACCCCTTTAAAGGTTTTGTCATAATTGGTCATGGTCAGATAATAAAGGGTCAGTGTTTGCATGCCGTGCTCAGGCATATCCTTTTGTGTGAGTACCTGGGTGATTTCCCTCAGTCTGTCTGTACGGAAATTGAAACAGATCACCACATCATTTTCCTTAATGGTTCCGACAGGCTGATCGTTCTCATCGGTAACGACGATGGGTTTGATAAACTCATCCGTTAATCCCTCGTCATAGGATTCCTGAATGGCCTGTACCACATCCTTGGTCTGCTTTCCTTTTCCATGTACAAAAAGATCATAGGCCTCCTTGATACGGTCCCACCGCTTATCGCGATCCATGCCGTAGAACCTTCCTACCAGGGAAGCAATCTGCCCGTTGGATTGTTTGAGGTGATCCTGCAGGTTCCTAACATAGCCTTTTCCACTATAAGGATCGGTATCCCGCCCATCGGTAAGGGCATGGATATATACCTTGTCAAGGCCCCAATCACCGGTCATATCAGCTAGTTTATAGAGGTGCTTATCGGAACTATGTACACCGCCATCAGAAACAAGGCCTATAAAATGCACACCGGCATTATTCTCTTTGGCATACTGAAAAGCATCGTTCAAAACCTGATTCTGATCAAAAGTGCCGTCTTCTATAGCCTTGTTGATGCGAACCAAATCCTGATAAACAATCCTTCCGGCACCAATATTCAAATGGCCGACTTCTGAATTGCCCATCTGTCCCTCCGGCAATCCAACGTTTTCACCGGATGCATGTAATCTGGAGTTGGGGTATTTTTCCATTAGGCTGTCCATGTAAGGGGTATTCGCCGTATGAATAACATTTCGTTCACTTTCTTCTCCTAACCCCCAGCCGTCAAGGATAATCAATATGGATTTATTGTTATTTTTCATAATGCTTTAATTTTTTAGTATAGAATTAAACATGTTGAAGTTTTAAAAGTTCTGAAAAATTTAGATAAAACCTCAAAAATACAAAAAACATCAGGAATAGAATAACAAAAAAATCACCGGCCAAAACATTGATCGGTGACCTGATTAAAAAATCATGTTTACCCCAAATACTATTTCATTTCATCGGGCATCCAGCTTTCAACAAGTTCCTTATTATCATTATACCATGATTGGGCGGCTGTGAGCTCATCGTCACCTTTTTTAATGGCATTCATCAAATCATAAAGTTGGTCTTCTTCAAGATTAAAATTGGTGAAGAAGTCATAAAATACGGGGAAATCTTGCTGGAAATCCTGACGGCTGACAATGGCACACACATCCTTGGGATAAATTTCCTCAGGATATTCAAGATACTTCAGGTCATAATCTGCCCACATGAAATGGGGTTTCCATCCTGTAATGATGATGGGTTCCTCGTCGTTATATGCTTTTCTCAGACTGGCCATCATAGCGGACTGACTTGAAGTGATCTGTTCGTAATTGAGGTTGTATTCTTCAATGGCTTTTTCCGTATTCCCGTGAATACCAGCACCACTACCGATACCAACGATCTCACCATCAAACATATCTTCATGATCATTTAATTCGGTAATGGAATTCACATCCACATATTGGGGAACCACCATCCCAGTTGTACCCCCGCTGAAGGATTCACCGATCTTATTGATCCGGTCTCCGTATTTATCCCAGTAATCGCTGTGGGTATGCGGCAACCAGGCATCAAGCATCAGGTCGGCATCACCTTTAGCCAGTGTAGCATAAATCGGACCCGGCTCCAGCGGAGTGATCTTAATGTCATAACCTTTATCTTCAAGAGCAGCCTTGGCCAGATTGGTAAACGCAATACCCTCTGCCCAGTTGGGATATAAAACTTCTAACTGTTCTCCTTTATTTGCGGCTCCTTCTTCCCTTTGCGCGTCCGGCTTACATGAAGAAAAGCCCAAAACTACAGCAGCCATTGCTACTGCGAAAATTGTTTTTAAACTGAATTTAAAGTGTTGCATAGTTAATTCTCCTTTTTTATATATTATACGATACATATTT
>JBKGZA010000263.1:0-3513 GCA_046545815.1 Bacteroidales bacterium
AAATACCCCGGGATTACCTATATTCACATGGGACAAAAAAAGGATATCACACCTGAATCGGTGGAAGTAGCCGTTATCAACCATCAAATTGACCGGCAACTGGATGAAGAAATCAGAAAAGGTGAATCGGGCGAGTAAACGGAATTGTTCGATAGGATTTATAAGCTGCTGAATGTTTATTATATCTGCATATTAAAATTATAAAAACTGAAAATTATGAGAAAATTCCTTATTGCATTGTTCATTATTGCTAATACAAATATTTCCGCACAGGATAACGAGGCTTTGTCGCTGGAAGATGCCATCAACTATGCCATGGAAAATAATTACGGCATTATCATTTCGAGGAAAACCATCGATATATCCGAAATGAATAATAGCTGGGGCAATGCCGGTGCGTTGCCGAATATTCAATTTGTCGGTTCCGGGAATGTCTCTGAAAATTTCAGTGAAGATGGAGGTTATACCAGTCAACAGTTAAACAGCAGTGTGGAGTTGAATTGGACCATTTTCCGGGGTTTCAGTGCACGCATCCGGAAAAACCGACTGGAAGAACTGGAAAACTTATCCGGGGGAAATTTAGCTGTTGTGGCTGAGAATACGATTTACAGCGTTATATTAAGCTATTACAATATTTTGCTTGCCGAACAGCGCGCGGATATTGCGAGAAGCAACATGAAGCTTTCGCAGGATCGCTACCAACGAGCACAGCATAGCAAAGAGATCGGCACAACGGTTACCTATGACCTGTTGCAGGCTAAAAATGCCTATTTGCGAGATAGTTCTGATTTCCTTTCAGCCCGTTCCTCTTATCGCAATGCCGTTCGCGAACTCAATTATCATATGGCTGAGCCGTTGGACACTGAATATGAATATGTTTCGGATTTTACGCCGGATACATCGGATTTTCAGTATTCCAACCTGGTTGACCGGATGCTGGAAAATAACCATACGCTGGAAAATCAGTATATTAACCTGGAAATGGCCCGGCTGGATGTGCAATCGGCCAAAAGTTCCTATTATCCTACACTTTCAATGAAAGGGTCCGGTGGTTATGCCGAATCGGAACAGGATTATGGGACTGATGCAATGAACCGGCTGGATCAAAGCCGGTCCGGAATGAAGGCCTCGGTGGGAATTTCCCTTTCCTATACACTTTTCGACGGCAATAACCGGAAGAGGGCATTGGAGGCAGCCAGAATTGAGCGGGAAATCTCTCAGGTTGAGACGGAGGAGATGCAACAGGACTTGAAAAATCAGCTGGCCCAGGAGTATGAACTTTATCAGGTGCGCAAACAGCTGCTTCAGGTGGCCGATGAAAACCTGGAAGCCGCGGAGATTAACCTGAAATTTTCCCGGGAAAAATTTGAGAACGGTACCATCAATTCGTTTAACTTCCGCGATGTACAGCAGATTTATCTGGATGCTGCCTATAACTATCAGCAGGCGATTTTTAATGTCATACAGAGTTATCATACCCTGTTAAGGCTCACAGGCGGTATTATTGAAGAATATGAATAATTTTTGAAGCCAATATCGCATTTTCTACTGGCAAATGACAAAAAAACAAGCCATGCAGGATTTTTTATTGTTTAAAAGTAATTCTGCTGTTTCAATGTCATTCGACGAACCGGAAAGCCGGTAATTTATTTGCTTGTCAATATTTATCATTGATATATTAAAGAATATCTTTTCAGTGGTTGGCAAAGACAAATCTTTTAAGTAAGTTTGCATAAACTTATAAATCCTATAATTATGGAATTCCTTACATTATTGAGTCATGGACATGGCGTTGAAATGGAAAGTTTTCCAACCATATGGATTGTCATTATTGCCGTAATCATTATCATCGCGCTTGTTGTGATTTTATCCCGCACAGGCGGTACAAAAAACCACAAAACAGCGTTTGGCCCGGAAGATTCTCCTATGGATATGCTGAAAAAGCGTTATGCAGGCGGAGATATCTCAAAGGAAGAATTCGAAGAGATAAAGGAAGACTTGCAGGAGGAATCGGACTGAAAGAATTAACGGGTTTATTCATGAACAGGGAAAAACACAATGCAGGATTCGGTGTCGCTGAATCGGTTAAGCTCATCGAGGTCTCGGGATTGCAAAAAAGCTTTGATGGTGTGGAAGCAGTAAAAGGGATCACCTTTGATATCAATCAGGGCGAGCTTTTTGGTTTTCTGGGTCCCAATGGGGCCGGTAAAACCACCACCATCAATATGCTCACCGGTCTGGCCCGGCCCGACTCGGGTCAGGTTCGTATAGCTGGGCTGGATTGTTCTGCCAATCCCAAAGCCTCTCAACATCTGATCGGTGTTGTTCCGGATGAAAGCAACCTATATCCTGAACTGACCGGTTATGATAACTTGTGCTTCTGTGCTTCCTTATACGGTATGGGCAAGCAGGAACGTCAGTCGAGGGCTAAGAAGCTGCTGGAGCAGTTTGGCTTGCAACAGGCGGCCTACCGGAAATTCAACGGCTATTCCAAAGGCATGAAGCGCAAGCTGACCATTGCCGCCGGCATCATCCACCGGCCGGAGATCCTGTTTCTGGACGAGCCCACCACGGGCATCGATGTAGCTAGTGCGCGACAGATCAGGCAACTTATCAGCGATCTCTACCAGGGTGGCACCACCATCTTTCTGACCACCCATTATATTGAAGAAGCAGAGCGGCTCTGCGAACGCATCGCTTTCATTGTCAACGGACGCATTGTGCGCAATGAGCGCGTCTCCACTTTGCTGCAACCTATACAGGAACGTAAAGTGCTCCTAATAAAAGTAGCCGGCAATATTCCTGGTCTGACCGACAAGTTAGCCGAAGCTTTCCCCAAATATACCTTCCGTCAGGTTTCCAACCAACAACTGCGGGTGGAATCCGGGGATACCATAAGCATCGGGCCGGTGGTACGGTTTATAGAAGAACAGGGCTTAGATGTAACAGAGGCCCGTCAGATCAAACCTTCCCTGGAGGAAGTATTTGTGGAAATTACGGGCATTGAAACGGATGCCATGAAAAGGGAAAGGAACGGAGGTCGCTCATGAACCGCTGGATAGCATTTCAAAACATTGTACTGAAGGATATGAAAGGTTATTACCTTAAGCCGCCCAACATTAGCTGGGGGCTGATCTTTCCCCTGGCCTGGACGGTGATGTTCTTCATTCGCTCGGGCACCGGCCTGGAAAATGTGATTGAAGTGCTTCCCGGAGTGATGGCCATTTCCATTCTGTTTGGCACCACATCGATGCTGGCTGTGACGGTAACTTTTGAGAAAAAGAATCGTTCCTTCGAACGCCTGCTGCTTGCACCCATATCCCTGGAGCTGTTGATGCTTTCCAAAACAAGCGGTGCCATTCTGTTTGGCATAGTCAATGCTTTTGTACCGGTCATACCCGCGGCCTTTATTACGGATCTATCGCAAGTGTCATGGGGAGCTGTGATACCGGCTGTAGTGTTAATAGCCATTGTCTCTACATTTTTGGGGCTTTTTATCGCCGTATCGGTGAG
>JBKGZA010000264.1:0-3507 GCA_046545815.1 Bacteroidales bacterium
GTCAGGTTGTCCACGTAGATAGTATCCATGATCGGAAGCTCGATGTAGCCGGAGTCGGTTATGGAGTAACCCTCGTAGTAAAGACTTTGTCCGCCTTGACTCCTATTTTGACTACCTGATCCACTTCCCCTTAAAGGATTGAAGATCCTGTTTATCTCCTCGTTGGGGGTTACCACCTGGATGTACAGAATATCACCGGCCTGCAGTCTGTATTCCTGCTTTTGTTTGGCAAACAGGCTGTCCTGCCCCGTTTCGGCAATGTTGCGCAGGTAGGTCAGCTTCTTGTAAGAATCGCAGGAAGAGAGTGCTGCCGCAATAACAAGAACCAGTATGATGGCTGAGGTTCGGTTCATTTTTCCAAAAATAGTAAAAAGTTTTGAGTTTTGTATATCACCAGATGTTATACTATTTTATTGTTGAAAAATAAAAGGTTTCAAGCTCCAAAAAACAGAAAATCTTTGATTTGCGTTGTTTTTCGTGAATCCTGCCTTCAAGCGGGATTGTTGGAACGAACTGTTTCAGGTTTTAAGTTTCATGTTAAAAAAGCTAAGGTTTGGCTATAAACCCTTGTCATGAGTGCATGAGCTGATTACTTAATCCGATAGCTATCGCATAACTCAATCAACTTCTATGTTGAAAAACAAACCAAACAGCTAAAATTTTTATTTTTTCTCCTTTTTTCCCTTCTAAATGCCTCTCTCAGTTCAATAAAAGGTTCGGTCAAGGCCGGAGCGAAGCGGAGTTCATTTTAGCCTTGACGGGTTCTTTTATTGAACTATTTTTGCATTTGCAGGGAAAAAAGTTCTTCCCTTTATTGCTTCATAGTGTAAATTTTTTCTTCAAAATCCTCTTTAATCAATCTTCTATAAGCGGTCAATAGTTATATGCCGCAATGTACTTTTCATATTAAAGAGGAAGGGGGACGTAACCTTAATTTAGCGGTCTTCTCCGCCATCGGCGGAGTGCTGCATTGATTGGCTTTCGTTTATTCCCCCCTCCGATTTTTCAAGGTTTTTGAAGTATTTTTATAATAATATCTATTTTATTACATTCATCGCGTATGGTTGTTGATGAATGAGTACAAATTTTATCCTGTTTAACAGTTTCCTGGCTATTCTTATAATGGCCTTATTTTTATTCATCTTTGACATTAACTCGTTAAACTTAACCATCAATGCAGGGTCTTTTCTGGCAGCTACCCAGGCTGCTTCTATCAGCATGATTTTTAACTCTTTTCTACCCCGTTTGATCATTTTTCCTGTCTCCATCTTTTCACCGGAGCCATGCATGCTGGGGACTAATCCTACATAATTGCACAATTCATCAAGCCTCTTAAATCTTCTGATATCGCCTATTTGGATCAAAAGAGTCATGGCAGTTATAATGCCGACGCCCGGAACGGTTAGGAGAAGGTGATAGTTGTCTCTGTAAGCATCTGACCGGGCTAATTTTCTAATTTGTCTGTTCACATGTAACAACTGTTTTCTTTGCTGTTCTCCTGCATGAATATAATTGTCTAAAGTTGCTCGCAAGCTCTCTTCTTCCACATAAAGATCTTTTAGCCAGTTTATATAGGGTTTGGACCAGTGTCGCATTTGGGCAAGAGTAAATTGCTCCGGTATATTGATTCCAAACTGGAAGAGTAGGGATTTTACCCTGTTTTTTGTCCTGCTTAAATCTCTCATCAGCCTGAAGCGTTGCCTTACCAACGCCCGATCTGCTTCCAGCTTTCGATCAGGAATATGAATGGATTCAAATTCCTGATTTCTTAAGGACCTGGCCAATTTCCGGCTATCAGCTTTATCTGTTTTTTGAACGCGTTCCTTTTGGTTGGTAGGCACGTCTGCAGGATGAATCACTTTGCAATCCACTCCTAACTGTTTCAGCCTGCGACATGCATCAAATCCGCTGAAGCCCGCTTCGTATACTGCCTGGTAATTTCCTCCCGGAAAATTTCGTTTAAGATAACCAGCCAATAAATCCGGATCGGGATTCTGGCTTATTGTCTTATGTTCATAATGTTCGCTAAGGATCGTCACTTTCCAACTTTTTTTATGGCAATCAATACCAACATAAAAAGTTTGACCGTTAAATAAATTCTTGTTAACTTGTGTCTGCATAAGCTATTATTTTTAATTGATTCGTATGCATTTCAGAATCTAATTTAAAAATTTTAGCTTATGCGTTCTTTTCAAACATAATACCTTAGTTACTGGTTGCGCGTTTTCGTACCCTCGTTCTTTCGTACTGTCGTACAATCGTAAATCCTCTGCCTGGAAACAGCTCCGCCTCCTCACTCCCACAAAAGAAAGTGAAAAGGCTGCCATATGGTAGATCGATGTTATTTTTCCGCTGCAACTTTCTTCAAATAAGACGGATTGATGTTGATCAGCAGATTCTGCTGAATGACATCAATCCGGAGCAGAACCTTATACCGGTTGAGCTGTTGCACCAGCTCACCCTTAAAGCCTTTCAGTCCACCTGCCTGTATTTCAACCGTCTCACCCACCTCAAAAAAGTCAGAGGTTACTTCGTACCGTTCTCCGCTTTTCAGAAGCATCTTGATGGCTTCAATCTGTTTATCTGGGATGGGGGCAGGTTTGCCCTCAAAATTTACAATGGTTACGATGCCGGGTGTATAGTAGGCCTGATACAGTTCCTTCTGATTGACACGAACAAAAATGTAGGATCGGATCAGCGGCTCGTGGACCCATTTCTTTCTGTCGCTCCATTGTTTGAGCTTTTTCTCCAGCGGCAGATAAGTCTCGATGTTTTTAGCCACAAGCTCCCTCTCCGCTTTTTTTTCAGTCCGGGATTTGGTATAAAGAGCATACAAGCGTTTTTCATTTTTCCCCATGACCAACCTGTTGTTTCCCTTTTTCTACAATTACCTAATTTACAAATTTAATAAATCCAGGCATATTTCAATAGGTTATTATGCTTTAGCTTTTCAGCGGGCCGGATT
This sequence comes from Bacteroidales bacterium, assembly GCA_046545815.1. Taxonomy (GTDB): domain Bacteria; phylum Bacteroidota; class Bacteroidia; order Bacteroidales; family UBA12077; genus JAGXLC01. The sequence continues at coordinate 2,966 of JBKGZA010000264.1, forward strand.
TTCTACGGGGTGGAGATTTGCTTCTATGAAGAATGGAGAGACAATATTCTGCCATCAGTGAATTCAATTGATTGTTTAAACTAACTTCTGCGAGGATCCGTGGGCAAGTTTCTGCAGCTCATTTTCCAATTGCTTCAAAGTCGGTGTAATCTATGAGCACTTCCGGTATTCTAATGCCTTCCTCATTCTGATAATTCTCCAGAATGGCTGCCAGCAGGCGTGGCAAAGCCAGAGCGCTACCGTTGAGGGTGTGGGCGAGCTGAGGTTTCTTTTTGCCTTCTTCCCGGAACCGTAATTTCAGTCTGTTAGCCTGGTAGGAGGTAAAGTTTGATACCGAGCTTACCTCGAGCCATTTGTCCTGTGCTGAAGAATACACTTCAAAGTCGTAGGTGAGGGCTGCTGCAAAACCAAGATCGCCCCCGCAAAGGCGCATGATCCGGTAGGGGAGTTTCAGCGACCGGATCAGGCGTTCAACATAAGCAACCATTTGCTCCAGGGTATGGTAGGAACGTTCCGGATGATCGATCTGCACGATTTCTACT
>JBKGZA010000265.1:0-3433 GCA_046545815.1 Bacteroidales bacterium
TTGGAATTGACCGGCCAGGCTTCCGGGTGCTCTTCTACATAATTTTTCCCGTTCAAAGTGGGAAATTCGGAAAAGACTTTCAGCCCTTCCTTTCTGGCCCGGTCGATCATTTCCTGATTGATGGATCCCCTGTGCACAAATATGGAATTGACGCCAAGATCGCTGAGATTGTATTCTTTATCCCATAAAGGTTTGGGATTTCCGTATACGCCTTTGATCTCAATGGCTTTGGATGCCTCTTCCCTGCATGAGGTCAGGGATATGAAGGTCAGCATCCTGATAAGTGACAGGAAACGGAATATGTTTTTCAATTTTATCAGCTTTTTGGTTTGTGATGATATGGATGAAAAGATAATTTGAAGCCAAGATAGGAAATTTAATTGAAAATTTTCATATGGGCTATGGTGATTTTCATGAAGGAGGTCTGTTTAACCTTTTAATTTGTTACGGCTTTCATATTGGGAGCTATGAGATATCTGGTTTTCTTTCGAAATATCAATCTATCCGTAGCTAAATGAAAAATTCATTGCGCACTCTATGAGGTGCCCTGGATTTAGCGGTATGCCCTTTCTATAGCTATCTGCCCCCTGGCCGGGGCAAGATAGCAAAGAACTTCAAAGCGTATAGGTCAGTCTAATGATTTAAAGTTTAAATAAACCATAGGCTGAATTCAAAAAATTTTTGTGTTTATTTTCCAATGTAAAATATTGTAATTATCATGTTATCGACTAAAGCCTGAACCTTTGATACAGCCTTCGTAGAGGCCCAATAGCGATAGCAAAGATTACCCCCACCGATCTGCAGGCGCCTCGTCAGAGTGCGCGATAGAATATATTTTCAAATACAGATCTTTGTGTGTCATGGCGTATCCTTTGTGATCCTTAGTGGTTCAAATATTGAATAAATATTAACCACAACGGAGACAAAGGAAATCACCAAGGAGCACATAGAAAGTTAAGGACAAACCAGATAGCGATTCTGCAGAAACAATGAATGACCATGAAACTTGTCCGGCTTTTGACGGATGACAACTGAATGACTACCGAATGATATTCTTTTTATCCGTCACTAAGATATCTATCCCTGGCGTTTTTCCAGTTTCTCAGAACCGCGGATTGACAATGTTGTTGTACATCGAACCAAACGTATAGCTGATACCGAACCTAGTATAATAATTATAGTTGGTAGCGAGCTCCTGCTGCCTGGTAAGAATCTCTTCAGTAGTTGCATCTCCTTTAGGCAGAGACAACTGGTCGTTGATCAGTGAAACTCCTCCCATAAAGTAAATATTCAGCCCTTTAACCAGATTCAGGTTTACCGAGCTTCGAAAGCTTAGCCGGTTTTTCGAGAAGTCATGGAAATAATTAGAGAGGTCTACGGAAAAGTCTATGGTGCCCCATTTTTGCTTGACTTCATAGTCGATGGCCAAACTCTGCTGGTACAGCTCCTCCCGGATTTTGTTGAAAATGGTTGTATCTTCGTATTCATCGTATGAAAATTCCGGTCGGTATAGAAAGGTAAGTTGCCGTGTAGTGGATTCGGCATAGGGAAATACGTTAAATTCCACTGCCGGCGCAGCCTGGTATGACATCTTTGTATTACGGTATCTTGAAGAGTAAAAGCCTCCAAACCCTCCTACTGACAAGTGTTCAGACAAGCTCCATACGGCAAGTCCGTCCAGATCGTAGGTACGGTGTATGCTTGTGATGGTTTCTGAATTTACCTGATAAATGTCTCGTTCATAATCGGCATCGAATTCAAATTCAAGCTTGATGTCCTCGGTGACTTTATTGGCTTCTATTTCTCCGCTAAAGTCATAGCCTTCCTGCGACTCTTCACCTCTCATCATTCCATTGACACCGACCTCGAAAATCCAGAAGTTCCATATATCCGTTATTTCTTCTTCGGCAGTGGGCATTCTATAATCAATGCTCATATTTTGCCAGAGCGGGGTTTTGATAAGGTACGAAGTTAATCCTGTTTTAAGGGCATGTACCATTTTATGCCGGCTTTCCTCTTCGCTTTCATCCGGTCCGACATTGAACCGCAGGGTGTCCTGGAGCTCGGCATATCCGTTTTGTCCGAGCATGAAGAGAGAAAATCTTGTTCCCTCGTTTCCGGCAGGTTCTCTGGTTATCATAACGTGGACATCTGCATATTTACGGTCTCTCACATAGTTTACATAATTAATTTCCCGTCTGATGTGATCTTCATCGCAGTAAAAATGACAATCCAGATACACATTGGGTGCTTCTTCCTGAATGGTATCTTCGTGGGTGGTATCCTGAAGGTTGGCGGCTTGTATTGTATCCTGGAGATTGTCGGCTCGTGTGGCATTCCCCGCTATAAGCAGCATAAAGAACGCAACCACCATACCTGTCATCAGCACTCCTTTTTTTTCTGTTTTTCTTTGTGTCTTCATAACGTTGTATTTTTTTCCTTTTATTTAATGTTGCTCAGCTTTCAATTGTTTATGGCCAAGCCGGTAAAATTCACCCTGAAGGATGATCTTCCTCTGCCGTTACAACTGTTGCAGCCCCCTTTGTATGCTTTGATAATCCAGATAGTATAAAAATTTCAGAGAAATACTGTTAATCTGGGGTGCACTGAGCGTTTGATCCAGATTTTGCAGGTAGCTCTCCGGAATCTCCTCGGAAAAATGGTAAATGTTGTTTTTCCATACAACGGAGAGCTCGCTTCCGGGTGCAAATTGCCACAGATACTGAAGATAAACGGTCAGGGCGTTATAACTCAGATCCTGACTTGATCCGTACCTGTCGTACCCGTATGATGTTCCCAGATCTCCATTCTCCTGCAGGGGATAGAAATTCGAGTAATTTAGGGTTCTCCAGTAATGGCGTATCCGCAGGTTAACCAGATCTCTGGGACTAAATTTAAAGCTGCCCTCCAGTCTGTTCTCCAGGGTTGTCACGTTCCTTTTTCCAAATGTGATATTTACATTGCCTTCTGTCGTTTCTTCGTCTTCCACATATCCCATGTCGTTCATTTCTTTTTCATATTCGATTTCATAATTCAGCGAGAAGGCATCGCTGAACCGGAAGTTGGGTGAAACATCAAAACCATATTCATGTTGGTTCCACTTTGCAGATTTTTCGTAATCTATTCCTCCACGCAGGCTGAGGTCTTTGGTATCGTCAGTTCCAAAGAACAGGTGAGCGGAGACTTGTTCCGGTCTTTTAAACATCCAGCCTTCCACTCTTGGCTCGAAATAATCATGGCTTTCGGGTTGCCATTGGGCGAACAAACCGGTGCTGTAATGGTTTTTATAAGTAAAGTCCGTAAATAAACGAATCTCAGCTTCCTGGTATTTCCTGGGTTTATAAAGGCTGGAATATTCAATATCGATGTTGGTGTGCCAGCTTCGGAATATGGAGAAAGGTTCAAAGATGTTGTATTCCAGCTCCATTTGCTG
>JBKGZA010000266.1:0-3406 GCA_046545815.1 Bacteroidales bacterium
TTAAATAAGATAAGGCTTCTTTTCCAATTATTATTTTTAGTTTTATTTGATTATGCACTCGAAAAAGCAAAAAAACAACAGAAAGGAGTTAATCATCTGCCTGGGAAGCGCCTGTTTTTCAAGAGGCAACAGAGATGCCGTGAATACCATAAAAAATTACATCAAAGAACACCAACTGGAAGACAAAATCTATTTTCGCGGCTGTCACTGTATGAATAAGTGCCAGGATGGACCCAACCTGAAATTCGAAGACAAAATTTTCAGCGGTGTCAATTCTGGACGATTATTGTACGTATTGGATGAAATTTTCCACAAATACCTGTAATCAGCCATGTCATTAATACAAATCGTCAAAGAAAAATGCGATCTGAGCTATTCCTGCGTAAGGGAATGTCCGGTAAATGCCATCGAAGTAAAAGTCAACACGGATTATGCAAGAATAATCCCTGAAAGATGTATTGGTTGCGGACATTGTGTGGGCGTTTGTCCGCAGGATGCCATTATTTACCACGACTCCAGGCAACAGACCAAAAACCTGCTGAACTCCGGGCAGCAGACCGTAGCCATTGTTGCCCCAAGCATCTCGGGAGAATTCGATGACATTGCCGATTACCGCAGATTTGTACAGATGATCAGGCAACTGGGATTTGATTATGTAAACGAGGTAACCTTTGGTGCCGATCTGATTGCACTGAAATATAAAGAGCTTTTTGACAACTTCAGGGGAAAATATTACATCACGTCAAATTGCCCGGCAGTAGTTTCTCATGTGGAAAAATACCACCCGGAGCTGATCAATAACCTGGCTCCTTTGGTTTCTCCCTCCATAGCCACTGCTAAAGTAGTAAGGAAAAAATACGGATCTCATATCAATGTAGTATATATAGGGCCGTGTATTGATTCCAAAGAGGAGGCCAAACTTTACGACGGGGAAGAAAAAATTGATGCTGTACTCACTTTTGTGGAATTAAGGGAACTTTTCGATAAATACAACATTCAGGAAAGCAAAATGGAATATTCTGATTTTGATCCGCCCATTGGATACAAGGGCTCATTGTTCCCTATCAGCAATGGCCTGTTTCAGGCAGCAGGAATCAGTGAAGATCTGCTGACAAGCACGGTAATCAACGGCTCGGGGAAAGTCAATTCCATCAATGCAATCCACCAGTTTGAAGAGGGTATCAATCAAATCAAGCATCATTTCAACCTTTTCTTTTGCGAGGGATGTCTGATGGGCCCCGGTACTTCACAGGGAGGTAAAAAATACAAACGGAGATCAAAGGTCATTGACTATGCCAACAAAAGGCTGGAGACATTCGACAAGGAGGCATGGGAGGAAGAAATAGCAAAATATATCGATCTGGACTTCTCCCGAAGCTTTCAGGCCGATGACCAACGCCTCGAAACACCTTCCGAGGAGAAGATACAGGAAGTGCTGAAGGCAATCGGAAAAAGTAACAACGACAGTAACGTGGGATGCAGTGCATGTGGTTATCCTTCCTGCCGGGATTTTGCCATAGCCGTTTCGAAAGGCCTGGCAAAAACAGAAATGTGCCTGAGTTATACTTTAAGAAACCGCAACGAGTATATCAAAGCCCTACGTACCACCAATGAGAAACTGGCTCAGACCCAGAAAGCGCTCAAGGAATCCGAACAGAAGGCCCGCAAGGAAAAACAGGCAGCCAAAGAAGCCTCTGAAACCATCAATGAAATGCTTCAGAAACTTCCCTCTGCAGTGGTTATCATTGATCAAAACCTGAAAGTCATTCAATCCAACAAAACCTTTATTGATTACCTTGGAGAAGAAGCCCAGTCAATCAATGAAGTGATACCCGGTTTGGTTGGTGCCGATTTGAAAACACTGCTGCCCCACAACATCTTCACCCTCTTTTCACATGTACTCGATAACCAGCAAAATATAGTGAACAGAGACATTTATCTGGACGAAAAACTATTAAATCTATCCATATTCAACATCAAAAAGGGGAAAATCGTAGGAGCTGTGCTCAGAGACATGTATGCCCCGGAAATACGAAAAGAACAAGTCATCAAAAGAGTAACCGAGGTGATCGATAAGAATCTGGAGATGGTTCAGAAAATCGGATATTTGCTGGGGGAAGGAGCTTCTGAGACAGAGCAGATGCTAAATTCCATCATCGAATTCTATCAGTCGGAAAAGATACAGAAGTCAGAAAAGCCTGAAAGTAAAGACAATCGTGCCAATGAGCAATGATTTTCATATAGAGGTAGAGGTTAAACAAAAGAACCACGAAGAAGAAAGAATTTGCGGGGATGTTTTTCTATCCGAAAAGTTTAAAGAGGAAAACAGGCTTGTACTAGTGCTTTCCGATGGCCTGGGACATGGTGTGAAAGCCAATATGCTGGCTACACTTACATCCACCATGGCCCTGAATTTCACCAAAGAACATAAAGATGTCCAGACCATCGCAGAGATCATCATGAACACCCTGCCTGTGGACAAAACCAGGAAAATAAGCTATGCCACCTTTACAATAGTGGATATAGATTACTATAACCGACAGGTAACCATTCTGGAATACGATAATCCCACAGCCATTATACTGCGGGGCAATAAGGTCTACAAGCCCAAATGGGAGAAAATTTTGCTGGAGAGTGAAAAGAACAAAGGCAAAGAGCTCAAAAGCTGCCAGTTTGAACCCAAAAAGGAAGACCGCATCATTATCGCTTCTGATGGAGTGGCGCAATCGGGACTGGGCACTGACAAATATCCGTTTGGCTGGGGCCATGAAAATTTTCAGGAGTTTGCCAAAAGACTGGTATATAATGACTCCGGAATATCTGCCAATAAACTTTCCACCAAGATCGTGAACATGGCCTACCAAAATGACGGTTACTATGCCAAAGACGATACAAGCTGCTGCGCCGTTTATTTCAGGGAGCCCAGGCGGCTGCTGATCTGTACAGGTCCTCCCTTTGACTCCTCTGATGATGAGCGGCTCGCCAATACCGTCAAATCCTTTGAGGGAAGCAAGATCATTATGGGTGCTACCACCGGCGATATCATTGCCCGGGAACTCAATACGGAAATTGAGGACAGCTTCGAATTTGAAGACCCTGATCTGCCGCCGGTATCCTATATGGAAGGCGTGGATCTTGTAACCGAAGGTATTCTAACACTGAGTAAAGTAGCGGATATTCTAAAAAAATACAACAGCAACTATGTATTGAAAAAGGGACCTGCCGATCAGATTGTCCGTTTTCTGAAAGACAGTGACAAAATCCACTTTGTTATAGGAACCCGGATCAATGAAGCACACCAGGATCCCAACCTGCCCGTTGACCTTGAAATACGCAGAACGGTGGTGAAAAGGATTGCCAATACGCTCGAAGAGAAATTTCTCAAGGAGGTTACGCTGGAGTATAT
>JBKGZA010000267.1:0-3371 GCA_046545815.1 Bacteroidales bacterium
CGCGAAGCGCTTTTCTTCAGGCTTGTCCTGAAAAAACGTAGTACCTTACCGGTCATATTCTTGTTTTTTCTGGCAAAACTTACCCGGTAAGGTACTGTGGTATATTATCAATACCAGAAATATGGTTTGAGTTCGGGGTATATAAATGAACTGAGAAAAATTAAATTATAAATATGTATGCTTTATATATTTAGAGTTTGTTGCATAAATGGTTAATATAATAAAATTGTGGTACAGGAAAATTTTTTCCACTTCCAGGCCTGTAATAAACAGGCCCCAAAAATGAAAAAAAAATGAAAAAAAAAGTTTTTTGACATTTGGTCTGGTGGCTTTAATATCCTTCCTTTTTAACATACCCAAATCCTTATATGCACAGGATGATGAAGGCTTTACATTTGGGGGTGCTGTCAGGTATAACATTATAAGTGAGAGTTATAACAATGCCAAGAACAATCCCTATTTCACCTGGGATAACTGGAGATTGAATGTGGATGGATCCATGTCAGATGTGGATCTTAGTTTTGAGTACCGTTTCTATCCCACATTTGGCAGTCATTTTGTTCATCACGGCTTTTTGGGTTATGCTTTTTCCGATAACTTATATATGGAACTCGGGGTCACACAGGTGCCTTTTGGTATCACACCCTATGCTTCCCACTCATGGTGGTTTCAGGGAGCTTATTATGTAGGTTTGGAAGACGATTATGATATGGGTATCAATTTTGATTATACACCCGGTGATAAATTTAAACTGTTCTTTTCCTATTTCCGCCAGCAGGAGCCCGAAGGACCTAAATTTGGCGGTGATGTGACCTTTGGGGGGTTCCGGTCCCGGCCGTTATTCCTATGATGTTGTACCTGGCCAGGGAGGCTACTGGGATGATCAGGAAAATTCCTTTGTTTCTGAATTAGCTACTTTAAGTGAGCTGAATCAGTTCAATGGCCGTGTGACCTATGATGTTGCAGAAACCTGGGAATTGGGGTTTCAGCTCAGATAGGTGGATTTTATAACAAGTCATTGAATGAAATAGAAACTTCCACTGCTTTTGCCGGTCATCTGGTAGGTGATTTCGGTAATTTCAATTTGAAAGCAGAATACGTTACTTATGATTACAATACTAAGAGTAATAACGGAAATGCACTGGATGTCATACAAATGGGTGCATATGGGTATGAATATTTTGGTGCTCCGGATGAATTGGCTCCGCATGATGAAGGTTACTATTCCGGTGGCGTTGCTGCTGAGGCCAATATGTACTTAGTTGGCCTGGCTTATTCCCTCCCTGTTGAATGGGCTCCAATATCAAGCCTCCAGACATACGTAGATTATACATTAATAGATAAAACCCATAATAACTTCCATGATACGCATCATTTGGTACCCGGTATACTCATTATTACCGGAAATATTTATACATATATTGATTACGCCATAGGTAAAAACCAGCCCTGGCTAACCGGTTATTTTGGGCAAGGACTCGGTACGGGTGTTGAAAATGCCGAATGGAATAAAAGATTTAATATAAATATCGGTTATTATTTTTAAAATAGTTTTTATAGATGATTTATAAACTTATATATACAGGATTAAAATTTTTCCATATTTTGATTATTTAAGATGTTATATTTTTATAAAGCCTTATGAGTAAAATTAAAGTTGAAAATATCGATGTTATCTTTGGAAAAAGAATCAAAGAGGCACAAGAACTTAAGAAACAAGAAAAAAGCAAAACGGAAATACTGACTCAGACCGGATGTACGGTTGGTGTGAGCGATGCCAATCTGGATATTAGAGAAGGGGAGGTATTTGTGGTAATGGGGCTTTCCGGTAGCGGTAAGTCCACTCTTTTGCGTTGTTTCAACCGTCTTATAGATCCTACTGCCGGAAGCGTAGTAGTGGACGGTGAGGATATTACCAAAATAAATGACCATGCCCTGAGGGAATTTCGACGTACCAAAATGACCATGGTTTTCCAGCATTTTGGACTTTTGCCCCACCGGACTGTTAGTTCTAATGTAGCTTTTGGCCTTGAAATACAAGGGATTAATGAAGATACGCGTATAAAAAAAGCATACGAGGTGATAAAAACCGTTGGCCTGGAAGGTTACGAAGAAAAGATGACCGGACAGCTAAGTGGTGGCATGCAGCAACGTGTTGGACTGGCAAGAGCATTGGCCACAGATCCTGAAATTCTCCTTATGGACGAGGCTTTTAGTGCGCTGGGCCCGTTGATTCGCACTCAGATGCAGGAAGAGCTGCTTCAGTTGCAGGAAAAAGTAAAAAAAACCATACTTTTTATCACCCACGATCTGGATGGGGCACTGAAGCTAGGCGATCGCATTGCCATCATGAAGGATGGTTTTATGGTTCAAACCGGAACCCCCGAAGAAATCCTGACCAATCCTGCTACCGATTACGTTCGAGCATTTGTTGAAAACGTTGACCGGGGTGGAATTGTGACTGCCGGTTCGGTGATGTTTAAAAATCCCAATTCTGTCAGGATTAAACAGGATGGCCCCAGAGCTGCTCTTAGAAAAATGAGGAACCAGGGTGTTACTTCCATGCCTGTTGTTTCCCAATCCTTATATTGCCATTTTATTATTGGCATTGATTGCTTATCTGCTTAACAGCAAAGGTCGCAAGTTTTTCTCAAAGGCGGCCTGGAAAGCTGGAGGAGGCATCGCTGTTTTTACAGTTTTGGGTCTTCTTTTGTTGCATATCATGGGATACTGGGAGGAAACCATGCAGACCATTGCATTGATACTGGTCTCGTCTATCATAGCACTGGCCATAGGTATTCCGGTTGGCGTTTACGCGTCACGACATGACGGGCCAGATAAAGCAATCCGGCCTATCCTTGACTTTATGCAGACCTTGCCTCCTTTTGTTTATCTTATTCCGGCCATTATCTTTTTCAGTGTGGGTAATGTTCCCGGTGTAGTCGCAACCATTGTTTTTTCATTACCTCCAGCAGTGCGGTTGACCAATCTGGGTATCCGAAACGTTCAGCAGGATGTGGTGGAAGCATCTAAAGCATTTGGTTGTACGAGGAGACAGTTGCTTTATAAGGTTCAAATTCCCCTGGCCAAGCCTACTATTCTGGCTGGTGTCAACCAGGTTATTATGCTGGCCCTTTCCATGGTGGTCATTGCATCCATGGTAGGAGCAGGAGGACTTGGGCAATCTGTTTACAGAGGTATTCTGAAGGCTGACATGGGCCTTGGATTTGAAGCCGGATTGGGCATTGTGATTCTGGCCATATTCCTTGACAGGGTAACACAGGCACTCGGTATTTCCAGGAAACAGGTTCAGCAAGAAGAATGACCGATGTGTTTGTCAACGAGTAAAATTATTGTGAAATATAAATATG
>JBKGZA010000268.1:0-3347 GCA_046545815.1 Bacteroidales bacterium
TATTCTTCCCGTTTGTATGCTTCCGTTTTTTTTCTGATGTTCATTCCAACATTGTTAACGAGAATATCCAGTTTGCCGAATTGTTGCTCTACATAACCGGTGACATTTCTGAAAGCTTCCTTTCTGCTCAAATCCTCCCGAATCCCGGTCAACTTTTCTCCTTCCTGCTCCTGCATGGCTTCAATATCTTCTGCGGTACGGGCCACTACACATACACTGGCTCCAAAAGCCAGAAACTCTTTTGCAATGGCTGCACCTATCCCTTTCGTTCCACCGGTTATTAAGGCTGTTTTGCCCTCAAGGGTCCATCTTTCCTTCATAAGTGTTTTTTTATACTGATTATACCTGTGTCAAAACTGGTAAACCTGCCTATTTTGGAGGCCTGGGTAATTCCTGCATGATGTAGGTCGGAGATGATCTGGCTTTCATATTTTTCAGCAACCGCAAACAGAAGGCCTCCGGATGTCTGGGCATCGCATAGTATGAATTTTTCAGTCAGGGATAATCCCTCTCCCCATACTGTTTTATCTTCCAGGAAGCTCAGATTGTTCCGGGTACCCCCGGGAATGATACCGGCTCCGGAAAATTCCCAAACCTCCGGGATGACCGGAACATGATTCGTATAAATCTCGGCATTGATCCTTTCGGGGGTGGTCATCTCGCTTAAATGACCCAGAAGACCGAAGCCGGTCACGTCAGTGCAGGCATGTACGGGATAATTACACATGATCCCGGCAGTAGTGCTGTTTAGTTCACTCATGGTTGCAGTGAGCTTTTTTTGTACTGCCTCATCTATCAGCCCCCTTTTCTGGGCTGTTGCAAGTATACCTGTTCCTATTGGTTTGGTGAGAATAATTGAATCGCCTTCCCGGGCTCCTGAGTTTTTCCATATTTTTTCGGGATGAACCCGGCCGGTAGCCACCATCCCATATTTGGGTTCCTGATCATCAATGGTATGCCCGCCGAGGATGTTGATCCCCGCTTCCTTTGCTTTGTCCCTTGCCCCTTTAAGAATCTCCTGAAGTATGGAAATGGGGAGGCGACTTGAGGGGAATCCGACAATGTTAAGTCCGAACAACGGGGTCGCACCCATTGCGTATAGGTCGCTCAGGGCATTGGCGGCCGCTATGGCGCCAAAGTCGTAGGGGTTATCTACAATAGGAGTGAAGAAATCCAGCGTCTGGACAATTGCTGTCTCATCGGTGATTTTATATACTGCGGCATCGTCTGAAGTACGGTTGTCAACGAGAATATCGGGATCACCGCTGACGGGTATGGCGGTGAGCAGTTTTTCCAGTTCCTGTGGCCTCAGCTTGCAGGCACATCCTCCTCCTTCTGTGTAATGCGTGAGCTTTATTTCACCAGATTCTGCCTTAACGGTTTCTTTTCTGTTGTATTGCATTCCTGTAACTGCGTCAATAATTATTCGGGCACTGTAATTGATCTCCTCCCGGTTGGTATATTTTCCTGTGGAAAACCGAAGCGTCCCCATGGCATACTTTTCTTCCAGCCCAATGGAACGGAGCACCTGGGAAACATTTATGCTATCTGTATGGCATGCAGCTCCTGCTGATGCTGCTATTCCTTTGTCGGAAAGTTCATTTAACAGAATATTTGCCTTGATATTGGGAAAACTCACGGAAAGGGTGTTGGGCAATCTCTTTTCGGGGTGACCGTTAAGTTTGATATCGGGAAAGCTTTTTTTAAGTTTCTGAAAAAGCAAGTCCCTTGTTTCCTTCATGTTTTTTACATTTTTTTTCATGTCCCTTTTTGCTGTTTCGCAGGCTTTGCCCAGGCCGGCAATTTCAATCACATTTTCCGTTCCGGCCCTAAGGTTCCTTTCATGATCCGCTCCGTGTATTAGTTTTTCCAGCTGTATCCCCTCTTTTATGTATAGGGCACCAATTCCTTTTGGTCCATACAGCTTATGACCTGCAACAGATAACAGTTCTACCTCCGTCTTCTTTACATCAACCGGAATTTTTCCTGTGGATTGGGCTGCATCCGTATGAAAACAAATTTTATATTTTTTTGCCGTTTGGGCTATTTCCTCAATGGGCTGGATCGTGCCGATTTCATTGTTGGCATGCATGATGCTGATCATTATGGTGTCCCTTTGCATGGCGCTTTTTAAGTCATCCATTCGTATCATGCCGTATTTATCAACAGGAAGATAAGTGATGGAAAACCCATTGTTTTCAAGATATTTACATACTTCTGTTATCGAAGGATGTTCTGTCTGAGAAGTGATGATATGCCTGCCATTTGACCTGCAAGCCAGCGCAATTCCCTTGAGGGCGTAATTGTTGGATTCCGTGCCTCCGCTCGTGAAAACAATTTCATGAGGCCGGCATCCGATTAAATCTGCTACCTGTTTACGTGCCTTTTCCACCGCTTTCTTTGCCTCAATCCCGAACTGATGCATGCTTGAGGGATTACCGAAACACCGGTCAATGAAAGGTTTCATAGCCCCGGCCACTTCATCGTCAATGGGGGTGGTGGCATTGTAATCCAGATAAACTTCCATAAAATATTTTTTAACAAATCTAACAATTCTTTATGATAATATCTTTCTAAATGCCCTGTGGTTTTTTACATTCCCGTTCTTGTAAGAGCCTCGTTCATAGTGGATACATTAAAGAATTTTTTGTTTTTGATACATGAAGCAGTATTTTTGTCATGTACCTGAACTGGTTTAATGACAACATGACACCAATTGTTGTCTGGCATATTGTTTGTTCCTTATAGGATGAAAACACAAAGGAATTGACCGGTCAACAAAGTAGATCATTTATGTCGAACCAAAAAAGAAAGGAGGGCAGCAATATGATACCCATGTTAAGAAATAAACGATTTCTGCCAAGCTTCGAAGATGATGTATTTGGCAAGGACTTTCTGAAAGATTTCTTCGATTTTGAGAGCAATCCCAGTGTACCTGATGTAAATGTAAAAGAAAGCAAAGATCAGTACACCATTGAAGTGGCTGCTCCAGGAATGGATAAGAAGGATTTTGACGTAAATATTCAGAACAATATGCTGGTAATTTCCTCTGAAAAAGAAACCAGTAATCAAAAAGGTGGTGAAGAGGAAAATTATGTCAGAAGAGAATTCAGCTATAGTTCATTCCAGAGATCCTTCAGCATTCCTGAAACAGTGGATGCAGACAACATCAAAGCCAAGTATGAAAAAGGAGTGCTTTATGTAGAGCTTCCCAAGAAGAAAGAAGCCGTTGAAAAAGCATCCAAACAGATCAAAATTGAATAGTCGGAGAAATCAGAAAGTAACCTATTGTTTGGGTATAAAAAAATAACCGCTTTAACGTTAAAGCGGTTATTTTTTGTGTGCCG
>JBKGZA010000269.1:0-3303 GCA_046545815.1 Bacteroidales bacterium
CGGTTGTGGGTGATGTCAAAAGTTTGTTCTGTGGAGCCGTCCTGCCATTCATAGCTTAAGGTATCAAAAGCCGTTCCGGCGTCCAGTGTCAGCGAGTCGGCCTGACCGGTGAGCAGGGTGTCGTATCTAAGCTCAGTATCCGGTGTGCCCCAGGTATTCACTGTCGCCTGTGTGGTGTCGTTGCTGTGATCATAATCTTCCGGGAAGTTGGTATAGGCTTTAATGGTGTAGCTTCCCGCTTCGCTTATATCTATGCTGTCGGTAAAGGTGAAGTTGACCGATTCATCTTGGTTTAATGCACTTTCGAGCCAGAGAGTGTCGTGTACAGGGTCCCTGTTGTTGACCTGGTAGGCCATGGGGATGGAATCGCCGCTCTGGAAATCGCTAAGGCCCATGTTGGTAATCTCCGTCTCCAGTTCCGTGGGGATTTCCCGTACACATGAGTCACTCAGGGTAGTGTTTATATTTGTCACTCCGGTATTGACCTGCGAACTGACCACCTTCACCGAGTCGGTGGCTGTACAGCCCGTATCGTTGGTAACGGTTACGGTATACCATCCTTCTTCAGTGATATGAACTGTCCTGTCTGTTGAATCGCTTGACCATTGATCACTTGACCATAGGTAAGTATTATAACCGGCCCCTGCATCCAGGGTGGTGTCTATGGATCCCTCCATACCGATCACATCGCCGATGTCGTAATTGGGCATTCCCTGCACGGCAATGGTGTCGGTGATGGTGTCGTTGTTGATGCTGTCGTAGAAATAGGGATCGTCTTCAAGTGTGGAATACACCTTGAAGGCATAGTCACCCGAATCCGACATGTCCACAGTTTTATCGAATGCGAACAGCACCGAATCTCCGGGAGCAAGGTAATCTGAAAGCTCCAGTGTATCTTTGATAACCGGATCGCTGTTAAACTCCATTCGCAGGGGTATCTCCTGGCCGGCAAAGAGGGTGTCGATGCCGGTGTTACTGACATAGATTTCGGTTTGTACCGAGTCGCTAAGCTCACATTGAGTAGTGGGAAATACCAGGGAATCAACGGCCACATCGGGTGGGGCTTCGTAGATGCGGATGTCATCGATGGCAGCGCCTTCATAAGTCGTAGAAGAATCACTTTCCATAAGAAAGCGGAATTTTACCTGTGTAGCTCCTATAATTTTTTCCGGCAACAAGACTTTTGAAACCATCCAGTCATTCGATGTGGTATCCCATCCGGCAGTTTCCAGGGCTTCAATATACTCTGCATTATACCAGTTCCAGTCAAAGGAATCCTTTTCAGTAACAATATTCCAGGTTGTACCGTCATCAAGAGAATAATGCAGCGCCATACCATCCTTTCCTTCCTGAAAATCACTGAAAATTTTTACTTCAAAGACGGGATTTCTTAAGCCTTCCAGGTTGAAACAGGGAGATTCCAGAAAAGTAGAGTCGGTGTTGGGATACGTGCCTGAAATATTGGTACCCCATACGTTTGAGCCGGAAGCAGCAGAGTCTATCAATGTCCCTGAAGGTGTGCCGTATTCCCATGTACCATTTTCCTCATCAACCTGCCAGAAATAATGAGGGGTTTCTTCAAAATCTTCGGAGTATGGGGGTGTATATGTTGGAAGGACCAATAGATCATGCTTGAGCTTGTCGTTTTCAGAGGCTTCATCAGAATCCAAAGTGGTTTTTATTTCTAACGGATAAAGCTCAGGTTTGCTCAGATCTGCCGGTGTGGAAAAAGTATGTGTAATACTTTCATCTACAGGGATGCTTTGGTATATGGTGTCTCTTACTTTTGTCTGGCCGCCATCTATACTATAATATAAAGGAATGGTATCTTCCGTGGGATCTCCTCCAAAATTTTCCACTTCTACAATTATATCTTCCTCAGAGGTATGTCCGCATCCGTCCATGGGAGCTACCAATTTAGAAACACCAACATCCTGGGCTATGTAATCTCCCGCAATAACCAAATTGTCAATATTCCAGCCGGAAAACTGAAAATAGGAATTGGTCTTTCCCAGGCTAAATCTGATTTTTACACTGTCATCCCGGTTTATATGATTTTCAAGGGAAAAATTTCTTTCCTCCCAAACACTTGTAGTTTTTAATGCACTGTTTTCCCATAGGGTAGACCAGGTTTCTCCGTTGTCTTTGCTGATTTCAATATATGCTTTATCATTTGATGCATCATCCATGTTGAGCCATTGATCGAACAACAGGTACATGTCTTGATAATAATAACAATCCAGCATCGGAGATATGGCTTGATATTCTTTTGTTTCCAGACCAGGCTCATAATCTCCGGGATATCCACCCAAGCCTGTTAGATCGGTTCCTAACACTGAATCTCCTGAACTGGCATATTCGGGGTCCGGGGAACCGGAAGACCCTCCCAATCCCTGAGGTTGATCTATTTCAAATTCTCCAGTTAAAGACCAGTTGGCATCTGATTCAAAGTCTTCATAGTATATTGATTCATAAATTTGTCTTTCTCCATCCGGGGATTTGTCAGTTAAAGGATAGGTAGAGGAGTTATTGATCAAAATGCTATTATCTGATATTTTGGCATCTAAAATATTACCGTGAGAATTATGAGAAGGATCATCCTTAATGTCATAAGTTAGCCATACCGATGTGATGCCCCTTTTTAATTCATGATTCAAATTTTCAAATGAAATAGTACTATTGGAAAAATTTTTCCCATTGGCAATTAATACCGGCTCTTTAAATTTTTGATCATCTGTAGCAAAAACTTTAACGCCATTTTCTTTAATGTTGCTGTCATCTGTATTTAATGATTCAAAAGATAATGAATCCAGAGTGATTTCTCCGTCATTCCCTTTCACCTCAAAATCTATTCTTAATATTGGATTGTTGTTGGAACGGGTGGGAACAAATCCATCAGATGCCTGATGATAACTAATGTCTTCAATGGATTTGGGTTCTATACCTGTTTCTATAATATTTACCGTATCCACACACGTTCCATATCCTATATTTGTTTTTCCTTCAAAAGCAATGTAGAAAGTTTCCGTTAATGCGCTGTCCGGTAAAAGAATATTTCTTTTTGTCCATTGATTCACAGGATCGGTAAACTCTTCAAGCATTTTCCATGTACTATCCTTGTTTTCTTTAAAATAAATCCTTAATTCATCATTTACATAATTTTCATTGGTATCTATCATTCTTTCTACCTGAGCATGGTAAAAAACTAGTTCAGGTTTGATGATATCTTTCAAATCCAGTTCAGGTGTGATCAGTTTCGCAGTCTCATTGCCTCTGCTTTCCAGATAAAACAAAGCATTATAA
>JBKGZA010000270.1:0-3271 GCA_046545815.1 Bacteroidales bacterium
TCTCTCAGCATTCCGACTTCCATCTTGTCGATGCCATGGCCGGCATTATTCCTTATTACCTTTAAATAGGCCTTATTCAAATTCTAAGGACACAGTATCTTCCCTAATTTGGAATTTCTTCTTTGGGTAATAAAACCTCTCCAAAACACTACTATTTTGATGTATCTTTCTTAATTTTGTATAAAAATTAATTAACCATGATGGCAACCGAAGAAATACAAGAAATCGAAAAGCGCAGAGATGCGCTAAGGAGGTATCTTTGACATCGATAACCTGAGAATACGTATCGAAGAAGAAGAAGAAAAAACACAGGCACCCGATTTCTGGGATAATCCCCAGGAAGCGGAAAAGAAGCTAAAATATATCTCCGAGCTAAAAGAATGGACCCGTGCGTTTGATGAGATAGAAACAAACTTTGAAGAGCTTAAGGTATACCAGGATTTCTATAATGAAGGGGAAATTGAAGAGGAAGAAGTAAAGGCCCAGTACAATAAGACCCTCAAGCTGATTGAAGATCTGGAGCTAAAAAACATGCTCCGCAAAGAGGAGGATACCTACAGTGCATACCTTCAGATCAATCCGGGAGCAGGCGGAACCGAAAGCCATGACTGGGCCGAGATGCTTATGCGTATGTATATACGTTGGGGGGAACGCAACAATTACGAAGTTAAACAACTCTATCATCAACCCGGTGATGAGGCTGGCATCAAGTCTGTCACTCTGGAATTCCAGGGTAAATACGCATACGGCTATCTCAAAGGTGAAAACGGGGTACACAGACTGGTGCGCATTTCCCCGTTCGATTCCAACAAACGGAGACATACTTCGTTTGCTTCAGTCTTCGTGACACCGGTTATTGAGGATGATATTGAGATTCACGTCAACCCTTCCGATATTGAG
Organism: Bacteroidales bacterium; assembly: GCA_046545815.1. Taxonomy (GTDB): domain Bacteria; phylum Bacteroidota; class Bacteroidia; order Bacteroidales; family UBA12077; genus JAGXLC01. The sequence continues at coordinate 901 of JBKGZA010000270.1, forward strand.
TGGGAAACCTTCCGTTCCAGTGGTGCAGGAGGTCAGCATGTAAACAAGGTAGAAACAGCCGTAAGGCTCAAACACCTTCCTACAGGAATAACGGTAGAAAACCAGGAGACCCGTTCGCAGAATAAAAACCGGGAAAAAGCCCTGCGTATGCTCCGTTCACAGCTCTATGAAATAGAACTGCGAAAAAAACAGGAAGAAAAGGATAAGGTAGAAGACGCCAAGAAAAAGATCGAATGGGGGTCTCAAATCCGAAACTATGTGTTGCATCCTTACAAGATGGCCAAAGACCTCAGAACCAACCACGAAACCGCTAATGTAATGGATGTGCTCGATGGCGATCTGAATCCTTTCATTAAAAGCTATTTGATGGAATTTGCAGGAAATTAGTATATAGCAACATAAATATATATTTATGAAGATCTACCACTTCCCCCGATGCAGCAAAAGTCGTGCAGGGCTTAATTACCTCCGTGAAAAGGGATACGAACCACAAATAGTACAGTATCTCAAAGACAAACCCTTTACGGAAGAATCGCTTAAAAATGTATTGATGAAGCTGAATAAAAAACCCCAGGACATCATCCGAACACAGGAAAAGACTTACAAACAGAACTTCAAAGGGAAAAATTTTACTGAAGACGAATGGGTAAAAATCCTTGTAGAAAATCCCCGCCTGCTTCAGCGACCGATTGTTGAAACAAGATACAAGGCTGTCATTGGTAACCCCCCTGAAAATATTGATACGTTGCTGTGAATTTTGTAACTTGCCAAAGCAGGAATGCCTTCCGGCCGAAACGAAGTGGAGGCGGGATTAATGCATGAATGGTTGAATGAGAGAATGGTTCATGGGTTAATGCGATAACAAGAAATCAATCCAAATAGAATTTATCCGTTGTTGGGAAGTTTGATCATTGTTATTTGAAAAATTGGATATTCGTCAAAAATGCGGACAAGTTTTGGAGGATGCTGTTTGACATTTTTTTACAAAAAATTCATCTAGTTATACTCATAATAATGTTTTACGTGCTTACATATAAAATAAAAGCCTTATGAAAACTCCCGAATTTCATTACCAGAAACCTTTCCCATTAGGGAAAGATAAAACCGAATACTATCTGCTCACCAGAGATCATGTCTCTGTTGGAGAATTTGAAGGGAACCCCATATTAAAGGTAGAACCTGAAGGACTTATAAAGCTGGCCTCATCGGCATTCTGGGATGTAAATTTCCTGCTCCGCACCGACCATCTGAAACAGGTGGCTGCCATCCTGGAGGATGAGGAAGCCAGCGAGAATGATAAATACGTCGCACTGACCATGCTCCGCAATGCCGAAATCTCCGCCAAAGGGGTGCTTCCTTTCTGCCAGGATACAGGCACCGCCACCATATTTGCACATAAGGGGCAACAGGTCTGGACCGGGGGCAGGGATGAACAAGCCCTGTCAAAAGGAGTATATAAAACCTATACGGAAGAAAACCTGCGTTACTCCCAGGCCGTTCCGCTGGATATGTATTCCGAAAAAAACTCCGGAACCAATCTGCCCGCCCAGATCGACATCCATGCCACCGGCGGCGATGAATACAATTTTCTTTTTCTTGCAAAAGGCGGTGGCTCGGCCAATAAAACTGCCCTTTACCAGCAAACCAAGGCCTTACTGAACCCTGAAAAGCTGGAATCCTTCCTGGTGGAGAAGATGCAAACCCTTGGAACGGCTGCCTGCCCACCCTATCATATTGCTTTTGTCATAGGCGGAACCTCTGCGGAGGCCAACCTGAAAACCGTAAAACTGGCCTCAGCCAAATACTTGGATAACCTCCCCGAAGAAGGCAATATGGGTGGTCAGGCTTTCCGCGACAGAGAACTGGAGCAGAAAATAATGAAAGCTGCTTACAACTTGGGTATCGGGGCGCAATTCGGGGGCAAATACTTTGCTCTTGACATACGTATCATCAGGCTACCCAGACATGGAGCTTCCTGTCCGGTAGGCATGGGGGTATCCTGTTCCGCCGACCGCAACATCAAAGCCAAAATCAATAAAGACGGTATCTGGCTCGAAAAGCTGGAAAAAAATCCTATCCGGCTCATTCCCGAATATCTGCGCAAACCGCAAGAAGATGGTGCAGTAAATATCAACCTGGACCGACCGATGAAAGATGTGCTCGCAGAGTTATCAAAGCACCCTGTGGGTACACGGCTGTCTCTTAACGGCACCATCATCGTAGCCCGGGATATAGCTCATTCAAGATTGAAAGAACGACTGGACAAAGGCGAAGACCTTCCCGAATATATAAAGGAACATCCCGTTTATTATGCCGGCCCGGCCAAGAAACCGGAAGGTATGCCTTCCGGATCTTTCGGCCCCACAACTGC
>JBKGZA010000271.1:0-3255 GCA_046545815.1 Bacteroidales bacterium
AGAGCACCTGCCTTACAAGCAGGGGGTCGATGGTTCGAATCCATCATCGCCCACCATAAAGAACCTTATAATTTCTCTTTATGAGGTTCTTTATGTATCTTGTCGTATGTATTATTTCTACATTCTTTATTCAAAAACCACAGGCCTTTATTATATTGACCATACAGGGGAGCTAAGCGGGCGTATCAAAAGGCATAAATCCCGGCATAAAGGTTTTACCAATAAAACCCCGGATTGGGAACTTTAAAGAACAATACAAATCAAAAGAAAAAATCTGTTATATGGTGCGACTGTAACGGTTGAGCTTACCTGTCAGCTCGTGATGTTTTGGAATAAAACATCCATCATGTAATTCTTGTTTATCTTGTCGGATAACTGGTCGTTGGTGAAACACCGCCTGAGTTAACGGAAATCTGCTGAGAAAGAAAACAGTAAAATAAGTCAATGCGGTTCTTTAAGACTGACGTTTTTAAACCAGTTAAAATGATCCTGCCTGTGGAATAAAGCGTTTCAAACGGCTTCAAAATAATAGCCAAAGCATTTAGAATATCTTCGGGCGGCATATCCTCGTTAGAGATTGCCAGGCTGATAATTTAATCCTTATAGTTAAAGTTTTTCCTACCATTACTATTCAATGAAGCTATATGCATTATACCGGAAATAATAGCACGGAACGGGACCTCTCTTGCCAGGGGAAAGCCTTTCCCACACTCTATCTATGATGTTAATTGTTTCAATTATTACTGATTTTTGATGTCATTGCAATACAAAATTTCTATATTTACTACCAGAAACAAATCAACATAAAACTGACCATGAAAACGCACAAATTTATTTACAGAGAAGGCATGTTATATTTACTTATGCCCTTCTTTTTGATTGTATTCAACCATTGTTCACCCTCTGGTTCCAATCAGAAAAACTCACTGGATAGCGGGGAGTATGAAGCCGATGTTATTGTTTATGGCGGCACCTCAGCAGCGGTAATGGCGGCTGTTCAGGCAGCCGGAATGGATCAAGAAGTGATCATGGTTTCGCCTGCCAAACACCTTGGCGGCCTGTCCTCAAGCGGCTTGGGCTTTACTGACGTAGGAGACAAGAGCGTGATCGGGGGTCTTTCACGAGAGTTTTATCATCGTGTTTATCAGCATTACCAGCAATCTGATGCCTGGCAGTGGCAGGAAAAATCCGAATTCGGCGCCCGGGGACAGGGTACACAAGCTGTTGATGGCGAAAACCGTACGATGTGGCTGTTTGAACCCCATGTGGCAGAAAAGGTGTATGACGATTTTATTGAGGAACATGGCATTACCGTTTACCGGGATGAATGGCTCAATCGGAAAGATGAAGATGGTGTGATAAAAGAAAATGGAAGGATTGTTTCCATCAAAACCCTAAACGGAAATGTTTACAGGGCTAAAATGTTCATCGATGCCACCTATGAAGGCGATCTGATGGCTGCAGCCGGAGTTGATTATCACGTGGGAAGGGAAGCCAGCAGCGTGTATGATGAAGAGTGGAATGGCGTGCAAACCGGTGTTTATCATCACAGCCACTATTTTAAACCCGGTGATGATGACATAGACCCTTATTATTCACCGGGTGATCCCAAGAGCGGAATCATACCGAGTATTTCCGGAAGCCCTCCCGGAGAAAAAGGCTCCGGCGATAAGAAGATACAGGCTTACTGCTTCCGCATGTGTCTGACCAAACATCCGGACAACAAGGTTCCATTTCCCATGCCCGAAAGTTACAACGCGGACCGATACCTGCTGTTGCTCCGGATGTTTGAAAACGGCTGGCATGAGCGTTTCAATTTCTTTACTAAATTTGATGCCATCCCCAACCGGAAAACCGATGTCAATAACCACGGGCCATTCAGTACTGATAACATAGGGATGAATTATGAATACCCCGAAGGTTCTTATGCCAAAAGAAAAGAAATTATTAAGGAGCATGAAGTCTATCAAAAGGGGTTGATGTACTTCCTGGCCAACGATCCGAGGGTGCCCGATACCATACAGAATGAAATGCAAAAATGGGGCCTTGCCGAAGACGAATTCGAGGACAACGGCCACTGGCCGTACAAACTGTATATACGGGAAGCCCGTCGGATGATAGGAGATTACGTGATGACCGAACATGACATATTGGACAAACGAGAGGTACCCCAATCCGTGGGGATGGGTTCCTATACCATGGATTCCCACAACGTGCAGCGATACATCACTAAGGATGGCTATGTGCATAACGAGGGGGATATTGGAGTGAGCGTTCCCGAGCCCTATCAGATATCCTATCGCTCATTGATCCCCAAAGAAGAAGACTGCACAAATTTAATCGTCCCGGTATGTGTGTCGAGCTCCCACATTGCATTCGGATCAATACGTATGGAACCCGTGTTTATGATCCTCGGCCACAGCGCAGGATGCGCTGCCTCTATTGCCATTGATCAGGAGCAGGAGGTTCAGGAGGTGGATTATGAGATGCTCAGAGAAAAGCTGGAAGCGCAGGGTCAGATTCTCAGCGTTCAAAACAAAGATTGATGATATACAATAAAAAGTGAGGTGATTATTTTACTAGCCGACCTTTAAAATCAACGTATACCCCTAATGAAGGGCATTTAGGGCTTAAAAGATATGAGTATGCACCATAAGAAATTACTGTTATTTTTTTATGGATTATTCAGCAGATAAAAAGCTTGTTCTCGACATGTAACAATTAAGCTTTTAACCAATCAATCAATTAATGTTTTTACCTCTCAAAAATATATGCTTATGAGGCGACGGGATTTTTCCAAAATAAGTTTTTTACTTGGGGATCGGAACCCTTACCGGTCTGAATATGGGTTTCAGACATTCCCAGGGATCAGAACCATCTGCTTCCTATTATGAGGAGCCGGCTCAAAAGCTACCGGCCCGTAATTTTGATGTGGTTATTGCCGGAGGCGGGACCGCAGTTGTTGTGGCTGCTCTGGCATCTGTCCGAAAGGGCGCAAAAATTTTACTTATTGAGAACAAAGGGTATGTTGGTGGAACGGTCGTTGAAGGCGGTACAGCCCTCCATAGTTTTTACAATTTGTGGAAAGCTTTTCCTGAAGCCGAAAAAAGGCAGGTAGTAAAAGGCATTCCTCAGGAGATCATCGACCGCCTCATGGATGTTGACGCCTGTACCGGCCATGCTGAAATGTCCAAAGGCTATGACTATGATTCTGTTTGTACAGCAATTGATACCGAGCGGAAGACCGGCAAAAGT
>JBKGZA010000272.1:0-3251 GCA_046545815.1 Bacteroidales bacterium
ACCTCATACCTCATACCTCATACCTCATACCTCATACCTCATACCTCATACCTCAACTTGCCCTACCACCACATCTTAAAAGGCTTATATTCCTCCAGACCCAGGCAATGCTTCTGCAGCTTGTAGCACTCCAGTTTGATCAGATGCTTGTAGCTGACATGCTTATTCAGTGTCCGGTGCTGAATGGTCTCATTCAGGCGTTCTTCGATGGCTGAAATGAATGTTTTCTTTCCCTTGTCTTTAATAATCACCCCGTTTATCTTTTTGTCAAAGTCCTTTTTCTGAAGTTCTTTTTTATTAAGTACCCTGAATATGACCCGGTCAACAAGCAGGGGTTTAAATATCTCTGCAAGATCGAGGGATAAGGAATACCTTCTTTCTCCAGGGGCATGCAGAAAGCTAATGACAGGATTAAGCTGTGTTTGATGAATGGCTCTCAGACATTGAGAATAACAGAGCATATTGCCGAAAGATATTAGTGCATTGACTTCGTTCGATGGCGGTTGTTTGGTCCGGGTGTCGAATTCAAAGTCGTCGATGATCAGGTTGAAAGCATCGTAATAGGCATGCCGGATATTGCCTTCAATGCCCATGAGCTGATCGGTCTTACTGCACCGCTCGATCTCCTCACGGTATTTTTCAACGGATTCAATAATGGGAGCCAGGTCTTTGCCCCTTGAATTGTAATATTTTAGGTTCTTTAACAGGTTGAAGCTGCCCCCGTCAATGATTTTCCGTGCCAGCTCCATTCTTTTTTCATCCGAGAGGTAATGCTGCGTCTGTGCAATCTGCATTTTTCCGGAAAGCAGGTTGTCTTTCGAAACGAATGAGCCGGTATAATTTTCATAATAATCAAAATAGTGAATATTCACCTGGTTTTGGCCCAGGAAATTGTACATGGCGGAGTTGGCATCAAGTGACCCAAATACATAGATGTCCTCTATTCCTTCAATAGGTAGAAATTTGGGTTTTTGCTCGTTGCCATCCTCATCTACCGGCGTAAACTTTAACGTGTTGTCTTTTCTGGATAGCCGGCCGGGATTGAAAAGATAATAGCTTTTTTGCATATCAGATTATTTTGTAGGGAATTATTTTTGTTTATCCTGAATCCATCTTTTAAAATACACATCATATACATCATAATAGACCTTACCATTCTCATCAAAATCACTATATATTAAGTCATATTCGGTCAAAGACCTGAGTGAACGCAATACACTGGCTGACGTACTTAAATGGTGTTTGGATAAAAAATCTTTGGAAGAAGGATGATACACTTTGTGTTCACGAGAAATGGCCTTTAATAGGTTCCACTGTCCTCTTGTCAGCATACTCCGGTAGGAAAAAAATATGGGTTCTTGTTCCTTTAGTAAATAATAAGCTTGTTCTTTCCAGCTCTCATCAGTTACTTTTTTTACGGTAGAAGAAAATATGCGGTTACACAGCTGTTGAACATAGAAGGTGTGGATTTCAGTCCATTCCAATATTTTTTCCGCAATTTGCCCTTCAATTTCTTTATTATATTTGGAAAACATCTTGATGATAAAATTTTTATAAGCGGTCTTATTGAGCTTTTCAAGCTTTAGAAGATGTGTACTTCTAAAAAAAGGTCTTTGGGGATTGGCAAATAAATCTTTCATTAAATGTTGACTGCTGCCAGAGAATATAAAAAACAAGTTATTTAATTCCTGTATCTTTGAACGGAGCCAGGCGTCAGTATTTTTTTCGGGATAATTCAATATCTGTTGAAATTCATCGATGGCAAGCAATATTCTGGAGTTCTGTTTTTCCAGGAATAAAAGTATAGCATGTATATTTGATTCAGCTTCATGTCGTTTAACTTCAAAAGTAGCCTGGGGCGCTCCGGTAAGTGTATCAAAACTAACAACAGGCCTTAATGATTTAATAAATTGCCATATCTTTTGTCCGGGTTTTGATTTCTCAGAAAACGACTGAATAACCGAGGTACTGATTTTATTCAAAAATTGGTTCAGGTTTTCTGTCTCCTGTATATCCACATAAATTCCTTTCCAGCCGGCAGGTATGTGATTTAACAGATGGTGGATGAGTCCGGTTTTTCCTATTCTCCTCACCGATATTAACGCTGTAGAATTTCCGTTTAACATATTTTTCTTAAGCTGACTTGTTTCTTTTTCCCTGTCACAGAAATACACTGGACCATAATATCCTACGGTTACAAAAGGATTCTTCAATGTGCTTTTAGGTCTTGTCATCTTATACAAGTTTTAATCAAAAATACATAACATTTTGTAACTTACAAAATGTAACTTACAAAATGTGATTTTTTTGTAATCTCTTGAATAAATCATTATAGTTGTTAAAAACGAGTGCAACCCTATTTAAACCTCATCTACCCAGCAAAAGTCATGATACGAGCACTTACGGCAGATGCTTTTCTTATTTTTTTCCGGGGCTTTTTCCGAGGCAACGATCTTATCAATCTCCTGTCTGATACGCCCGATTTCTTCTATATCCTTTTCCCGGAGCTCCAGCTCTTTTGTCTGTTTTAGCCTGGGATATTCCAGAAGACCTTTGGGTTCCTGAATGCCATTTTTCCAGAGCACATAAAGGTAGTATTTCACCTGCCATTCATGGGCCTGCTCCATCTTGCCGGTCTTTTTGATCTCATGAACGGTGCTGGTTTCCGGATCGTAATAATCGATTTTGATGCCCTCCATGGATATCTCCTGGTATCTTTCCGCACGCCGGGGATAGGAGGTCTCGTGTATGAGCCTGCCTTCATCCACCAGCTCGGAAGTGTGCTCCATATGGATGCCGTTGGCAAAAAGCCATAGCTTGCGGTGGCATACAAAATAATAATTGATGTGGGTCCCCGTGATTTGCATAATGGTATGATTTAACAGGTTTAATTTAAAAATGAATTTAATTCTTTTTTCCCATTCCCCGGTTCCGCAACAGTTTACGCGATAGCGGAATCCCGATCCCGCCTGTCGTCGGGAGTAAACAGGGTCGGGCTAATGGTACCAGCCCCAGCCCCAGCCACATCCCATTTCGATCCATGCTAGCCCAACGTCTCTTCCCTCCCGCGCCCCTGGCTCCGGCAGTTGCCGGATGTATCCCGCCCACCCAGGCCCCTGAGGTTTGTTTGTTTATTTGACTGTATCGAATCTACCTTAAACTTTCTGTGCGGGAGGGTCCTCTACAAACTTTTAATATTCTAATAAAATTTCCCTTGGAACCCTACCTCTGTTAATCTGCGGACTGAGTTC
>JBKGZA010000273.1:0-3250 GCA_046545815.1 Bacteroidales bacterium
TTCAGATCGCTCAGGTTTTCCGGTAATTGTGAATGCTTTCTGGCGGTAATCACATGGCTGATGGTAGTATGAGCGGGAGACATATCAAAGGTTTCAGCCCGCTGCGGTGAATACAGTATCCCCTGTATGGCATCGATGTTGCCATTATCAAGTTCCTGGCGGATTTCTGCCCATGGCCCCAGTCGGAATTCTATGTTCAGATTCACTTCATCAGCAATGGCACGCATGAGTTCAACGTTGTAACCCGAGGGCTGTCCGTTCTCATCCAGAAATTCGTAAGGCGGAAAGTTTTTGTCCCCACCAATGATGATTCGTTTTTGTGAACCTGCAACCGATTCAAGCGGGGCGAACCATTTGGCATGAAGTTGCCGGTAAGTTCCATCTGTAGTAACCACAGACAACCCTTCATTAAGCAAACTCAGTAATTCCTCATTTCCTTCTGTTACGGCAAAGCAAAAAGATTGCTGATAAATGTCGCTGGCTCCTTCTACAATCCTGAGATTGTTGAGGCCGTTTTCACTGATCAGCTCAAGTGCCAGCAATCGCTGGATTACAACGGCGTCGTGTTTTCCGGCGGAAAGCTCTGTCATGGCACGTTTAAAAGTGTTCCGTTGTATGATGTTTGTATTCAAGTCGATACGACGTAGAAATTCTTCTGCATTGTCGCCTTTCATTACGGCCACTTCTTTGTCCTGCAAGTCATTCAGCGATTCAATTCCTTTTTGATTTTCACGAACAACAATGGCCCCATGCATTGTAAGATAAGGAAAGGTAAAATCATACATATTTTCCCGCTCGGGGGTTCTTCCTACCAAGGGCAGTGCATCAAGATTCCCGGCTTCCAGATCATGTTTTAGCTTATTCCAGGGCTCAGTCTTAAAATCGACCTTCAATCCCATTTCATTAGCTGCAGCCCGGAAGAGTTCCACAGAAAATCCGTCTGCTTTTCCATTTTCATTTATGAAGCAATAGGGAGGATAATCAGGCTCGCATCCTACAAGAATTTTGCCGGGAGTCTCCTGGTTTTGTCCGGTCTCACCAAATGCGTGAGAAATTGTTGCAAATATCAGTAATCCGGTAAAGATAGAAATGTTCAGCAAAATGTTTAACCCATGAGACAAATTGTTTTTAGAGCAAACAAAAGAATTGATCATAAAGTAAATGGTTATAAGAAAAAGATATCAGGGTTGCAAATTAAGTAAATTTATATAGACATTCTAAAAAGATTATTGCTAATTTAGACAAGCCAAAACGGAAACACATTAAATTCCTTGAAAGCATCCTGTTTGGTTTTGGCTTGTCCAAATTAGGTTGGATTTTCAGGTATGGATCTTCCTTTTTCGAAGAAGGTATATACTTGTTCAATGTCGCTCTCAAGGGCATCTTTCAGTGTTCCCTGAAAGATTTTTTTTCCTCTGCTGATGAAGATAATCCGGTCGGCAATTCTCAATATGCTGGAAACTTCATGGGTAATGATGACAATGGACATACCCATTTGTTCACGGAGGTTTAAGATCAGATCGTCCAGTGATGCAAGGGAAATGGGATCCAGTCCGGCCCCGGGTTCATCACAGAAAAGCAGGAGCGGATCCATCACGATGGCCCTGGCCAGGGCAGCTCTTTTCAGCATTCCCCCGCTTAACTGGGAGGGATATAAATAATAGGCATTCAACAAATTGACAAGCTGGAGTTTTGTCCATACTACACGGGTTATCAGCTCGTCATTCAGGTCGGTATGCTGTTCCAAAGGCAATGCAATGTTTTCGCCCACCGTTAAGGAATTTAAGAGACCGCCGTTTTGGTAAAAGACACCCATTTGAAGGTTATTCAGTACTTTTTCAGCTTTTTGTGCTATGGTTTCAGCCTTTCCGGTAATTTCCCGGGTAATCGATGAGCCCGCCTGTATATAGGATCCCGGCTTTAAATTTTCTGCTTCGTTGCTGCCTCCTCTTATTTCAATGGCCTTTAAACCTGTAAGTCCAACAGAGGTGATTTCAGCCTGCGCATTTTTTTGATGGGTACATCGGGTTTTAAAGCCAATTCGAGAATGATTTTGTTGACATTTTGCGGGTCGATGTTGATGTCTTGAATTGTTCCCACCTTGATGCCCATATATTTAACCGGGCTGCCCACTTCCAGGCCACTAACAGAGATATCTTCATAAGACACATAATACACGTCTTCTTTTTCAAAGAACTCCCGTGCGGTCAAAAAACCGATGACTGAAAGCAGGATGGCCAGACTAACAAAAAGGAAAACACCCAGCCGGATTTTTTGTGAACGATTTCTCATATAATAGTACTTTTCAGTATTATTGGTGTATAATTCGGGTTAGAAGCCATAATTAAGTCCGGTCTAAAAAGCTTTCAGACCGGACTCATAATTATTTCTTTTTACCAGTATCGGGATTTTTCTCTTCCGCTTTCTCTTCCGCTTCCGTTTCCTTTTCTTTTTCAGAATATTCCTGTTTGCCTGTTTGCATTTGTTGGGAAATCTTATTTAGTTTCTCATTCAGTGATTTCATTGATTCGGCAGTTTGGTTATACTCCTTGGTTTGCATATTAAATAAAACTTCTTTTAACTGGAGTATTTCAATATCTTTGCCTTGCATGGCTATCCTGTTCTCTAAATTCTTTTCATGTGTTGTTTGTCGTTCTCTCAAGTATTGAGCAATATAACGGAGCACAATTAAAAAGATAATTCCTGTAAAAAAATAGAACAGGAAAGGGTAACCTGTAATAACAGTAAATCCGAGGTTTATATTAAGACCTACAATAAATACTTCCCAGTTAAATGCGGCAAAATAAGCCCATATCACTACCCAGATTATCAGAAGATAGTTAATTATTGTTTTCAAGGTTCTAAGGTGTTTCATTAGTATAAGAGATTATAAAGTTTGTATTTCAATTCAATATTACTGCAAAATTTGAATAATTCAGATCAGTCGCCATGGAACCCGCATTTTTATTCATGTTCTTGTTAGAAGGTCATTGAAAGCGGGTTTCATTAGCTAAGCTTTTTAAAAGGATCATTATTTATTTGAGTGAATTTAAAAAGGCACTTAGCGGCTTTATCAACAAAAGCGCAAAGCTGATTAATTGATTGGACCGGAATTAACTTTAGCCACTAAATACCAGTAAAAGAATCATTTAGTTATTAATCCAAATTCCACTTTTATTCCAATCAGAGATTATTCTTGTTTCTTTTCCAAATCTTTAGAAAGCTCAATGATTTTCTTATCCACTTCCTC
>JBKGZA010000274.1:0-3236 GCA_046545815.1 Bacteroidales bacterium
TATATCGGCGTTCAGTTAAGGTCAAACTGCATGAGCATCCAGTAAACACCCTTAGTATGGAAGATTATATTATCTATCTCTCTGTACACGGCGCCAAACATAGATGGTACAATTTAGCCTGGCTGAAGGATCTGAGCCAGATACTTGAAGAAACCTCTCAACAAACAAAGCTGAAAACCTTCCGCTTAAGCGAAGAGATGGGTTTGAAAATATGTTTCCTACAGGGCTGCCTGATCAGCAGGCTTATATACGGTGTAGAAACGGTTGTGCCCTTACCGAAAAATCAGCACAGGTTAATGTTGATGGTCAGGAAAGCCCTGGATGCCATTCCGGAATATCGCACTGAATTGAAATCTCACAAGTTGAGGAATCTGCTCTACCAATTGTGGTTGCGAAGGAACCTAAAATACAAGCTCACTTTGATCTTTCGCCTGCGCACTCACCATTCGGACTGGTCACGGGTACCTTTGCCGGACTATTTGTTTTTTTTGTACTATCCTTTGAGACCCCTGATCTATATGATAAATAAGGTGAAGAATAAGATACAGGAAATACACCAGGGAAAAGAAAACAGTTGATTTTTTAGCATTTATTTTCCAGTCTTTAAAATTTGTATCTTAGCCGACTAAAATACTCCATTGAAACAATATCAAAAAAATAGCCTCAAAAAAGTCATATGTAATCGTTTTTTACTATTTTTAAAATGCAATTACATTGGTAAAGAAATATATAATGAACTTTTTAAAAAATATGAATATATTCTTGGCAAATTGGTTAATATGTCACGTTATCCAGAAAAATGGACCTATTAATTTTATGAACTTAATCTCCAGTTTATTCAAATTGTAAAACAATAAATCAAAAATTCGGCCCATGCTAATATTTTACCACTCACTCACTTTTTCTATTCGTCAATTCGCCTCTTCGTTACCCACTCTCTTCGTCACTCATTCTATTCATCACTCACTATCTGCGTCCCCTAGTCTCTTCATCACTCACTATCTTCGTCCCTTAGTCACTATGTCAAGAACCTTTTTAATAGTCAGCATACTTTTAATTACAACCGGGATCGCTGCCAGCGCACAACCTACAGCCGAACACCTCTCCCACCGCGGCATCTACGACTACCTCGATGAAATGGCTTCAGAGCAATTAATAGAACTAAATACCACCATCAAGCCCTACACAAGGGACCTGATACTTGATAAGCTTCAGCATATTGAAAAGCAGCAAGAAAAGCTAAATGCCCGTCAGCGAAAAGAACTCAACTTTTACCTGCGGGATTTCAGTTTGTCCGACAGCACAGATTCCAAACCTTTGTCGGGAGATTCCGGCCTGGACATTTTCGGGAAAAACGATCATTTTGCCACTGGCATAAATCCGGTAGGTTTTTTCTACAAAAACGAAACTTTCTCATTTGGTTTTCGCCCCATCTGGGGCATCGAATACTTATCAAATGCCAACGGCTCGTTTAGCCGTACCTGGGGTTTTGGCAGAATCTACGGTAAGGTGGGCGAGCACTTTGGATTCTATGCCAGCCTGCGCGACAACCACATGAGCGATGTACTGGCACGACCTGACCACTTCACCCGCCGTGACGCAGGAGTATACAAAGGCAATAGCATCGGCGGGGCAGACTACAGCGAAATGCGCGGTGGCATCACCTACGGGTGGAATTGGGGGGAAGTGACCCTTGCCAAAGACCACATCGAGTGGGGGGATAATTATAAGGGAGCCCTCATCCGAAGCGGACGCACACCTTCAATCGGTATGGCCAAACTCCATCTGAAGCCTGCCCGCTGGTTTGAGTTTAACTACTACCACGGATGGCTTGTTTCAGAGGTGGTCGACAGCCTGAAAAGCTACACCCCGGCTTCGGGTTTCGAACGGCCTGTTTATAAACCCAAATATATGGCTGCCAACATGTTTACGGTAATCCCTACCCCCAACATCCACTTCTCCTTCGGCAACTCGATCATCTATGGAGATATACCTGTGCAGGCAGGATACCTGGTGCCATTCATGTTCTTCAAATCCATTGATCACACCATCAACGCCCATATTGAAAACCAGAATTCCCAGATGTATGCCAATCTAAGCATCCGGTCTATCAAGCATCTTCATCTTTACGGATCGCTCTTTATCGATGAGTTCGCATTTTTCCGTGTGGGCGATCCCAATAAGCACAATTTCTACAGCTACAAGGCAGGGGCTAAACTCTCCAACTGGCCCATAAGAAATGCGTCTCTTACCTTTGAGACCTCCCGCTCCCGCCCCATCACCTATAAACACCGCATACCACTCCTTACTTATGAAACCAACCGGTTTAACATGGGGCATTATATGCGCGACAACTCAAAGGACTTTTATGCAGAGCTGGACATCAATCCCCTGCCTCGGTTCCATTTTAAGGCCAGCTACCTTTACGCGGCCCACGGAAATGAATACGATTATGCCCGTACCGAAGAAGGAGATTTCATTCTGGATGAGCTGGAATTCATGAAAGAGAAAACCTGGGATAAGGAAAAGATCTCCTTTCAGGCAGACTTCGAATTCAGCAACAATGCCTACATCTTTGCCGGATATACCTTAAGAAACATCCAGGGATACAAAGCTGACGGAAAGACTGCAGATCACTATCTTTCAAAATTTACACCCGAGTTGCTCCACGGGGAAACAAACACGTTCAGGTTCGGGTTTAATGTGGGGTTTTGAAGGAAGAGGGAAGAATTAAGAGTCAAGAATCAAAAGTCAAGAGGGAAGAGTCAAGAGATAAGATACAAGAAGGACGAGGAAAGAGTCAGGAAAGGGAAGACACAGGAAATAAGAAGGAAGAGATAAGAGACAAGATTCAAGAGATAAGAGACAAGAGATAAGATTCATCAAGGAAGAAGGAAAGAACAAACAAAATATTAAATTTAAGATCTACATTTGTTAAGGATTGATGCCAAGATTTTTGTGAGTTCAGATGATTCTTCAATCAAAAACTTCAATTTAGTTTTTGATTGTTCATTTTGGATTAGCTGGCATCGTTGAATTAATCGTAACCAGTAATTGCTCTCTTTTACTTCTCTCAAGGAGATACGAATTTTATTTGAAAAGTCTGCTCTTGAGGATCCAGCCTGAGATTCTTCATAATTGGCTCCTCCGGAAGTGGAAGCTTTTGAAAGTTGATGGCGTATTGTCATTGCTTCAGGAGTCGAAGGGAGAAATTTGAGCATCAGAATAACCTGAGC
>JBKGZA010000275.1:0-3229 GCA_046545815.1 Bacteroidales bacterium
TTGCCATTCTGAAAATCCTTTTGATTACCGTAACTATTTCCCTGGCAGCTGCCATAACGCTGCCGGCGCTGGTAATCGATCTGATCATGATGTTGATAGCCGGATACGGCCTGCTTGTTACCAATTCCATATGGAATATTGTGTGGAATGAATATACCATGGATTGGTTTTGGCAGACCACCGGGGGCTCATCGCTCTTTTTTTCCACCCTGGTGTTGATCATCATTACGGTGTTTGTTTACAGGAAAGGGTAACGACAACTTTGCCCTTCCTAGAATAAAGCAAGGATTTTACATTTTCTTTGGATGGCGAATTATTCGGAGGCCGATAAAAAATATTTTTCGGGTGCATGTTTTGGATCATGGTATCGGGAAATAAAATCGGTAGGATTTTCTCCACAGAATCGTTTAAAGGCCTTAATAAAATGCATCTGATCATAGTATCCTGAATTGTATGCCATCTGGCACCAGTTGATATTCAGCGCTTGTTGGTTTTTAACGGCATTCATTATGTGATTCAGACGTGTCAGACCTATATACGTTTTGCAGGAAACACCCACGCATTCACGAAATCTACGCCTAAACGTTCGATCGCTGGTGCAGACCCGTTCAAGCAACTGGGAAATTGTCACCAAACCGCTGGTGTCATGGATGCGATGTAATGCATATTCAATGTACGTGTACTGATTATCGCTTTTAGCAAGTTGTGCCAGAAAGAATGCATCCAATGTGCGGATCATTAAAGAAAGATCCCCATTTGCAGCCAGCATCTTTTCATATAGGGGTGTCAGCTTATCCCCGAGAACATCTTCTGCCGGATAGCCATAATCAATCAGTTCATGCAAAGGAGCATGCAACAGGCGGAACATTCCCGCAGGCTGAAATATAACACTCAAACTTGTAAAATTCCCCTGGGGCACAAGGTAATAATGGTTTACCATCTGGCCTGTAATAACACACCCATTCGTAGGAATCATCTTATCAAGATTTGACTTATCAATGAAAAAGCAGTCTGCCAGGTTAAAAACAACATAGGGGAGTCCCATGGGAATGAATTTGACCGGGCTGATCTTCCTTTCTTTCTCAATGCTATAGAAGGCATACAATTTAATGAATGGCCTTAACGGCATGGCGGGTATGTGATATTCCAGCCTCATGGGATTCATTTATAAAACGGGGATAAGTTACTGCAAAAATTGATGGTTGTCAAGGATCTGATAAAAAATTTTCCCAGAATCTGCCAGAAAAATTTGAGAAAGCAAATAACTAAATCATGGCAGTTTTATGGTTCCGATCATGGATGAAAATACAGGGTATAATAATAACCATAATGGAACCATTTTGGCCATTTTTTACTATCATCCCATCATCATGTTCCTTATCTTGCCCACCTTGAAGGTCTCTGTAATCTGTTACCTACATTTTTATCAACACACCTAATAAAATGATCAGCCATGAAAACTTCTACCCGATTTTTCCCGTTATTTCTTTTATCAGTGGTGGCCTTTTTAATTAATTCTATTATATTAGCCCAGATGTCCGGCACTTATCATATCGGTGCCGACGCCGGCGACGACTTCGAATCCTTCCAGGAGGCAGTAGATTCGCTGGAATCGCAGGGCGTGAACGGGCCGGTTAATATCCTGATTGACGCAGGAACCTATGATGAACAGGTCGAAATCAATATGATCTCCGGTACCGGTTCAGACAATACCGTTACCTTTCAGTCAGCGACAGGCGATTCCACCGATGTGGTGCTGACTTATACGCCAACAGAGATGACAGCTATGAAGTTGTGGAAGAGAAGGTGAATGCGTTCATCGTGAAACATATGAGACCCCAGGCCATTGAGAAAAAGACCAAGCCGGTCTTTGTTTACAACACCTGGAATCCTTTCCGCACATTTGTGAATGATACAATCATCAGGGATGTAGCCAAAGCGGTTGCTGAGTGAGGTGTTGAAGAATTTATCATCGATGGCGGCTGGCAGGTGAATGCCCACAGAAAATCCTCGGAACAAGGCTGGGGAAGCAATTACGGTGACTGGCTGGTGGATACCAACAAATTTTCCGGAGGGTTGAAGCCTAACTTTGACTATATCAAATCGCTTGGTATGAAACCCGGCCTGTGGATGTCCGTGGCTTCTGCTACGGAAGAAGATTCCAAAGTTTTTCTAAGGGCTACCGGAAAGGAGCTCATGCATACGGATGGTATTCCTGTCCAAATGAAAAAGGAATATGAAGGGAAGATTTATGAGATAAGGATGGAGTAGGGTGGTTTCAGGGGTGGGTTTAATGGAAACATTCAGGTCTCTAATTGTTTGCATGAAACACTGAAACACGATGGGAGCTTTATTGATTGGGATTAAATAAATTGATGGATGGTTAACCAGGTTGGATGGAGATGTTCAAAGTCCCGGTCTGCTGTTATCAATTCGGAATTAGAAATATATGCAGACGCCGCTATCCAGAGATCGTTTTTTCCCATATTACGTGCACTCAATCCGAGAGACATATTAGGTGATTTTCCCTGGCTATAAGCATCGATCCGGGCATAAGCGTTTATTAATTCTTTATCAGATTCATTGATGTCAATTAAATATAGTCTTTGTAATAATTTATCCAATTTTTGGATCTTTTTCTGTTCCCATCCATTTTGGATACCTAAAGAATGTAATTCTGCCTTGGTAACTACAGAAATCAATATCAGTGAATCCTCAGAGACCAGATTAAGATTGCTTTCAACTTTTTTATAAAGCTCATGACCCCTTATATAGGCCAGACAAATATTTGTATCCAGGAAAAACCTCCTCATTTATTGAGCATATTGATTAATTTTTCAAAGTCTTCATCTCCCGGCCATTTACCTACTATTAAGTGCCCCTTCCGAAATTCTTAAAATGCTTTCGGCTATTTTTGACAATCTGCCCAAATCAACTGTTCCTTGTTCTTCATGGGCTTTTTCTATTTTTATTTCATATGTCATCAGTTTTTTATTTTTTTAACTGTTAAAAGTTCAGATAATTGTATCAGGTAGTTTTTAATTTTAATTGATTGAATAATTTTTTACTAAGATAAATTTTTTTGGTTAAACTTCAATCATCGATTAATTTTTTGAAAAGCTGGAGGATGCCGGGTAAGGATTAACCTACAATCCAAACTGATAAAAGCCAATGGTTGCATCATTTAGAAGCACAGGCAGGGTATTCCTTTCATTCAGTTACTAAATCC
>JBKGZA010000276.1:0-3193 GCA_046545815.1 Bacteroidales bacterium
ACCCAAAGATTTTGTATCTGCTTATCCCGAATCCGAATTTACAGTTATCGGTAATGATAATTATCTTCAGTTCATATAAATTTTATTGAAAAAAACATATATTTACCATAACTAAAAACCATCCGGGTGTTTTTCTATGTCCGTCATGAAGGAAGTGCGATACAGGCCAAAAAACTACTCGACAGCAATAAAGATCAATGATCGTATTCATTATCCCAATTCCTGGAACTGGTTGGGGACAAACCGATAGTGATGAATAAGTCATTAAGATTAATAAATATTTAAAATCCATATTTCTATGAGAAATCTAAAAACTTTAAAACAATACCTGGTACTGGCAATATGTATTTGCCTGACCACTGCAGCTTACACGCAGGATAACCTATGCATGGGTCATCATTGGACAGAGGATGAGGCCAATCTAATGATGAAACAATTTGAAAAGAAATGGGATGATAAAGCATCCTGGGAAGAAAGGGCCCAAATGATCCGCCAGGGAGTCATTGAAGGCATGAAACTTGATAAGATGCCGGATATAGAGGGAAATTTCAACGCACAGATTAAGGACTCCCGAAAATTTGACGGTTATATTGTGGAAAATATATCTATTGAAAGTTTCCCCGGATTCTACATCACAGGAAATATTTACAGGCCAGCAGACTCAGAAGGGAAACATGCGGGTATCCTTTGTCCTCATGGACATTGGAGTAATCCTGAGAATTACGGGCGTTATCGTCCTTCTATGCAAAGACGTTGTGCAACGCTGGCTCGCATGGGAGCCGTGGTTTTTGCTTACGATATGATAGGATACAGAGATTCCAGCCAGGTAAACCACCGCATGCCCATAACCTTGTTGCTTCAAACCTGGAATAGCAAGCGGGTTCTTGAGTATTTATTATCAAGACCTGATGTTGACAATCAACGGATTGGTGTGACCGGGGCCTCCGGGGGAGCTACCCAAACCATGATGATTACCGCGGTTGATGACAGGATAAAAGTTTCAGCTCCCGTTGTTATGGTCTCGGCCCATTTTTTTGGCGGTTGTGTTGGGGAGAGTGGCATGCCCGTTCACAAAAGCGACCATCATCAGACCAATAACGTGGAAATCGCGGCCCTCTGTGCACCCAAGCCCATGATCATCATTTCGGATGGCAACGACTGGACAAGAAACGTACCCCGGATAGAATACCCCTATATTCAAAAGGTATATTCCCTGTATGATGCCAAACATAAGGTACAGAACTATCATTTGGGTGCCGAAGGACATAGCTATGGGTATAACAAGCGAAAATACATCTATCCCTTTTTTGCCCATCATTTAAACCTGAATACGGGCAATGTAACTTTTGATCCAACGGTTAAGGAGGATTTTGTAACCATTCTGCCCAAAAATCAACTGCAATTTTATACCGGGGATCAACCATTGCCAGGTGATGCGCTCAGGGGCGATGAAGCCGTAATGAACTATCTTGACCAATACATGGACCTCTCACTTTATAAAGAGAAATTAAAGGATTAAACAACCAACATCAATAATAAAAAGGAATGCAAGATGAAATGTTTCAAATTCACAATTTTGGTTTTGGTGGGATTTTTCCCACCTGTAATTTATTTGCCCAAAAAACTTTATTTCAAATCCAGTGAATCCTATCCGGCTACACTTGATCTGACTTCCGTTGGGAAAAAGCCTCTTAAGGGTACGGATATGCGCTGTATTGATTTCGGTGAATATGTAATCCGCAACTTCCAGAGTCAGGGTGTTTATTACGTGCGACACGAACAACTGTCGCTTGTAAAATCACTGGTGCCGGTGCCGGATCAGGAAAGCTCCGTTTTTGACGGATTGGAGTAGTTTGTTGTTGTATAAAATTTAATTTGAATACAGTATGATAAGAAGAATCTTTAGTTTCCGAATGGAAAAATACACTTTCCCGGTATGGATGATTGTCATGGTATGGATATTTACCCTGGCATTTTCTACAGGGCCTTTAGAAAACATCAGTATCAAAGATGAACGGGCAAAGCCCGGTTCTTTAATTCAATCAGGGAATACAACTCCAATTTCACATTTGGATGAGGCCTCTGTTAATGACACCCTTGATCTGGATACGGTAAACGGATATTTAATCCCCTCAGCCTACCTGAGGGAGCGCGAAGATATTCCTGCTTTCTGGCTTTCTACCCTTGGGGAAGTGAATGCATTCCTTAAAAACAACGTAAGTAAAGGAGAAGTGGAGGTAATTGGCACTTCTGCAGGCGGACGACCTATTCGGGCTGTTTTTTATGGAGAGCCGCGCCAGGGCAAAGGAACAACTACTTTTTCCGGATCATTGGGCTTTGGGGATGTTGCTGCATACCGGGGTCCTGACCATGAAAAAACGGTTTATATGGGTATGGGAGCTGTTCATGGTGGAGAATTTGAGGGTATTGTCGGCATGATTAACCTCATTTCAGTGATTGAAACCGGAGAAGATTTACGGGGCAGAGAGTGGCCTGAGATCACTGAGATTGTGGATCAGCTTGACCGGCTGATTCTGATCCCTGTCATGAATCCCGATGGCAGGGCACGCATCCCAATACGGATGGAGCCTCACCGGGATACGAATTATATCGTTCATGAATATTTGAATACGGGTGGTAAACCGGACGGAACCATTACCGGATGGCCTGAGGTTAAGGAGTTCATCCCACTGGACACGGCACGATCTGGTTTTCCGGGTGGCTATCCCAATGAAGCCGGAGTAAACATACAGCATGATGACTTCTTTGGGGAACTTCAACCAGAAACCCGGGCACTGTTTGATCTTGCCGAACGTGAACGGCCCGACCTGATTCTTAACATGCACACCGGTGCTACGTATATGTTCATGATACGCCCTTTTGGAGAAGATGTGCTTTCTCCTGTATTTGATTCATTGTATCGATCTGTTCATACAAGACTTGCCCTGGAAGGACTGCAGTATTCTGACAAACCGGCAATCGAAACTGATCCCGGCAATGCACCAAACGGTACTTTTAACCTTGACGGAGCGCTGAATTTACATTGCGGTGCCCTGAGCGTCCTGGTGGAATCTCCCAGTCACGGATTTTCAAGAAAGAATAAGGATGGTGAAATGGCCTTTCACACGCCTGAGATGCTTCTCAATGCCCAACTTATCTGCCATCAGCAGGCAATGAAGTTTTTGGCAGAATC
>JBKGZA010000277.1:0-3193 GCA_046545815.1 Bacteroidales bacterium
TGGTAAAGTCGGTAAAGGCATCCACCAGGGCCGGTGAATCGTTCGGCGGTTCCGTAGCTCCTATGATCAAATTGAGCTCGATGTTTTCGCTCAAATTTCCTGTAAAACCCATCCGGGCCCTGTGAATGGAAAAATTTGCAGGGTTATCCGCTACATCGTCGGCACTGAAATGCGTCTGCAGAAATCCTGCGGGTGTCAGATCGGGATAGGAGATTTCTCCTCCTTCCTGTGCCCGGATAGAATAGGGAACAGCCAGTATTAAGAACAGGATTAAAACTGTTTGGAGTAATCCGGAAAACATATTTTTTTGCTGAAAAAAATTTATCATATTCATAGGCACTTGCTTTTTAATGTTATATGAACAACTAACTTAATTTTCGGACGATTTGAGTAATGGCCCGGATTGCCAGGTCAATTTCCTCTGTTGTGGTGTATTTCCCTATGGAAATTCTCACGGTTCCCGCGGCAGTCATTTTTTTAACATTCATTGCTTCAAGCACGGGAGAAATTTCTGTGATTTCTGCATGACATGCCGAACCGGTTGATATAAGCACATCGCTGCTGAGCAATGAAGCCAATGTATGCGCTTCCACCTTATCAAAGGCTACACTCAAAGTATTGGGCAGGCTGTTATCCAGATGGGTATTCAGAATTACCTGATTACCCATCTGATTTATTAATCCTTCCACCAAGTGTTCGCGCAACTCCCACATGTGTTTTCTATTTGCGTCAAGCTCCTGTCGGGCTGTTTCTGCTGCTTTACCCAGGCCCACGATCTGGGATGTGTTTTCTGTTCCGGGCCTGATCCCGTTTTCCTGCCCACCTCCAAACAACAGATTATCTATAGAAATGCCATTCCGAATATAAAGCGCTCCAATGCCTTTAGGAGCATAAAGTTTATGTCCGGCAATCGTTAACATGTCTGCACTCAAATCTTCCACATTTACAGAAATTTTTCCTGCAGATTGCGAGGCATCTGTGTGAAACAGAATGTCATTTTCCCGGGCCAGGGAGGCTATTTCTTCTACCGGTTGAATGGATCCCACTTCATTGTTTGCGTGCATGATGGAGATCAGAATGGTATCCGGGCGGATGGCTTCTTCCACGTCTCCGATGTTTACCGTTCCGCTATGGTTTACCGGCAACCAGGTAATCTCAAACCCCACCGATTCAAGATATTTACATACCTCTTTCACCGAAGGGTGCTCTATGGAAGAGGTGATGATATGCCTTCCTTTCTCCTGATGTTTAAAGGCTGCGCCCCGTAAAGCATGATTGTTGGATTCAGTACCTCCACTGGTAAAAATGATCTCATCAGGACTTGCCTGAATCAAGCCTGCTGTTTGTTCCCTGGCCTTTTCTATGGCTTCTTTGGCTTTTCTTCCCGGCTCATATGAACTGGAAGGATTGCCAAAATAACCATGAACAAATGGAAGCATGGCCTCTGAAACCTTCCGGTCAACAGGTGTGGTTGCATTGTAATCAAGGTAAACCGGCCCCTTCATAAAATTACCCTTCTTTTAAATTTTTCATTTTCCATTCCGGGTACCCTTCGTGTAATCTTTCTGCCTTATAGCCTCTCTCCCGCAGTATTTTTACCGCCTCGTCGGACAGGGCACAAAACGGACCCCGGCAGTAAGCAATGATCTCCTTGTCTTTTGGAAGTTCATTGAGCTTATCCAGCAACTCATTCACGGGTAAAGATTCAGCGCCGGGAATGTGTCCGAACTCGTATTCAATATGCGGGCGTACATCAATAACCAGCACATCTTCCCTCTGGATCTTCTCTTCGAGCTCCTTCAGGCTGACAGCCTCTGATGTCTGATATTCCTCCCGGTGCTTGTTCAATGTTCTTTCAAGCTCTGCAATCTCCCGGATGCCATAGTCTATGATATTCTGATAGCAGGTTAAAAATTCATTGCTGGCAATGGAATAATACACATAGTGACCCTCCTTTCGGGTTTTGACGATGTTATTGTTTTTTAGCACCTGCAAATGCTGGGAGGCATTGGCAAAGGTAATGCCAGTGGCTTTCACCACGCCTTCCACGCTTTTTTCTCCCTGGGAAAGCATCTCTATGATCTCTAAACGTATGGGATTTGCAAGCGCCTTCATGAGTTTTGAAAGTCCTTCGTACAAATTGTTTTTGTATGCTTTTTCTGTCATATACTTTTTTTTTGTTTTTTCAATTGACGGGTGAAGAAGGGTATATAATCAGATTTTTCCCCTTTATTGTGATTCAATATCAATGATTCAAATCATCAGATAATCCTACTATGTGCCCCTTTAAAACAATGCGTTACCGCATCGGACAATGACCACCACGGGATCCACGGGTATTACCATGTCTCATACCCATTCTTCCTTCACCCTGCCACATCGGGCAATTCCATTTTGAGTAACCGCTTAAATACTCGCTGTAGTCTTAAAGTTTTAAATTCAACTTTTCTTTAATTAATATGTGGTACAAATATAAAACAATTTTTCAATTATTCAATAAAATTATTGAATAAAATTCAAATTAAACTTTATTCTGTTCAAATTCTACAGTAAAAAGGATACTTAGAAGTCGTTTCTGGAAAAATCGATCACCAAAAATATAGAAATAGCCTGACCAGGCAACCCATTCAAACCAAAAATAAACTCGATAAGGGACTGACTATCTTTTTAATTATGGTAAAGCTTTTATTCCTATCATCGCCGCGGCACACCTTAACAAGGCTCTGGTAAAGGTCGTTTCACGAATACTCTATTTTGAACATCTTTCCGGGGACATAACGGGAATGTCAACAGCCCAAAAACTCGTGGAAGGAGAGATCGTATTGCAATCCATTCCCAATTGGCTGAATTTTGTTGTTTCTCTCCTGATAACCGGTATTATCGCAGCGGGAATATGGCTTAGCATAAAAATAGTCAGACGAATGAATCAGAATAAACGAATATGTGAAAAACCATAACGGCGTAAGTTTGTTATACATAGAAACAATTGCAGATATGTACAGAAAAATCATACATACTGATCCCTCCCGTGCCATCATCATTATCCGTTTGATGGTGGGCGCTGTATTTTTGTCCGAAGGCATTCAGAAATTCATTTACCCTGCCATGCGGGGCGGCGGAAGGTTTGAAGGCATGGGATTTCCTGCTCCCGAATTTTTCGGTTCTTTTGTAGGGGTATTTGAAATCCTCTGCG
>JBKGZA010000278.1:0-3099 GCA_046545815.1 Bacteroidales bacterium
GTATATACCTTGCATGAGGACGGGTCCATAGATTACCATTACAAACATGAACTAGACCTCCATAGTTACTACTCCTTCAACAGGCTTCACGGGGAGACCTTTATTGTATACAACCCAGAATACCAGGAATTGACAGTTAATAAATCGGTGACTGAAACAAAAGAAGAAAAAAAAGTTCCTTCTCCTGAAAATGCTTATAATGAGGTGCTGCCAAAATTCGCAGAGGGTGCATCTCCTTTTCATCATCTAAGAGAAATGGTGGTTACCCATACCGCTCTGGAAAAAAATTCCACCATTCGGCTGGATTATGAAATAGAAAGCAATCCTGAATTTATGCCGTTCCTTATGGGCAATGAAGTCCTGGCAGAAGCCTCACCTGTAAAAAAAATGGTTATCAAGGTAAAATTCCCTCCCGGCAAGGAACTTAACTACAAATTGCTAAATGCAAAGGAAAATTTAAATATATCCAATGATGGGAATTTAAAGGAATATAAATGGGTTATTGAGGATATACCTGCTACAACACATGAAAATCAACAGCCAAGGTTTAACCAGCATCTTCCACGGCTTATTTTCAGTACGGCAGAATTGGACAGGGGCTATCAGTATATCACCGGCCAGTTTTCAGAACAACTGCCCGAAAGTGTAGCCGGAAGCATCACTGAGGCAGTAAGAAACAGTAAGACCAGAATGGACAGCGTACTGGCCATTCAGGATATGGTGGTAAATCAAATCAACCATTTTAATATACCTTTAAAGCATACCGGTTTCCGACTGCGCTCCAATGAAGCCGTTCTTGAGGACAATGGAGGTACTACGCTGGAAAAAACGGTATTACTGGCAAGCATTCTGAATGAAATGGGCATCAGTGCCAAACCGGTGGGTATAATTCCTCCCGAATATTGCGGTGAAAACATGGGCAATCTGAAAACCTTTGAAGAATATTACGTTAAACTTCATGATAAAGAGGAAACCATATATCTTTCTGCTGTCAACAGCAACCGGATCAATGCAAAATACCGGTTTCCCAATGAGGTAAACCTTATCCTGGATAAGGAACAAAACAGCCCTGAATTCCTCAAGCCGGAAGAAAATATCAGTACAGCGGAAATCTCCGGAGATATGGAGCTGAATAATGCAAACCAGCTGACCGGAGAAGTAGATGCCCGGCTCACCCGTTGCGAAAACCCTTCTCTGGAAGTAAAAAGAACTGAGTCTTCAGTTCAATCCCTATTATCGCCCGGATTTAATGCTTCAGATATCAGTAATTACCAACTGGACAGCCTTTCTACCGGTATGAGCCACATCCATTATACCATTAACCGTAAATTTATGCCTGAACAACAGGGTAAGTACAGGTTCATGACGATACCCGAAATAAACACCAGGTTGGATCAGTGGCATCTGGAAATATTAACCGAATCACGTTTAAACCCTATTGAACTGGAGTGGCCTGTGGATATAAATTACGATTATACCTTAACCATACCAGCATCGCTCCGGCTGGAGAACAAGGATATCAATATTCAGGAAAGCAATGACATTGGTTCTTTGACCATTCGGATACAGGAGGAAAACGAAGAAATTCAGATCAGTAGGGCGCTTCAGGTTACGAAAAAAACCATTCAGCCTGCAGATTACAATAAGCTGAAGAAATTGATGAATTTGTGGTACAAAGACAATTATAGAAAACTGATCTTTACGCGTGACGGAGAGTGAAGAGGGAAAAATGCAATCAATGACCCAAAATAGAGCTTAATGTTTGCATACCTGTATTTTGGATAAGTTTGAATTATGGAATTCGTCAGCCGCCGGATAATATAAGAGAGAGTGTCTGGAAAAAAGTATCCGTTCCGAGTATATTTTCGGAAGGATTTGACCCCATTCCGGGAAATTGACCGCGTGGTCAAAAACTGCCATACTGGCATTTTGACCCTGTCAATGATAAAATGTTGAACTATAATTGAGGCACAAGTCGTTTAGGTCTTCTCAGACCAGACTCATTATCTTTTTACAATGTTTTAATTTCCTCCCAGACTTTTCTATTGACGGGAATGCCATTTTTCAGGTTTTCTGCACGTGTGTCCCCTACACGCTCGCCCGGGTAACGGACCTCCGTGTCGTATTCATCGCTGACAGATTGTTTCAAGTCATCTATAATCCCCGAAAGGGTTGTTTCAATGGAAGGATAATTGCTGAGCTGGTTCAGATCGATGGCGAAATATACCTGTGATACACCGTATTCCACTTCACGCCTGCTAATCTGATGGGTGGGTAAACCGCCAGATAACAGGGCAGCCAAAATATCAAGCAGCAGGGATAATCCTGCGCCTTTCCAGTACCCAATAGGTAAAGCCCGGCCACTCTCCAATATTTCCGAGGGATCTGTGCTCAGCGCTCCATTCTGATTGAATCCTCCCGGAAATGAAAGCTTCTCTCCTTCCAGTTTTTTTGTCTCCATTTTTCCATATGAATATTGTGACATGGCAAAATCAAGCACAATGGCTTCATTTTTAAAGGGCACGGCAAAAACAAGGGGGTTATTCCCCAGCCGATAGTCTTTTGCGCCCCATGCAGGCATATTCGCTTCTGTATTGGTCCAGCCGATAAAAGCAAAGCCTTTTTCAACCGCCTGCCAACCATATGTTCCACCGCGCATCCAGTGGTTGGTATTGGACAGGGCCACAGCCCCCAGGCCATATGATTCGGCAATCTCCATAGCATGGCCGGTGGAAAATTCGGCATTCAAGGGACCGGGAGCCAGATTGCCATTCCACTGTTCCAGTGAGCCTAAAGCTTTTACCAATTCAGGCTGAGCATTCGGATTTACAAACCCATTCCGAACATGTCGTATGAATCTTGGGAAACGGTAAACACCATGTGAGTAAACGCCTTCCAGGCT
Source organism: Bacteroidales bacterium (assembly GCA_046545815.1). Taxonomy (GTDB): domain Bacteria; phylum Bacteroidota; class Bacteroidia; order Bacteroidales; family UBA12077; genus JAGXLC01. The sequence continues at coordinate 2,903 of JBKGZA010000278.1, forward strand.
ATTCACCGCAAAAATTTCGGCACAGCGGTCAGCCTGTTTTTCCGTAAATGCATGGTCAAGCAAAATACGCCTAAATTCTGAGCGCATCAGTTCAAAGGGAATTCTGACGGTATCCATATTCAAATAAGATTAAGGGATATAAAGGGGATAAAAATAAAAAAAAGTCCCGTCGGGCCAAAGTGGCGAGACGGGACTTT
>JBKGZA010000279.1:0-3085 GCA_046545815.1 Bacteroidales bacterium
CCGTATAAAGCAACAAACAGCAGGAGGGAATCTGTTGGAAATCCTTCCTGGTAAAATGGATTCCTTTGAATAACAGCTTCCATGCTCTCCAGGTCAATGCCTTCTATCATTTTCTCACTGGCCTGGTAATGCGTTTTATTGTTGATGGGTTCCTGCAGGTGAATGTTCAGTGTGTAGGTATGTCCTGCCCTGCCCGCTACCTTCCTTTCACTCTCATAGATTCCTTTTTTCTCCTTCAATTCCTTAAATTCATAGGTAGTGGAACCGTCCGATACGGTAACATCGGCCCCGGAAACCCGGTCCGTTTCCTGATTGGTAAAGTAATCGGCCGACCTGGATAAAGTAATCCTGTGACGCTTTTTTATATTGGTAAAGCTGCCTTCCACCACCAGCAATTCGGGTGATTCCTCCACATCCCAGTCTATTTCTTCATCGGCACATGAAATGAATCCCAAGGCAAAAATTACGGAAAAGCCGTATAATATGTATTTTAATCCGCACATCATCTGCATTCAGAATTTAAAATTATACGTCACCGAAGGAAATATGGTAAAATAGCTTGTGCGCATGGCATTGGTCTCATAGAAATCCGCATTATCCTGGGTAAAATAAATGGCATCTGCATTCTTACGGGCATATGCATTGTAAACAGAGAACACCCATTCACCTTCAAAATTGCTCCCCGGATCGGAATTGCCTTTAATGGTCAATCCGACATCCAACCGATGGTAGTCTGGCATCCGGTCTTCATTCCGCCCCGGATAATACGGAAGCATCAGGTTGCCGTATTCATATCTTGCCGCCGGGGCATTCAACGGTCTTCCGGTTTTATAGGTCCAATTGGCAGAAAGACTGATACGTCGGGTAAGATCATACATGGCCACCAGTGTCAGGTCATGGGGCCGGTCATAGGGAGAAGGGAACCAGTCTTTTTCCTGAATATCTTTAATCTTTTTCATGGAACGCGAAAAAGAATAACTGATCCATCCGCTCAGATTCCCTTCCGGTTTTTTAACCGTCGTCTCAAAGCCGTAAGCCCTGCCTTTGCCAAACCGTAGCTCCTCTTCCATATCGGGGTTGAACTGAGGTTGTGCAAATTCCTTAAAAGCCACCAGGTTTTGCATATCTTTGTAATACATCTCAAAGGAAGTCTCTATCTCATCATCCAGAAAATTCCTGAAATACCCCAGACTGTATTGATCGCCTATCTGTGGCTTTATATTCGGACTGGCACTGATCCAAACATCCAGCGGAGAGCCGGTATTGGAGTTGGAAGCGATCAAAAGGTATTGGCGGGTCCGGGAATAGCTGGCCTTTACCGACCGGTTTTCCGAAAACACATAATTCATACCGATCCTCGGCTCTATACCATGATAAGTATTGTATATCTCACCTTTATCGTATGTGCGCTCACGAACAACATTGTAATTATCATCTACAACATTCATCGTAGCTTTTCCGATATTTTGGAAAACAGAGTATCTGAAGCCGTAATCGACAGTAAAGTTTTCCGTTACCTTTTGCTCGTTGTTCAAATAAAAGGCACTCTCTATACTCCGGATGGCCGGCAATTTAAATTCAAAACTGCTCGTATCCCGGATTCCGCTGATATCCCCGACATTAAAATCGTGATAGGTGGATTTAAGGCCAAACCGCATGGTATTGTTATTGTTGATGTAATATGTAAAATCCGTCTTGGCGGAAAGATCCTTAACAAAAGCGCCATATTCAAACGAGTACGTGCGTTTTTCACGGCCTGTCGACAGTTTGTTATCAAGCAAATAATCGTAATTACTTGCCATAAGCGTAAAATTAAAAAACAACTTGTTGTTAAAAACATGATTCCATCGGGCAGTGGCCGTATAATTGCCCCAGTTAAAATTAGAATTGTTGTCATTCCCTATTGAATAAGAAAATACATCCCGCCCAAAATAACCTGACAAGTAGAGCCGGTTGTTGTCGTCAAAACGGTAATTGGCTTTTGCATTCAGATCATAAAAATGAAAGGGAAATTCAGTGATCCGGTCGCTCCCTGAAATATCCCGGGCCAACCCAATAACTGCATCCATATAGGTACGCCGGCCCGAAACAATGAACGAACCTTTATCTTTAACAATGGGGCCTTCCAGGGTAAGCCTGCTCGAAATCAATCCGATCCCTCCTTCGCCTGCAAATTCTTTCATATTTCCGTCCTTCATCCGTATATCGATCAATGAGGATAATCTGCCCCCATAACGGGCCGGTATTTTCCCTTTATAAAGCTCTACATTTTTGATGGCATCGTTGTTAAACACCGAAAATATACCGCCAAGATGGGAGGCATTATAAACGGGAGCCTCATCGAGCTGGATCAGGTTCTGATCTCTGCCTCCGCCCCGCACACTCATTCCTGAAGTCAACCTTCCGGAGGATTTTACTCCCGGTAACATCTGAAGGGTTCTGATCATGTCTACCTCTCCCATCAACACGGGAATTTTATCGATGGTTTCGCTGTTCAGCTTATCCAGGCTCATATCCATGGAGACAATGTTGCTGTTGCTTTTTTCCCCTTCCACCACAACTTCTTCAAGCCGGGTATTCTTTCGTTCAAGCTCGATATCCAGTGTCGTATCATCGTTAAGTTCAAGATTGATCTCCTTCCCGGAATACCCTACATAAGAACATGCAATGGTGTATTCTCCGGGTTCCAGTGTAATAGAATAAAATCCGTATGCATTTGTGGTAGTACCAGTAGTTGTTCCCTTTAAAGAGATGTTGGCTCCGATCAATACTTCTCCGTTGGACTGATCCCGCACATGACCGCTTATGGTGTATGGCTGGCTGAAAACCCCGGTAGTCAATAAACTCAGAAATAAGATGAGTATATAATTTCTTATCATACTTACCTTTCATATATAAGATGTCAAAACTACACCAAAAATTACAGGTACCCACCCGGAGAATAAATAAATTTAACTTAATAAGATGTTTTGATTTCCATCAGCTAACGGATTGGACATTAGCATTGTTTAGGATTTAGAATTTAGAGTTTTGTCTGTCATGCCTCAAACGTAAACAACCTGTTATCATGAATTTCCAGTCTCGA
>JBKGZA010000280.1:0-3085 GCA_046545815.1 Bacteroidales bacterium
TAATGAAACAAGCAAAATTTCTGAATTTGGCAGATAAATCAATTTGAACCTTAAAAGCACTGAATTATGAAATCACTGATCACGGGAATACTGTTCATATTTATAGCAACTATAGGATTTGCCCAGCAGGATAATCCGATGAACGGACTGATCTTAACCGGTAAACATCACCCGGGACACGAATGGAAAAAGACTACGCCGGTAATTCGATCGGTCCTGGAAAAAGGCAACATGGACGTGGATGTGTCAAAGGATATCGAAGATCTAGCCCGGCTGGACCTCACCCAGTATGACTTTCTGGTGCTGAACTACAACAACTGGGATGATCCCGAAGGACTGAGCGATGCCTCCAAAAAAGACTTTACCTCTTATCTTAAGGACGGAGGCGGATTGCTGATCATCCATTTTACCAATGGAGCCTGGCACAAATCGCTCCCGGAAGCAGGCGCCTCCGACTGGCCGGAATACCGCCGGATCTGCCGCAGAGTATGGGATCATGACGGACCCAGCGCCCATGATTCCTACGGAAAATTCACAGTGGAGATCACCGATGTGGAGCATGAGATCACCGAGGGCATATCGGATTTTCAAACTAAGGACGAACTGTATTACAAGCAGGTGGGCGATGAACCGGTGGGTGAACCCTTGTTAGTGGCTAAATCTGAAGATACCGGTAAAAAGGAGCCACAGGCATGGGCCTACCGGTACGGTACAGGAAAAATATTCCAAATCCTTTTGGGTCACGATGCAGAATCCCTGTCGGTGCCAGAGGTGCAGCAAATATTGAGAAACGCAGCACAGTGGTCGGGAGAATAAATAATTTCTTCTTATAATATTAACCACAAAGCGCAACGATAAAATCACAGAGAAAATATTTTGCCACCATAGCATAGGAACACCAAACAGCATTAAGTTTATTTTTCGTGGGATTTTGTGCTTTAGAGTTTTAGTGGCGTTTCTTAAACTTTGAAGTTTTGAAATCCCTCATTATTGGCAAGATGAACCTCAATTATAATAAATTATGAAATCAACAATCCATCTTTTCCTTTTCACCCTGGTTACTTCACTCTTTCTCTCGCTTTCATCAAAAGCTGAAGAAGAGAAAAAGAAGCCCAATGTAATTCTGGTTATAACAGACGATCAGGGCTACGGAGACCTGGCCTGCCATGGCAACCCCATCATTGAAACGCCGAACATGGATGAATTCTATGGCGAAAGTGTAAGGCTCACCGATTTTCATGTTGCCCCGACAAGCGCCCCCACCCGGGCCGGTCTTTTAAGCGGAGCCAATAAAAACCGGGCAGGAGCCTGGCACACCATAGGAGGCTGTAACCTGCTCCGGGAAAAATTTATCAGCATGCCCGAGATCTTTGACAGAAATGGCTATGCTACGGGGATGTTCGGCAAATGGCACCTGGGAGATGCCTATCCTTATCTGCCACATCACCGGGGCTTTGATGAAGCAGTATATCACGGAGGAGGTGGTGTGGGACAAACGCCCGACTACTGGAACAACGATTACTTCGATGACCATTACTTCCGAAACGGAGTTCCCGAAAAATTTGAAGGCTACTGTACCGATGTCTTCTTCGAAGAAGCTTTACAATTCATAGACGAAAACCGGGAAAAGCCCTTCTTCGTGTACCTTTCCACCAACGCGCCCCATAGTCCGTTAAATGTGGATGAGCAATATTACAACCGGTACAGGAATGAAGAGAAGCTCAGCGAACAGGAAAAGGCCTTCTATGGCATGATCACCAACATCGACGACAATCTGGGATTGCTTGAACAAAAGCTTGAAGCATTGAATCTACGCGAAAATACAATATTGATCTTCATGACCGATAACGGCACTGCATACGGAGCAGACATATTCAATGCCGGTATGCGGGGAAACAAAGGATCCCAGTATGACGGCGGGCACCGTGTGCCTTTCTTTATACGTTGGGAACACGCCGGCATTAAAGGCGGAAGGGATGTAGACGCCATCTCCTCCCATACCGACGTGCTCCCTACACTGATTGACCTGTGCAACCTGACACCTGTTGACGGGCCGGCCTATGACGGAAGAAGCATCAAACACTTTTTAACCGGAAAAAAAGATCAATGGACGGACAGAACCATCATCATCGACAACAACCGCAAACAGCAGCCTGAAAAATGGCGCATGAATGCGGTGATGACCGACAAATGGCGACTGATTGACGGGAAAGAACTGTACAACATCCGGAAGGACCCCGGACAAAAAAATAATGTAGCTTCCGAGCATCCGGAGGTGGTTTCAGAACTGCGGGCTGATTATAAACGGTGGTGGGATTATGTATCTGCGGATTTCGGAAGATATGAAGCCTACAAAATTGGTGTACCGGGACATGAAGAGACAAAGATCACCTGCCACGATCTGCACACTTCAGGCTCTGTAGCCTGGAACCATGCACAAATCCGTCAACCCGAAAAAAACCATATTTCGGAGGGCTATTTTATGATCGATGTATATAAAAGCGGAACCTACCAAATATCACTCAGGCGCTGGCCCGGCGAATCCGGCCTGGCATTTGACGAAGCGCCGGAAGAACTGGGAGAAGATAAACCCTGGTATCAGTCCAGGCCCGATGGCAAAATCATTAATCTGAAAAAAGCAGCCATCGACGTGGAAGGCCTCCATCTGGAAAAACCGGTGGACATGAACGCCGAGGAAGTCACCTTTCACGCCAGATTATCCGAAGGACGCCAGCATCTGAAACCTTATTTTATAACTGAAGACAATGAGGAGTTTGGTGCGTTTTATGTGCACATTAAACCTTTAAACTAGTGTTAATACAACCAATTTGTTATAGTTACTCAAACTTTAAACAGTTTCTTCACGCTCTTTTTCGTGAAGCCTGTTAAAAGATGTTTCACGCAGAGACTAATAAAAAAAGGTGGAGACCGCAAAAAAGTAACTCCAGGCAATTTCGTTTTGTAGATACTCATAAAATTAGAACTAAACTAATTATTATTGCGTAATTCGGATAAAGTTTGATTATATGTATGTAATTCAATTAAATAGAACCTCAAAATTCGAGCCTTAATGCTTATTTCGCCA
>JBKGZA010000281.1:0-3069 GCA_046545815.1 Bacteroidales bacterium
AAGATGACGCTGATGAGAAATGGTATGAAATTTTTAGCTATCCAATAATAGATTCCGATTCAGGTGAGGTTACAGGCATTGTGGAATTTGTCAGGGATATTACTCAGCATACCAGGGACGAAGAACAACTGACTTCACAGAAAGAACGACTGGCGAATATTATTGAAGGAACCGATGCAGGCACATGGGAGTGGAATGTCCAGACGGGCGAGACCATTTTCAATGAACGCTGGGCGAAATTCATTGGTTATAGTCTTGAAGAACTTTCTCCAACCATCATTGATACGTGGATGAAACATGCCCATCCGGATGATTTGGAAAAATGCAAAAAAGAATTGGACAGGCATTTTAAAGGAGAGACCAAAATTTATGAGTGTGAGCATCGGATGAAACACAAAAATGGCAGTTGGATATGGTTATTGGACAGGGGCAAAGTGGTTTCATGGACAGAAGATGGAAAGCCGCTTTGGATGTTTGGTACCCACCAGGATATAACAAAACGCAAGCAAACTGAAATAAAACTGCAGGAAAGTGAAAGCCATTTTCGCCTTTTAATTGAGAATGCTCCAGATGCCATTTTTATACAAACCGAAGGAAAATTTGCCTATGTTAATCAACAGGCTCAACAATTGTTTGGAGCCGATAAGGCAGAACAACTCATTGGTATGCCAGTTTTAGAAAGGTTTCATCCCGATTATCATGAAGAAGTTAAAAAGCGCATAAAAGGAGTTAATAAAAGAAAAAAATCCCAACCCAACCTTGAAGAAATTTATTTAAAACTTGACAGGACACATGTAGATGTAGAAGTCTCTGCTGTTCCTTTCAGATACCAGGGTAAAGATGGAGCATTGGTCTTTGCCCGGGACATTACTGAAAGAAAAAATGCTGAGCGGAAATTGCAGAAAAACTATGAAGAATTGGAAGCTGCAGAGGAAGAATTAAGAGCTTCCAACGAAGAATTGCTGGCGTCTAATCAATTGTTAGAAAAGCAAAAGACTGAATTGACCCAGTACAAGCGGATGGTCGAAGGCTCTGAAGATATGATGGCTGTTGTGGACAAGGATTATAAATACTTATGTGTAAACAATGCCTTTTTGAAATATCACCAGCTTAATGAAGAAGAGGTTATCGGATACAGAGCAGGTGAAGTTTTAGGTGAGCAGGTATTCAAGGAGAAACTTAAACCGTATTTGGATAAAGCTATTAAAGGAGAGAATGTTCGGTTCGATATGGTTAAGAGCTATCCTGAATTTGGAGCGGTTCATTTAGAGGTCAATTACTATCCATTGGAAAATGAAGAAGGCACTGATGGAGTGGTAGCAGTTATGAGAGACATTACCGAACGTAAAAAAGCTGAGGAAGAACTCCTGATCAAAAACCGCATCTCTAACAGTTTCATCCAATCCGAGGGTAAAGATTTTTATAAGGAGGTATTGGATGTTATCAGGGAAGCATTTTCCAGTGAATATGGGTATTTTGGATATATTAATGATGATGGTGATCTTGTCTCTGAATCGATGACAAGAGATGTATGGGATGAATGCCAGATCGAAGAAAAGAGCATCGTTTTCCCCAAAGATTCCTGGGCAGGAGTATGGGGTGATTCTCTTAAACGAAGAACAACATTGTATAAAAATGGAAACCTTCAACTGCCTGAAGGGCATGTTCAGTTAACCTCTGCCATGGCAGCCCCAATTATGGCAAATGACCAATTGATCGGACAAATTGCACTTGCTAATAAACCATGGGGATATAACAATAACGATAAAAAACAAATTAACAGGTTATCCGGTTATATCGCCCCCTTATTGCATTCTAAGCTAAAAGAGGAACAATACAAGCAAGAATTGTTAGAAGCCAAAGAAAAAGCCGAAGAGAGCGACCGCCTGAAATCAGCCTTCCTTGCCAATATGAGCCATGAAATACGCACGCCCATGAATGGCATAATGGGATTTTCCGAGATGTTACAAGAGAAGGAGTTTTCGAAGGATAAACGGGATCAGTTCCTCAATATCATTCACAACAGAACCTACCATTTGCTCAATATCATCAATGATCTTGTGGACGTGTCAAAAATTGAAGCCAACCAGTTGGCTTTAAACCATCAGAATGTTTGCCTGGATGATGTATTCAAAGAACTTCACAGGTTTTATACTAATCAGCTTAAAATCGAGGAAAAAACGCATATACAATTAAAGTTTAATAAATCTCCGGACAGCCAGAACAGTTATATATACTCCGATCCCAACCGATTCAGACAAATCATGGATAATTTGCTAAACAACGCCATTAAATTCACCCATGAGGGGAGCATCGAATTTGGCTATGAATTTACATCTGATGGTCAGTTGCTGTTTTATGTCAGGGACACTGGAATAGGTATTTCCGGCGACCAGCAGGAACATATTTTTGAGCGTTTCAGGCAGGCGGATGATACGACCAGCAGAGCGTATGAGGGTACGGGACTGGGACTGACCATTTCTAAAAATCTTGTTGAATTAATGGGTGGGCAGATGTGGTTGGATTCTACAGAAGGACAAGGATCTGTGTTTTATTTTACTCTTCCTTATGAAAGCAGGCAAAAAACAGAAAATAATGAAATAAAGGAGATAGAGCCTGATGAAACTGAAGTCGAAGGCAAAATATTACTGGTCATAGAGGATGACCCCACAAGCCTTGAATTCATGAAAGCGCTGCTCGAACCCGGTGGATTCAATCTTATTGCCTGTACCACAGGAAAAGAAGGATATGAGGCATTCCTGAACCATCCGGAAATTGATCTCATACTGATGGATATTAAACTTCCTGATACAACAGGTCTGGAGCTTACAAAAAAGATTCGCTCTTCGATGGATCACAGTGATGTTCCCATTATAGCCCAAACTGCCTATGCCATGAGCGAGGATGTTCAAAAAAGCATAGATGCAGGTTGTGATGATTATATCAGCAAACCCATTGATCAAAAGAGACTTTTAGCTAAAATACACAAGTTTATATAGAATAAAATTTCAACATCTTAATTCTCGGGCTAATGAAAGAACAAAAATTTTCCAAAGTCACCATCAAGGA
>JBKGZA010000282.1:0-3030 GCA_046545815.1 Bacteroidales bacterium
ATTTATTACCCCTGATCAGATGTAATAGAATACAAAACAGTGAGGCTGCATTCTGAGTCCGAGCTTAAAGCCTCTCAGGCGATATTTCTATTCAGGGTCGTTACCCGACAAGATGAACATGATTTACCAGATGGATGTTTTGTTCCCAAACATCCCGGGCAGAGATCAGGATAACACTTAACGAATATTCTGTTTTTATTCAATTATCAGGAAGCAGATAATCCGATGCAGGTAACTAAAATTTGGCAGACCGGTAGAATCACATTAAATTGTGCCAAACGATAAAAACGAAATTGAAATGACAACCACAACGATTATCCTATTGCTCATCATAGCCGCATATGTCCTTTTTACTTTATATGTGTACAAAAGGATTGGCCAGGCCCGGTATATGGATGAGGAGCGGCGAAGTATGCATAAGAAGCTGATCTGGTTCCTGCCTTTTATCGGCCCCCTGCTGATCCGTGGTTTCTGGACCAAACAGAAAAAACGGATGGGTGTTCAGACCAAGACGAAAAGGAATAAAGGCAAAGGCGGTTTCACTGAGAATACGGGTGGAATTTGGGGATAAAATTTCTCTGTGTATTTTTTGATCAATTAAAACATTGAGTCCGGTATAAAAAGCTGGATTTTGGCTGATAAGGCGCTAAGTGGATTTAGTAGATCACTGAAATTCAATAGAAAATTTTTACACAATTAGCTAAGTATAGCCGGTGAGCGCCTTTTTAGACTAAACTCAATATTTCTTTTTATACGGAGTTAAATAATTGGTATATCCTTTGATGTAATTTTTTTTATTAATTTTTTTATTGACCTTTCTGAAAGTAATTAAAAAAAATGAAGCCGATAGTGTTCTTTATCAACATGTTGCTTTTTTTGAGCCTCTTCTTTATGTCCTTTTCTTCTTATGGCCAATACTTTGGACAAAACAAAGTGAATTATGAAAAATTTGAATTTGAAATCTATGAAACGGATCATTTTCAGATTTATAATTATATGGGGCATAGGGATGTCATAAAGAGACTTGGCCGTCAAAGCGAACAATGGTATGATCGCCATTTTGCCATTTTCAGGGATACCATTCTTAACAATCCGTTTATCATGTACAACAATCACCCGGATTTTCAGCAAACAACTGTAATCGGCGGTGATATAGGTGTAGGAACCGGGGGTGTCACGGAGGCCCTAAGGAAAAGAGTAATTATGCCATTTATGATCTCCAACAGAGAGACCGATCATGTATTGGGTCATGAGATGGTTCACGTATTCCAGTATAATGTGGTTAAAACAGACGATACACTGGGTCTGCAATCGCTCAATAACATTCCTTTATGGATGATTGAGGGGATGGCGGAATACTTATCCGTCGGTCCGGCGGACAATAAGACTGCCATGTGGATGCGGGATGCTGTTATACATGATGATATCCCCACCATCAAAGATATGACCAGAAAGCCCTATGATTATTTTCCTTATCGGTATGGGCATGCTTTTTGGTCTTTTGTCACCGGTGTATGGGGAGATGCCATGATCGAACCGGTATTGGTTTCTACAGCGAAATTTGGGCTTGAGCAGGCTGTGAATTCTCTGTTCGGGATGAATACCGACAGCTTGTCCTCTATGTGGCAGAAATCAGTCAGAGAAACTTACGCACCTTATATCGGGGGGGATACCATAAAGCCGGTGGGAAGAAACATGTTTACCCCTGAAAATTCGGGCGAACTGAATTTATCTCCTGTTCTGAGTCCCGATGGCAGGTACATGACGTATATCTCCAATAAAAATGTGATTAATGTGGATATTTTGATGGCCCGTACGGAAGACAAAAAGGTTATTAAAAAACTGAGCAGCACATTGAGGCAGGGTGATATTGACAATTACAATTACATTGAATCGGCAGGATCTTTTTCCCCCGGAGGGGAACGATATGTCATGACGACCATCGGCAGGGGTAGAAACAGGCTGCTCATTGCCAATGTGGAAAGGAATAGAGCAAAAGTTGTGGAGCAGATCGATTTAAAAGGGATTCAGGCTTTTGATAATCCCGAATGGTCACCTGACGGAGAGAAAATTCTTCTGACTGGCCTGGTGGATGGTCAGAGTGATCTGTATATTTATCATTTGACATCCGATAGAATTGATCAGCTTACCAATGATGCATATTCCGATCTTCAGGCTGCATGGTCTCCCGATGGAAAGAAGATAGTTTTTATTTCGGAAAGGGGTTCGGATACGGATTTGAACGTGCCCTTCTATGGCAAATACCGGTTATGTATGATGGAGGTTGCAACGGGGGAGGTTGAGGTTTTGTCTGTCTTTCCGGAAAGCGATAATTTGAGTCCGCAATTCTCCCCTGACGGACGCTCGGTATATTTTCTTTCCCATGCTGATGGGTATAGGAACCTTTACGAGTATGAGCTGCATACGGGGAGTGTTTTCAGATTAACGGAGTTTGTTACGGGCATAAGCGGAATTACGGATCTGGCTCCTGCATATAGTGTTGCCTCCAAAACCGGTGAAATTGCCTATACGCTTTATGGGGATGACCGTTATTCCATTCATATGGCAAAACCGGAAGAATTTGAACGGATTCAGGTAGACAGGAATCTTGCAGATGAAGGAGCTTCTGCATTACCTCCCGGAAGGGGAAGGGTGTTAAGTATTGTGGGACCCAATCTGGAGCGCTATCCATACATAGCGGATACTTCATTTACAGAGAAGCCCTACAATCCCAAATTTCAACTTGATTATATAGGAAGTACGGGTGTGGGTGTGGGATCAAGCCAGTTCGGTACCTACGCTTCAGGCGGGGTGACCGCTTACTGGAGTGATGTATTGAAACGTCATCAGTTGATTACCAATCTTCAGGTTCAGGGTGAAATATATGATTTCGGGGGATATGTGTCTTACCTGAACCAGGAAAGCCAGTTATTTTGGGGTGGAGCTCTGAGTCACATACCTTACACCTATTCTTCTTATGGTTTCAATCCCTACGACAGTCTTCAGACAGGCCAGGGCAGTATACCTGTT
>JBKGZA010000283.1:0-3028 GCA_046545815.1 Bacteroidales bacterium
GGCTTGTAGCCCGTTACCCGCTCAATGGAGTAAGGACTCCAGAATGTTCGTACGTCCGAAAATATTTGGGCCTGGTTGGTCAGCAGATAACCGAACAGCATGGAAATGCCGTTAAGGGAATCATTTTCCGTGGCCATGATGTAGGGCCTTCTTATGCCGTTCCAGTCGAACGAGGAGTTGAGAATGGCCTCCATAAAATCGCCGTTGGGCATAAAATCGGTCCATTGACGTTGTCCCTGGAAACCGGCTGCCAGCGCATTATGTCCCAGCGACTCTTCAGCGTAACCGAGTTCTTCAAGCCTCGGATTACCATTCATAAGATCTCTGGCGATCAAAGCCATTTGAACTACCATCTCCCATTCCTCATCCATCCGTTCCCTCGATTTGTGTTTCTCTTTGGGATTCATGTTGGGCCCTACCTTACAGTTTTCCCTTGTCCACTTGAGTGCTTTCTCATACTCAACGGGGTCGAAAATACCCAGCTCCATTCTGCGTTTGATCTCGCTCATATCAACAAACTCATTCCGCATGCCCAGGTAATCCTGGAAAAAGCTCTCGTTGATAATGGATCCGGCTATCCCCATGGATACCGATCCAATAGAAAGGTAGGACTCCCCTTGCATCACAGCAACAGCTATCCCTGCACGGGCAAACTGCAAAAGCTGTGATTTTACATCTTCAGGGATTGTTTCATCATTGCTGTCCTGCACTTCCCTTCCGTAAATGCTGAAAGCCGGCAGTCCTTTCTGAGCATGCCCGGCCAGGGCTGCTGAAAGGTAAACGGCACCGGGACGCTCCGTCCCGTTAAAACCCCAGATTGCCTTGGGACGTGTCGGATGCATGTCGATCGTCTCGGTGCCGTAACACCAGCACGGTGTAACCGTGATGGTCACCCCTACCCCATTTCTTTCGAACTTTTCATCACAGGAGGCCGCCTCAGCCACCCGGCCTATGGTCGAATCAGCAATGACACATTCAACCGGACTGCCGTTAAAATATTTCAGATTTGAACTGATCAGTTCAGCCACATTTCTGGCCATATTCATGGTTTGGTTTTCAAGTGAATCCCGGATGCCATAGCGTGCATCTATCACCGGGCGTATGCCGATTTTAGGCATCTTTTGTCTGGAATGGTCTTTTTGATCCATAGGTACTGTTTTTAAAATTTATATCTCTCCAAAGGCTCTTTATTAACTAATATTTCAATACATAAACTCAAAATTGATTTCCATAAAGTCCTCTTTGTTTGAATTTTTCTTTGGTCTCAGTGGTTAATTCATAAATATTTAAATCCCAGAGGTACACAGAAATTAAAACCAGAGTTCCACAAAGTAAATATTTTTGACAATTATTATTCTTTCAAACTTAATGAACAGCCTATAATTCTACTAAACTGCTAAGCGCCTGTGCACAAATTTTATCATTCATTTTTTTCATATTCCGGGTTCATGGTATGCATGATGGGATTCATCCCATGCAGCCATTGATGCAATTTGCCCGAAAGTTCCTGAAATTTCCAGGGTACTTCTTCGCTCAGATCATTGTTCTCCCCAGGATCTTTCTGCAAGTTATACAATTCAACTTGTTTGGGATCGTAGAATTCTATCAATTTCCACTTGCCCGACCGAATAGTGGCTCCCGGTTTATTCCCATGGGGGCTGTAATGAGGATAATACCAATGTAACTCTACTTTTTCTTCATCAGTAAAATCGCTTACCAGCGACCGACCGTCAATCGGGGTGTTTGCATGTGCTTTTACTCCCGCAATGTCCACAATAGTAGCATAGATATCTTCCGACTGTGTAAGCGTTTCGCTTACCGAGCCTGGTTCAATATGACCCGGCCATTTCATTATATAAGGAACCCGGAGACCTCCTTCATAAAGGTGACCCTTCCCGCTTCTGTAAGGTCTGTTATCGGCTACTCTCTTGTCGCCCATCTTATCCAAAGCTCCATTGTCGGAGGCAAAAATAACCACGGTATTCTCACTCAAATCCCATTCATCAAGTTTTTCAATGAGGCGTCCCACGTTTATATCAACGCTTTCAACCATGGCCGCGTAAACCGGATTGATTATCTCATTACCGGTTTTTTCCTTTTTTGCCTTGTATTTTTCCACTAGTGCTTCAGGAGCCTGCAGTGGAGTGTGAACAGCATAATGGGAAAGATAGACCAAAAACGGTTGATCCTTATTTTCTTCTATAAATCGGATGGCTTCATCCGTGAGCCGGTCGGTCAGGTACTCACCTTCTTCCCCTCCCTCCAATGTAGGAATGGAGGAATTCCATGGCTGATCGGGATTTTCATAGGGATAAAAATGACTTGGGGGACTGCCGTGAGTCCAGCCTGCCACGTTTTCATCAAAGCCCATATCTGTGGGCCAATAGCCTTTGCCGCCCACATGCCATTTGCCAATACTAATAGACTTATAACCAGCAGGTTTTAGAGCCTCCGGTAATATCACCTCTTCCTTAGGAATCTGCATCAGATCATTGGGGGGTAAGATTCTGCTTTTCTCAGGATGACGATGTTGGCGTATAGCACTTATATGCCCGGTGAAGTTAACACGGGCCTGGTTCTTTCCGGTGAGTATGGCAACCCGGGTTGGTGATGATACAGGACACGAAGAATAAGCATTGGACCACCGGATGCCTTGCTCCGCCAAATTGTCAATATTGGGCGTTTCAATAAAATTGTTACCGTAACATCCCAAATCCTGGGAGCCCAGGTCATCAATCAGGATAAACAAAAAGTTGGGTTTTCCCGATTCTTTATTCTTGTTTCTATCCTTATCGGTTCTTTTGCAGGACAGAAATCCTACTACAATACTAGTAGTCAATAACAACCATAAGATATTTAATTTTTGAAAACGCATAATCTTTCAATTTATTTGTTCGAATGTTCAAGCAATCCAAATACAATTCAGGTCATATCCTATATTCTATTAATTTATCAATTAACCAATCAACTATTAGCCTGTTAAATCATTTATATTCAAACATTTTTACAGTTCCAAGTAATGCATTCT
>JBKGZA010000284.1:0-3025 GCA_046545815.1 Bacteroidales bacterium
GTTCGCTGCGGTAAGGCGCCCGCTTTTCAATATAATCTTCAACGGTTTTGTAGAATAGTATGTAATACATGGCTGTATTTGTTTTGAAGTCTCATATTCATACGTTAAGGCCAAAGCCAATAATGAATAAAAAATTCCATAGTAAATTCTATTTACCGCAGTAGGCAATTTATTGTTGGTGATTAATAAATCAACAACGAGGCTAGTCTAAAAAGGCGCTTAGCGGCTGTACTTAGCTAATTGTGTAAAAATAATCTATTGAATTTCAATAATCTAATGTAGCCGCTTAGCGCCTTACCAGCCAAAATCCAGCTTTTTATACCGAACTCAACAACATCAATCATACTTTTTGCCTGTTCCAGTCTGTATTTTATTAATTGCTCCCTGTCCTTTTGATTAAGCGTCATGCATATATTCCTTCCTGAATTGCTAAAATTACAAATTTATATTTGATTATCTCCTTTAAAAGGGTTTAATACTTAATTTTATTGTTTTACTTACAGGAAATTTGGTTTCCATATTCCCAACCTCAAACCTTAAACTTTAAACTTTTTGCTCAGCCTCCATTTAACAAGTTGGCAATCTGCCAGAATATTCTTCATTCAATCATCCAATCATTCAATCATTCATCCCAAATGACAAACTTGAAACATTCTTTTCTTGCTCTGAGCTCTATGCCTTATCTTTCACTAATTTGGTAATGTGAAATAAAAGGTACTGCCCTCTCCTTCCCTGGATTCAGCCCATATTTGACCTCCATGCATTTCCACAAATTCTTTGCAAAGCAACAACCCCAAGCCGGTGCCCTTCTCGTGTTGTGTGCCCAATGTCGGACGACTGTTCTCAATTGTGAACAGTTTATCGAGGCCTTCTTCACTTATTCCTACTCCGGAATCTGCAACAGATACCCTCATCCGATCATCCTGCTGATCTGCACGGATCATGATTTCCCCTCCGGGATTGGTAAATTTGATCCCATTGGAAATTAAATTCCTCAGGATGGTAGGGACCATATCCTTATCAGCAAAAACAGGGAGGTTGTGCGGCAAATGTTGGGAAATGGTGATGGATTTTTGTTCCGCCGAATCATCCAGCAGATCTGTGACTTCATTGATAACGGTTACCAGCTCGATATATTCCGGGTTGAATTCAATTTTTCCCGATTGTGCCCGTGACCACTCCAGCAGATTGGTAATCAGATCCATCGCCCGGTATGAGGAATCCCGGATAATCCGGGCATATCGCTCAACACCTCCATAGTCATTTTGCTGAAGCTGGTTTGTAAGCAGATTACAGAATCCAATGATGCTGTTAAACGGACCCCTCAGATCATGCCCTATGATAGAGAAAAACTTGTCCTTGGTGGCATTAAGCCCGGCCAACCTGTCTTCACTCGCTTTTAAGGCCTGCTCGGCATTTTTTCGTTCGGTAATGTCCCGCACATTTAGCACTAGGGATTGAATGGAAGGATTGTCGATCTGATTCGTGCCAAATGCTTCCAGGTAAACCCAGCCACCGTTCTTGTGGCGATGCCGGTATTGCGTACCCCCATTGGTAGAATATTCAAGGATATTCCGAAACCCGACCCTTGTCTTCTCTTGATCTTCCGGGTGAATGAACCGGTCAATTACCGAAACATTCACCAGCTCTTCCGGCTTATAGCCCAGAATGTTTTCGCAGGATTCACTGACGTAATGCTGAATGCCATTGGTATCCAGAAGTACGATCATATCAAAGGAATTCCTGATGAGCTGTTTAAATCTTTCTTCACTCCAACTTAAAACATCCTCTATCTGCTTCTCCAATTCTTCGTATGTTGGTTTCTTAGCCATATTTTTCAATGTATTGGGATAAATGAAAATTGAGCATGATTATGGAAAGGAGCAAAAAACATGCCTTTCTGATGAGAGATTGATTATCGCTTCCGAAAAATTTCTGACAGGCTCTGATGATTATTTTTACGGATAATAATCTCCCAATATTTGATCCATGACCCAATTGGTTCGGGCACCGCTATCCCCGTGGGACGGACATTCACCAATGCCCCGCAGTTCATTCACCACAGTCTGGATCAATGGTTTTTCCACATGTTTGGGTTTCTCAAACCGAAAGGTCCTGGTCTGTTCGTTCCGTCTAAGGTACACATTGGCATGGTCAAAGCAGGACAATTCAATACTCCCATTTGAGCCGACAATTTCAATGATGTCTTCCTCATTCATTTCATTCACCGTAAAGCACCAGTTGCCGTTGCCAATGACGGATGATGATTCAAATTCCCAAACGGTAGATACGATATCTTCCGGTTCATACAAATTGGCTTGGTTTCGGGCAAATCCCCGTGGATTTACAATGGGGCCGAATAAATAATCCAGAAAATCGAGCTGATGAGGAGCAAGATCAACAAAATACCCGCCTCCTGAGATTTCCGGTTTCACACGCCATGGTCTTTCATCGGGATGATCATCCTTTGGATTTGCTGGCAGGTACAATCTAAGATTGACAAATCGAACCTCTCCAATGGCATTTTGCTCCACCAACTCCTTTGCCTTTAAGAAGCTGGGCAACATCCGGCGGTAAAATGCAACAAACAGGGGCAGGTCATTCTTTTCAGCCACACCGATCATCTCCCGGCATTGTGTGTAACTCATTGCCATTGGTTTTTCAACGTAAACCGGCTTCCCTGCATGGAGGGCTTTTATGGTATAATAATGATGCGTATCGGGAGGGGTTGCCACATAAATGGCGTTGATCTCAGGGTCATTGATCAGCTCATCCGCATTATCGAACCATTTGGGTACCTTATGACGGCTGGCATAATCCTTTGCTTTCTCTGTACTCCTGCGCATCACAGCAACCAACTCCGAACCCTCGCATAATTGCAGGGCAGGGCCACTTTTCACCTCGGTAACATCTCCACATCCTATTGTACCCCATTTAACTTTATCCAGTGGCTTCATATTGTAATGGTTTTAGTACCTTACCGGTCAAATTCTTGCTTTTTTTGGCAAAACTTGCCCGGTAAGGT
>JBKGZA010000285.1:0-2994 GCA_046545815.1 Bacteroidales bacterium
TGATAACTGGAAAGTAGAGAGGGTTTATGCAAACATAAAAACAGAAGAAGTTGATGTTTTTGTTGAATATATAGGGAAAGAAGCAGAAGACCCCGACACATACGAATTATGTCCAATATACGACCATGCCCCCAGCCGCCGTTGGCGGTATTTGGATACCATGCAGTACAAGACTTATATAAATTGCAGTGTGCCAAGGATCAAAACCCCATCGGGAAAAGTTAAGACGATAAAGGTTCCGTGGACATCTGGATACGAACGGCACACCTATTTGTTTGAAAGGCTTGCCATTGATATCTTGCTTAGCACCAAGAACCAGACAAAGACTGCTGAGTTAATGCGATGCGGGTTCAATGTCATAAACAGGATTATCCATAATTCGGTTGAAAGGGGTTTAAAAAGAATGCAATCTTATTTTTTCATGGTGGCTTATATCTTTACCCATTAAATTAACAGTAGAACCTATGGAAATAAGAAAAGTAATAAGAAAATACCTTTTATGTAAGATTCTCTTTCTTGCACTTTTTATGGTTCCCAACGTAGCCAAACCTCAGCAAAAATTGAGTGTCATGTCATACAACATTCATCATGGACAGGATGCTGATAATAATAACAAGCTGGAGGCAATGGCGGAGCTGATAAAGTTATCAGATGCAGATATAGTAGGCCTGCAGGAGGTGGACAGTGTTTGTTTTCGCTCCGGACAAACCGATCAGGCAAAAAAACTGGCAGAACTTACCGGAATGCAATTTGCATATGTCCGCCATTTTGCCTTTGATGGAGGATCTTATGGAATGGCTTTACTCTCAAAATATCCCATATCAAATGTCCGGAATCGTCGTTTGCCTGTTACTTCTAATAGTCAGGAGAAAACAGTGGCATTTTTAACAGCCCATGTGGCTGTTTCATCAACGCAATCCTGGCTGGTTGGTGTGGCACATCTTGATTACCGGGATGCTAATTCTCGTCTCAGGCAAGCTAATCTTATTGTAGATAGTTACAAAAAAAATCCTCATCCGGGAATACTTGTAGGGGATATGAATGCTGAACCAGGAACTGGAGAAATGTCTGTGTTACTAGATTATTTTAGAGACACACAGCCTGATGGTTTTTATACATTCCCGGCTGTAAAACCGACAAAGAAGATTGATTATGTTTTGATTGATAACTTTCAAAAGATAAAGATTGTTAAAAAAGAAGTTTTCACTGTGCCTCATTCTGACCATCTTCCGGTTTTATCTACTATTGTGTTGAAGTAACTATAAAAAATATATACCGGAAGTATATTCTTCACTTGGAAAAACATGAAACATATAACTTACCTTTGTAAATGTTTTATCTCAAATAAGTTATATAAATATTGATAGCGCACTTCTGGTATAATACCGGATTTGATTAACTATACATCCTCTCCGTTGTTAACCATACATAGAGTATTGTCAATCCCTTGCGGATCTTGCCCTTTAAAATTTCCTTTAATGCCCTCAACGGAGAATAAAAGTGCTGCATACTCCTTTTAACTTCTTTCTGGAAATCTTTTTGGGTCATTTTTTTTGTGGGTATCACCGGAGCAAGGAAGGTCCACTTATCCCAATCGGGAAATCCTTTATCCATGGCCGTTAAGTGATTCTTATATTTTTCCCAGTATTCGGTACCCGGGATAGGCGTTTCGATGGTCATATCCGCATAGGTTACCCCTTCTTCTTTTAATTTTTTAAACTGATAGCGGATGCTTTCCTTGTCATCTATTTCCGGTTTAGCCATGCCGAAAGCATAGATGATCATACCATGCTTTCGTAGCAAACGCAGGGCTTTTTCGGAATCGGTTTTGGTTTGCGTCTTGTGCATGGCTTTGAGCTTTTCATCGTCAAAGCTTTCCACACCAAGCATAACGGTCTTGACCCCTGCCTTTTTCAGCAGTTCAACATAATCGTCTCCGCCCCTCAAGAGGGCTGGTACTTCGTCCTGAATAATCATACTCTCAAACCAGGGGCCTTCCTCTCTTTCGTTAATCATTGCCTCCAGGAGAGGAATTCGTTTGGATGGCTGAACGGAAAAATTATCATCTACAAAGAAAATGCGTTTATATCCTTCGTTCAACCTTTGCCTCAGTTCCTGCATGACCAGCTTGGGAGAACGCCGGCGAACCCGCTTACCATGAATGTTACTGACGCTACAGAATTCACAGTTTCTTGGACAACCACGTGATGTAGATATGGGGGTAAGTTTGAAAAAATCCAAAATCTTCTTTTTCGACTGATCCACCAGGTTCAGATTCGGTATTGGAAGGGCATTAATATCTTTAACCACAGTACCTTCAACTATACCGTTCAAATCGCCGTTGATGATCTCTTCTATGATGTTTTCCGCTTCCTTCTGTACGACCACATCTGCGTATTCAGCAAATTCCTCTGCCTGTTCCTTACCCAGGATGTGCGGGCCGCCTGCTGCCGTTCTTATCCCGGGATTCTGCCTCCTGATGGCTTTCAACATTTTCAATGCCCGGCCGGCGGCAGGTGAAATAACCGATAATCCTATAAAATCCGAGCTTAAAAGGTCCGGATGAATTTTTCCCTTCTTCTCATTAAAAACAGGCGTTCTGGTCTCATCATAAACAGTTACTTCATGTCCCTTATGCTGAAGTATCGTTCCCAGGTATACCGGCCCCAGCGGGGCAATGCTGAACAACCCGTATGCGCTGTGTTTTGGCCTGACAGCTATTAATGATAACTTCATTTCCTGATGTTTTTTAAGAAAAAAACTTGATTCGTTATTTCAACGAATTAATTTACCCAAATCATTGTTAAAATACAACTGAAATGCGAATATTTTTGAGAAAAAATACAAAAAAGGTTAGCCTGATCCATTAAAAGCAAAAGTTGATCCCTGACCAGCCAGAATTTCTATTATTGGAAAATGAATTTACCAACGCATATACGTTAGGCGCTTAAAGCGCAACCTGAACCAACATGTTGTTCAAACTTAATCTAAACA
>JBKGZA010000286.1:0-2959 GCA_046545815.1 Bacteroidales bacterium
ATAAAAAGACACTCAAAATCACTCGCATTTAACTTCCTTATTTGACAATGAAAGTCTGTGTAACATGCTCCTCGCCGTTTCCAATAATGAGCATATAAGTACCTGGTGAAAGAAAGGAAATATCAAGGGTCTCATGACTCGAGGTAAGGGTTTTCACCATTTGCTCAT
Organism: Bacteroidales bacterium; assembly: GCA_046545815.1. Lineage (GTDB taxonomy): Bacteria > Bacteroidota > Bacteroidia > Bacteroidales > UBA12077 > JAGXLC01. The sequence continues at coordinate 169 of JBKGZA010000286.1, forward strand.
TACCCAGCATATCGATTATCCTCATTTGCTGTGGCCCCCAATCGGCCGCTGTTGTAATGGTTATCTTATCGCTTGAAGGATTGGGATAAATCAGTATCTGGTCTCTTTGTTTTGCAGCAATGTGAATAAATACCTGAGTGGTATCCGAATGCCCAAAACCATCATACAGGGAATAGGTAAAGGAATCCTCCCCGAAATAGTTTTTAAAGGGTTCATAGGTAAAAGAGCCGTCTTTTGAAATGTCAAGGGTGCCATGATCGGGCCACCGGACGATGCCCAGGCTAAATGAATTTCCGTCGATGTCGAAGTCATTCTTCAATATGCCTGATTCTTCCGTTACTTCCAAAGGTGTATTTTGCACGGCAGAATAGGAATCACAGAAAGCAATGGGCTGGTTGTTGAATTGGTTGATCCGGTTTTTAATGATGGAGAAGGAAGCCTTTTTTTCTGTAGTGACATCGTCAATGGCATTCCATTCGTCCCAGGTATAGCGGGTATCCGGGGACATCCGGCTGTTGTGATAGAAGACGGAGGTAGCGATACCATCGGAGGTGGTATCTTCAGTTTCGTAAGTAGAGCGATCGTCATGAATCACTTTCATGGTACTGGGATCAACAAAATGAAGCAAGGTCCAGGGGATTCTTATCTCCACCTGGTCATCCGATATAAAAACAGCATCTTTACTTGAAGGAGGCTGGTTAGCGGTATGGGTATTCATATCTCCGATGTATTGAACATCAAGCGTTCCAATGTTATTTTTCCACCTAACAATATTCCAGGGATCGCCGGTGGATTGAACGGACCGATATAACTGTTCGGGAGAAGATATGTCAAACTTAATGCCGAAAAGGTCGTAAGCCTGGGTAACATAGAGCTCTGCATCATGATTGGTGATCTTTAATGCAAATTCAGCCCTATTGCTGAGAGTGTCACCGGTTGGCAGAATCTGTTCACCCAAATCTTCGGAATAGGTGTCGAGTGCTATCCATATTGAATCGCTGTCGCGTATTTTTTCCTCCAGATTAAGGCGAAGATGAAAATAGGAATACCCATGGGTAACGGAAATGGATTTGAGGGGTTTGTTATCCGAAAAGGTATCCCAGGTTTCATAAGACATTGATTCTTTCTCAAATTTTAACAATCCGAAATTTTGCTCGGCTGCCGTTACGTTATGCCAAAGGGCCCTACGGGAGGGTAAATAGTCCAGAGGTGTAATGACCCAGGTGGGTTTCCACCATTCATCGATCCATGAAAACTGAATTCCCCCGCCACACATGCTTTCGTGAATGTTCTGTAAAAGTCTCATATTCGATTCACCCTGTTCCACTTCGCTGTTGCCTCCGTGATTCATTCCGGAATGAGAATAATGCGCCACACCCCAGCTTGAGGGCACTCCGAATTCTGCAATGATAAGCGGGAAACGATCATAATGACTTTTAAGGTCGTGCAAGTATCCCAGGTAACTGTTCTGCCCGATATGATCTGAATAAGATTGATAGTATGGATTTGTGCTGATGAAGTCAGGGTAATAGGGGTAAGCATGATAGCTCGCAAAATACCCTGCAGATGAGTTGGGAAATCTGATATTGGCAAGATCTATTGAAGCGGTGTCTTCATCCGGGAACGTTTCTTGATGATCCAGCGGGTCCAGGGTGGGCCAGCTTGAGAAACTAACCGGCCGCTCTGTTTCGTATGTTGATTTTTCATACTGAACCAACTTATCGAGCCGCTGCGTCACCCAATATTCTGTTGGATTACCTGAAGGGAGTGAGAAAATTTCTCCGCTATAAGCCGTGTTATTCGGATGTTTTTTGTTTGTAGCCAACACTTCTCTCGGAATAACCTCTCTTCCTATAATATAGCCCAGAACCCATTGGGATATATCGGTCTGATAGTCGCCATAGGCTTTCCCAAATCGGGGTTCTATTGTTCGGTTGCCATGAACACAGTCAAGGGTCTCTTTTATCTGGTAGTCAAATGTATCGGTAAAAAAGTGCAAATCATTGTTATATCCGGGCAAATTTTCTTCAAGCCATATTCCCTGTAACACGTATAAGGGCTTTTGAGGATTGGTTTCATTAAAAGCGGCCAGTTCTTCATAAAATCGGGGATAGTGAAGGGTATATATCCGGATGGCATTGAATCCGGCTTCTCGTATCTGTGCGAACCATTTGCTGTATTGTTCACGGGAAGCTGCCAACTGGCCAGGAAAAGTTCCCGGTACCCCTACCCCGAGATTCATGCCTTTAACGAATATCGGGACATAACGGCAGCCGTTCCATACGGTCAGATGGGTTTTGTTTACTGAAAAAGGCACCTCCGGATTGGGGTTACAGCCCTCCGGAAGGTTTTGCCCCTGGAGTATATGAAAGGGTATTGCAGTAATGCCTAAAACTACAAATATCCTTATTATTTGTTTTAAAAAGGTATGAAGGGATGAGAAGACAATTACATATTTGTACATCAGGCAATGGATTGCAAAGATTTACCGGTCTGAGTCATTGTCTTCAAAACTAAGCATTTTTTCAATCCGTAGCCGTTGTTTGCTTTCTTCCTCGGAATTTTTCAGAAACAGTTGCTTAACTTCTTCACCCTCAACTTGATTTGCCATTTCACTATATAGGACTTCATGGCCCTTTTCTAACTCAATGGCAAATTCCAAAATATCACGATAAGTCATTATTTTAAAATTCTCGGGTTTATGAGGGACAGGGTTTATTTTCACTGTAATGGGACTGGAAAAATTACCTTCCGGATATTGCTGTCTCATACCCCTTAACTCTGTAATGTG
>JBKGZA010000287.1:0-2949 GCA_046545815.1 Bacteroidales bacterium
ATTATATATAATTATATTATCTGTATCCGCTATCTAAAAAATAAACTTGGCTATATATGATAAAGGCCTATATGCTTATGATTATACCGGGCCCAATGGATATCGCAAGGGACTATCGGGTTTGATTCCATATCACATCATGATCTCTGGTACGGCCATGACCGTCGAATTGTCCATGAATAAACCCCTTACTAACGACATTGGAGGGAACCTTTTCCGGTTCGCCGCGTATTGTTGCGTCGAGTGCCAGCAGAGCCAGTGGCTCGTTCATAAGCTTTTTCATTTTTATCTCTCTATTTTCAGAATAAAGACCATTTGCGAACTCTGTTTTTCATACCTGAGAAATAGTTTGACTTATGAGAGATCAATGATACAGGTTAACCCCGACTTAGATGAACTTAAATTTTTGAAAAAATTTTTAGTGAATCTTAGTCGCTGTCGGAGACAGGAATAATTCTTGAATTATTCGGGCTAAAATAAACAAAAAATTTTAAAACCTGTAAAAATAGTTACCTTTACTGAAAAAAGTAATGTATTGTTTTATGAAAAATTTCTTGTTCACCCTTTTGTTCGTTGCTTTAAGCATTTTTGTCCTGGCTCAGCAGGACACCAATCCCCGTGCACAGTGGTTTGTGGATTCCCGCTACGGTATGTTCATCCACTGGGGGGTGTACAGCGGAGCCGAAGGTTACTGGAAAGGGGAGAAGCTTCGTGACGATAACAACTATGCCGAATGGATCTATTACAGAAACCGCATCGATAAGGAAGAATATGTCACATTGCTTGACCGGTTTGACTGGGATGAGATCGATCCTGAAGAGTGGGTGATCCTGGCCAAAAAGGCAGGGATGAAATACCTTACATTTACGGCCAAGCATCATGACGGGTTTGCTTTGTGGGACAGTGATGTTTCGGACTATGATGTCGCTGATTATACCGAACCCAGCCGCGACATCGTTAAGGAGCTTTCACAGGCTTGCAAAAAACACGGGATCAAGTTCGGGCTGTATTATTCGCACTGGGTTGACTGGGCACATCCTTACGGGTGGGATCATACCCGTGAGATTTATGACCTGAGTGAAGAAGAATATGCCCAATACTGGCAGGAAAAGGTGATTCCCCAGATGCGTGAGCTTCTGACGCAATACGGCAACATAGATATGATCTGGTTTGACATGTGGATCCATCATTCCGATGCCATAGTTACAAAGGAACAATTGATGCAGCTTAAGAACATGATCCGGGAGCTGCAGCCCGATTGTCTGATTAATTCCAGACTGGGCCTGTCTTTGGAAGAAGACAGCGACATTGATTTTAAAACACTTGGTGACAATCAGCTTGGTGACCGCAAAGAAGACTTTCCCTGGCAATCGCCGGCCACAGTTTCCCATTCCTGGGGTTATCACCGTACCGATACGGAATGGAAGTCGGTCTCCACTTTACTTCAATCTTTGATCAGCAATGTGAGCCTGAACGGCAATTTCATGCTGAACATCGGTCCCAGGTCCGATGGCTCGGTGCCACATGAAATGCAGCAACGTTTGCTGAAAATCGGCCAATGGCTGGAAGTGAACGGCGAGTCCGTATATGGCGCCTCTGCCTTTGACCTTCCCAAAGACCAGCATGACTGGGGAAGGATCACCAAAAAGCAGATGCCTGATGGAAGCACGAGGTTGTACATGCACCTGTTCAACTGGCCTTACAATGAAAAGCTGAACGTAACCGGCATTACCTCACGGCCTGAACGGATCTATATGTTGTCGGACAAGCAGGAGGGGAAACTGGAGTACCAACACACCGGAGCCTTAACTACCGTTGAGTTGCCTGAAATGCAAACCAACCCCTACAATCCTGTCTTGGTGATGGAATATGACGGTTATCCCAGTATAAAGAGAGGTCTGGCAGCTAAGAACCTTTCCGGGGGATTCTCCCTTACCCCTGAAAACGCCAATAAACTGGAAGGAGATACCACTGTTGATCCGGCCCAAAAGCGTGGTTCCATACCGCCGCATGTTCAGGTAAAGCATAAAAGCCGTTATTCCTGGCAGATTTATGTGGATGGTCCCAAAACCCTGAAGGCGGATGTTTCCTGTTCTTTTCAGGGCAATCAGTCCGCTGGCACAATAAAGGTTACCTCGGCGGATTCAATGGTTCAACATAAAGTAAAACCAACAGGAATGACAGTAGGAGAGCCAAATTCCGACTGGCACATCAAAAGCTTTGAATCGCAGGATTTGGGTAAGATAAAGTTACCGGAAGCAGGATATTATAACATTTCCCTGGAGATCGAACCGGAAGACGAACCCATAGATTTTCAGTGGTTGTGGCTGGAGGAGCGGTAGATTCTTTAATGCCTTGCAGGCTTTAGTTTTTCAACGACTGCAAGATACGATTCAACAATGGACAGATATGATTCAAGAGGTTAGAGATACAATTTAATTATCAAAAGATTCAAATCAAATAGCTAAAGATTTTATTCAATTATGAAAAGATTCAGTATAAATAGTTGTGTATAGGTTTCAATTGTTAAGAGATTTAATTCAAATAATTCAAAGTTTGATTCAATCATTGAATTATGTCAATTCAATAATGGAGAGATGAATTTCAGAAATACTAAGATTCAATTAAAGTGGTAACAATTTTGATCCAATTAAGTAAGATACCCATCCAATTCATTATAGATCTTATTCAATAATTAACAGTTTTATTATTAAAAATTAATAGACCGAATTCAGATAGTGAAATATTCAAATCAACTAGTAGTGGCTATAACTTAACTATAAAAAGAATAAGATAGGGAGAGGCTAAATTAAAAATTTCACAGACTCAATTCAGCTTATAACAGATTGGTTCTAAAAAAGCAATATCCTTAATAATATTTTTCCGAATACAACTTAACTATATTTTTACCAACTGTTAGGTTTTCCTCCTTGCGTTCTTTATTTTTTT
>JBKGZA010000288.1:0-2944 GCA_046545815.1 Bacteroidales bacterium
TTACCGAAGGCTGGGATTCCAACAACGTTACCCACGTGCTGGGGGTAAGAGCTTTTGGTACGCAATTGCTTTGCGAGCAGGTAATCGGCCGGGCCCTCCGGAGGCAATCCTATGATCTGAATGAGGAGGATCTTTTTAACGTGGAATATGCGGATGTCTTAGGCATACCATTTGATTTCACGGCCAAACCTGTCATAGCCCCTCCCCAGCCTCCCCGGGAAACCATTCAGGTTAAAGCCGTTCGGCCCGACCGCGATCACCTGGAGATTCAATTCCCACGTGTGGAAGGATACCGGGTTGAATTGCCGGAAGAAAGGCTTACTGCAGAGTTCAACGAAAATTCAGTGCTAGAACTTAATCCCAAAGTAGTAGGTCCTTCAAAAACAAAAAATGCAGGAATTATTGGAGAGGAGGTAGACTTAAGTCTCAAGCATCTTGAAAAGGTAAGGTATTCTACTTTAATATTTCACATCACCCGCCGGTTGATCTATACCAAATGGCGCGATCCGGATGAAAAACCCAAAACCCATCTGTTCGGTCAGCTCAAAAGGATTACCAGGCAATGGCTGGACCAATGCCTTGTTTGCAAAGGCGGCACCTATCCGGCCCAGCTCATGTACCAGGAACTGGCCGACACAGCCTGCGAACGGATTACTGCTGCCATTTCACGGGCTGAAACAAAAAAAGAACGACCGGTAAAGGCCATTCTGGATCCGTATAACCCCTCGGGGTCTACCATGCATGTCAATTTCAACACCTCGAAAATCGAACGGTGGCAAACCGATCCCCGCAAATGCCACCTGAATTGGGTAATCCTCGACAGCGACTGGGAAGCCGAATTCTGCCGCGTGGTGGAAAATCACCCAAAAGTGAAAGCTTATGTAAAAAATCACAACCTGGGCCTGGAAGTACCTTATCGTTACGGTGGAGAAAACCGGAGATATTACCCCGATTTTATTGTGTTGGTAGATGATGGAAACGGCGAAGAAGATCCGCTTCATCTTGTTGTGGAGATCAAGGGTTTTCGCCATGAAAATGCCAAAGACAAAAAGGAAGCCGTGGAAAATTACTGGATACCCGGGGTGAACAATTTAGGATCATATGGCCGTTGGGCATTTGCCGAATTCCGGGATATTTATGGCATGGAAGAAGAATTTGGCAAAAAGATGGAAATGGAATTTAATCGGATTTTAGAAACTTATAACCCAAAAACTACTACCTCGTTATAAGAGGATAAAAATGATGGACATTGAGTCTATAAAAAAACACTTGAAGGAGGGAGAAAGCGAGACCCTGGAGTTTAAAAAATCTACAGGACAGCTTAACAGGGCCGGTGAAACGCTATGTGCCTTCCTTAATGGAAAGGGAGGTACCGTGTATATTGGGGTGAAACCTGACACTACTCTGGTTGGCCAGGAAATAAGCGATTCTACCCTCCGGGATATCGCCCGTACCTTGGACCAATTTGACCCTAAGGCTCCTATTTCGCAAGATATTATACCTTTAGGCAGAAATACAAAATTGATCATTTTAACAGCCCCTTCGTTTTTAGAAGCAGGACCATTTACATTCAAAGGTAGGCCATACCAGCGTATTGGTAACACAACTTCCGTTATGCCTCGTTCCGGATATGAATCTCTTTTGTTTCGGAAAAACCATAGCCGGATTCGCTGGGAAAATGCCTACGCGGAATGGCATGATATGGATTGCCTTGATCAGGAAGAAATACTTCGTACGGTAAGATTCGGTATTGAAACCGGACGGTTACCGGAATCAACGGGTAAAGATATTAATGACATTCTTGACAGGTTAGGCCTTCGAAATAAGGAATATCTGCTTAATGCGGCCATTGTACTTTTTGGGAAAAAATTTTTACCCGCCTATCCTCAATGTCAACTCCGGTTAGCGCGCTTTAAAGGTAAGGATAAATCAACATTTCTTGATCATAAACAAGTACGGGGACATGCTTTTGAATTACTAAATGAAGCGATGACCTTCCTGAGAGGCCACCTACCTGTTAGTGGCCATTTTGAAGAAAATCGCCTGGAGCGAATCGATAAACCGGGATTGCCCCCGTTGGCTTTAAGAGAAGCTTTGGTTAATGCAATATGCCATCGTGATTATTCTATTCCCGGCGGTGCAGTTAGTATAGCCATTTATGATGACCGAACCGAAATATGGAGTGATGGTTCATTACCTTTTGGTTTAAAACCCGAAGATCTGAGTCGTGAACATACTTCCAAGCCACGCAATCCATTAATTACAGATGTCTTTTTCAGATGCGGACTTATTGAACAATGGGGAAGGGGCACTCAAAAAATCATAGAATTGTGTCAAAAGGCCGGATACAAAACACCTGAGTTTGAAGAAACAGCAGGAGCATTAATGGTGCGGTTTCCATTATATGAAAAATCTACCCCCCAAGATACCCCCCAAGATAACACCCAAGTCACGAACCAAGATAACACTCAAGTCAAACCCGAATTAAAACGTTTGTTAGAGGTACTGGATGGGGAAATGTCAAGAACTGAATTACAAGCCGGATTAAAGCTTAGAAATATTAAAAATTTCAGAATGAGGTATTTATTCCCGGCAATTAAGCAAGAACTAATTGAAATGACCATACCTGATAAACCCAATAGCAAGAACCAGCGCTATCGCTTGACTGATAAAGGGAAGGTAATACAAAAACAGCTTAAAAAGTAGTATTTATGGCCAAGAAGAAAAAAACACCCAAGTCCGTAGAGCATCTCAAACACGAAGAGGCATACCGGAAGAATATTCCCCCTGCGGAATACCAGTCCATGGTATCCGAGGATGTTCAGAGTCCAGTTCAGGTAGCTTACGAACGCCGGAATCGCGATCTGGATCCCCAACTGGTATGGCGCGGAAAGGATGAGCAGGACTGGTCCGACCTGGTTGTGCAAGCCCCGCCCCTTTATAT
>JBKGZA010000289.1:0-2889 GCA_046545815.1 Bacteroidales bacterium
TGGTGTTCAATAAACCAAAATTCCCAAAGTCAAAAACTGAAGGACAAAAGAAAAAACATCCATGGGCAGATACATGGACTGGTAAGGTTTTGAACAGCAAAAAGATGGTATTTGCAATTACGGGTATTGTAATTGTTCTCAGTATCTACGGGTTAAGCAGGGTATGGATAAACTCCAGCTTTCTGGACAAGTTTGAAGAAGACAGTGATATCGTTCAGACAGACAATTTTATCAATAAAAAATTTGGGGGCACCACCACATTGAATGTTATTCTTGAGGCGGAGAGAAATGATGCCTTCAAAGAGCCGGATGTACTTAAAGTGATGGATAAAATGCAACAGGAGGTGGAGTCAGAATTGAAGGTAGCAGGCAATTCATTTTCCCTTGCTGATTACATAAAGCGCATGAACAAAGTCATGCATGCCGATCAAGAGGAGTACAATAAGATACCTGATTCACAGGACTTAATTGCCCAATACCTGCTGCTGTATGAAATGTCAGGCGATCCGGACAATCTGTGGAAGGAAGTGACCTATGACTATAACAAGGCAAATCTTAAATATCAGCTTAAAGAAGATGACTCCAAATCGCTTAAAGCAGCCATCAGTGAGATAGAATCCTTTGAGGATGACTTTCGCGAGCTGGGCATTGAAATCAATTATGCAGGATCAGGTTATAAGGCCTTGGTCTTTACCGACCTGATCCTGAAAGGACAGATAAAAAGCCTTATCATTTCTATCATTTTGATAGTTATCCTGCTCACATTTATGTTCAGACAGGTTTCCATAGGGCTCATAGGCGCTGTACCCATTTCAATTACAGCATTGTTAAGCTTTGGTATAATGGGCCTTCTGAACATTCCGCTGGATACTACCACTGCTCTGCTGGCTTCTATTGCGGTAGGTATTGGCATTGACTATGCCGTTCACTTTATTGAGCGGTATAAGATTTATCTCAGGCAATATTCCAGCAAGTTTGAAGCTGCTGCCCATACAATTAATCACAGCGGACGCGCAATACTTTTCAATGCAGTTGTGGTTATTGCAGGATTCCTGGTGCTGCTGTTTTCGGTATTTCCACCGAACCGGGCATTGGGGGCGCTGGTTTCATTCAACATGTTTACTGCCTTTCTGGGTACCATGACAATTATGCTCATCCTTCTGCACTGGAAAAAGAAATTCAAATAGAAAATAAATTTTAAAACAAAAAAATTGAGTCTTAAACTTTTAAAACAAATGATTATGAAGACAACAAGAAGTCTAATAACAGCAATGGTTCTGATACTCTGGATGGTTCCAGGTATCCTGAACGCACAGGACCTCACCGGTAAAGAAATCATGGAAAAAGTGTATTACCGGGATGAAGGGGACGATCAGAAAGCCGAGCTTTCCATGACACTCATCAATTCAAGAGGAAATGAAAGGGTGCGCGAACTGGAACAATTTTACAAAGATTATGGAGAAGAAGAGAAAAAGATCATGTTTTTCATATCCCCGGCGGATGTGCGCAACACCTCCTTCATGAACTGGAGCTATGATGATCCCACGAAGGATGATGATCAGTGGATCTATTTGCCGGCGCTTAAAAAGGTGAAACGAATATCCAGCGACAACAAAGACGACTATTTCATGGGCTCCGATTTTACCTATGATGATTTAGGAGAACGACATCCCGATGAAGATAAGCATGAATTGCTCCGGACTGAGACGCTGAACGGAGAAGAATGCTATGTGGTGGAAAGCACACCAAAAGAGTCAGATTATATGTATTCCAAAACCGTTACCTGGGTCATCAAAGACAAATGGATCGGTCTGAAAAAGGAATTTTACGATGACGATGGAGATTTTTTGAAAACACTGATGGTGAAGGAATACGATAAAGTACAGGGTTTTTGGACCATCCTGCATACGGAGATGGAAAACGATCAGAAAGATCATAAAACGATCATGAAATTCGAGGATTTAGAAATCAACACCGGAATATCCGATTCATACTTTACTGAACGCATGATGTCGAGAGGAATATAAAAACAAGTTGCTGAAATTCTTCCGGAGGTTTTCCTCCGGAAGGACTCGGCGTTGGATTTTTTCAAAACTTAAAAATAAAGCTTATGACTGCATTAAAAAAAATATTGTTCAGCACGGGTATATTGTTTATGCTGGCAAATATAACCTTCGCTCAGGATACCCAACTGCGTGGATATGTACGAAATTATACCGGCTCTCTGCTTGAGGAAGGAGGGGATTTCTCCATCATCCAAAACACTTTCAACCTGGAGCTGGAAAAAACCGGAATGGATATGGGATTCAGAGTGAATCCATACGTGTATCATTATACCAATCAAGAGTTGGATTATGGAGTGAGAGAAGCCTATATCGACCTGTTTTTCGACAAAATGGACATCCGTCTGGGAAATCAACAGATCATCTGGGGGAAAGCAGACGGGGTATTTATAACGGACGTGGTGTCTCCGAAGAACCTCAGGGAATTTCTGTTGCCGGAATTTGAAGAAATACGTATGGGCATCACTTCCCTTAAACTGGATTATTATATGGGCAACAACACTTTTGAAGTAGTATGGGTACCCGAATTTGTTCCCACTCATTACCCCGATCGTGAATCTATCTGGTTCCCGGACAGGTTTCCTGAATTTGCCCGGATTGACAAATCGGGAAAAAATATTTCGCCGAGCATAGAGAACAGCGAGCTGTTTTTCAAATATTCGCTGCTTTCCTCTGACTTTGATCTGGAACTGATGGGGGGTTATATGTGGGATGACGATCCGGCGATGCATACGGAGCGGTTTATGAATCCGCAAACACAGATGCCGGATTCCGTAGTGATATACCCTGAGCACCACAGGCTGACCCTTGGTGGGGGAAGTTTCAG
>JBKGZA010000290.1:0-2837 GCA_046545815.1 Bacteroidales bacterium
TGGATGCAATACTGAGATCCGATTTCGAGGTAGATTCCTTTAACCTGTCCACTATAGAAGACATCCAACTAATCAGACAAAATCCATATGCGGATAAAATCATATCATTTATAGGGAAATGTCAGCAACTTGAAAAAAATGTCAGTCCTGAGAAATTGATAAAAATTTTGTTTGACTTACAAAAAGAAACAGACCCGAAATTTATAAAAGTATCAAGTACTTTGGTAACAATTGCCAGCACAAACAGAAATTCAGCCTTTAATGAAATACCGGATATTATCAGTTCAGAACTGGCCAATAATGATCAAGTAAAAGCTATTATAAACAGGGGAATACAGTCTAATTCTGATAACGAGCCATTATGGCATATTTTTAATGCCTGGCTGAACCTTCACAATGAAAATTATTACCAGGCAAAAAGGATTTTCCAGGGGATAAAAAATGAAACGGATGAAATAAGTAATTTTGATCCTACAATTCATTGGGCCTGTATAGGATTATATAAAGTGTATGTCAACATGGGAGATGAATATTCGGCCATGAAGGCCCTGGAAGAATACCTGTCTTTAATCCATCTTTTCGAAGATATGGAGACATTTGCAACGGATCCTGAATTTCCTGCCCTATCCCCTGAACAGGCCAATATAATCCTTCATGATTATTATACCCGGGAAAAAGATTATTCGTCAGCATTACACAGGGTTTTGGAAATTAAAAATTATCATTACAGACTGGATGCTAACCTCAACTATGCTACTATATTAACAATGCTTGCAGATACACTATATTTGCTGGAATCATATGATGAGGCTTTATATCATTATTACAGATGCCTGGATTTAGATCCGTACAATGAAAAAGTACAAAAACGAATCAAGGAACTTTCTTGCCATAAAAAAACATCACGGAACAGAAGCGATAAAGGAAGCATCTCATATTTTGACTTTTGAAAGGGAAGTTTTGGCTAAATACAAAAACGAGTTGGACTGGAATTATATAAGCCTAAACAGAAATTATAGCTGGAGCTTGAATTTTATATCAGAATTCAGCGATTGTATTGACATCGATAAATTGTCCCGACAAATCATGGAAAAAATATGCTTTCCCTATTTGGATGAGGAAACCGTATGGAAGTTTTATAAAGGTTTTGAATTTTGTTAATTTGTTAATTGGGATTTATTTGAAATTTGTGATTTGCGATTTAATACTCCGTCTATAGCTAATAAAAGAAAAAATACCGATAATATGCCATATACACGTTATCTAACAAAATCCCTTTTCAAGCTTGCCACCGAGTGTGAGACCAAGCTGTATTATACGAAGAAAAAGAATTATGCCGACCAGTCGCTGGATGATGAATTTCTGGAAGCTTTGGCCGAAGGCGGCTTTCAGGTGGGCGAACTGGCCAAGTTCCATTTCGATGCTCAGCCCCGGCACAACCACATCACCGTTGAATCTTTAGGGTATGAAGAACCCCTGGAAGAGACCCGGCAAAGGATTGACTTCGGTGAGCCGGTTATCGCCGAGGCTGCCGTCAGGTATCAAAACCTGTTTATCCGGGTGGACATCTTTCAGATTGACAACCAAAAGCAGGAGATCAACTTTTATGAGGTCAAAGCCAAATCCTTCAACGAAGAAGAAAGCTTCTGGAATGCAGATCAATCCAGGCTGGACTCCAAATGGAAGCCCTACCTTTTTGATGTGGCTTTTCAGAAATATGTGATCACAAAGGCTTATCCCAAATATAAGGTGCATGCCCACCTGATGCTGGTGGACAAGGATCAGGTGACCACCGTGGAAGGCCTTAATCAATGCTTTACCATTGACAAATCCAATGGTTATACCAGGGTTTATATGGATAAAAACCTTCACCGTTTAGACCTTGGTGATGATATTCTGACCATTCAAAATACAGACAGGGAAGTGGACTGGATATGGAAAAACTTTAACATAAGCAAGAAGAAAGAGTATAAGGACAGCCAGTTCTTCCCAAAACTTTCCTTTAAGGAATATGTTCATCGGCTGGCTGATGCCTATGCCAATGATGAAAAACTGGAAACACCCCTCAGCAAGGAATGCAAAAACTGCCAGTTTTACACCAAACCGGAAGATGAAGCAGCCGGCAAAAAAAGCGGATTTAAGGAGTGCTGGAAAGAAAAGGCCGGCTTGAAGGATGAAGACTTTAAACATGCCTTGGTTACCAGTCTTTGGGGAGGCAAGGCCGGAAGCGTGAGCGTCGTCCAGAATCAGATAGACAAAAAACGCTGGCTGCTGCGACAGATCAACCCGGCTGAATACGATCTGCTCCCCACAGCGGATGATCCTGAGATGAGCGCCAACCAGCGCAGGGCCATACAAATAGAAAAGGAAAGAACGGGGGATGATACGCCTCTACTTTTGAATGCGCTTAAAGACGAGATGGATCAGTGGAACTATCCCCTGCATTTTATAGATTTTGAGACCTGTGCCCCGGCACTGCCTTTCCATAAGGGCCAGCATCCCTATGAGGGGATTGCCTTTCAGTACAGCCACCACAAGGTGTATCAGAATGGAAAAATTGAACATGCCGGTCAGTTCCTGCATACCACAAGGGGCGAGAATCCCAACATTCCGTTTATACGTAGTTTAAAGAAGGAGCTTGAACTGGATTCAGGCACCATCTTTCGCTATCACCACCACGAGAATACCTTCCTGCTGCACATCTATTTTCAGCTTGAGCGATACACGGAAGAACAGGTGCCGGACAAAAAGGAACTGCAGCAGTTCATCAGGCATATCACCCGGTTGAGTGATAAAAGGGCAGGGAAACTGGGTATAGATCCGTGGGAAGGCCCCAG
>JBKGZA010000291.1:0-2831 GCA_046545815.1 Bacteroidales bacterium
TGAACCGGTTACATTAAGTATCCTGTCATTTGTTGGAATTATCTGGGCCATCAATCTGTTCAATTTTCTGGATGGCATAGATGGATTTATAGGTATGGAAACAGCTTTTATTGCGTTGGCAGCTTTTGCCTTGTTTGGGAATGAGCTGCTTCTGATACTCGCTGCCGCTATTCTTGGATTTCTTATTCTGAACTGGCATCCGGCAAAAATTTTTATGGGAGATGTGGGAAGCACCTTCCTGGGCTTTCTGTTTGCTGTTTTCTGTATCCATTATAACAACCTCGGGGAAAGCTCAGTGTTTACCTGGCTGATTTTGAGTGGGCTTTTCTGGTTCGATGCTACCTATACACTTTACCGGCGTTGGCGCAACGGAGAAAACTTAAGTGTGGCCCATAAAAAACATGCCTATCAGCGCATGGTGCAATCAGGATTCAGCCATCAAAAAACAACCCTTTATGCTTTACTTGTTAACCTTTTATTATTCGCGCCCCTGGCATTAACCTTTTATTATAATATGGAGCATCTCATTTTTATAGTATTTCTGGCGGATCTGACCATTCTGTTTCTGATTATGAAGTGGGTGGATCGTAAAAAAAGCTTTCTGGAAACCCAATAAAAAAATATACATATATAAGTGGCATAAAAAGGTGCTTATTTAGCAAAATACAAAGAAATTATCATATTGATTAACAGTCTTCTATAAGATCGACTTAGCGCCATAGCAACAGTTATGAACCATTAAAATTTAGCATGTTATGAAACTATTCAATACCAAATCATATACGCCCAGATGGATTATATTCACGTTGGATCTTTTGATATGCACGGTCTCCGTTTTTCTGGCCTATTTTATCCGGTTTAACCTGGAAATCAACGGAGAGATCCTGCGGGAAATACGCAATGTCCTGCCTCTTATACTGGGCATAAGGGCGTTCAGTTTTTACATATTCAGAAGCTACGCGGGCACCATACGCTTTACAAGCATTAAGGATACCGAAAGGGTATTTTTGGTGGTATTTATCGGTTCTGCCATATTGGCATCGGGAAATGTTATCTCCTATTTCTTTTTCAACGGTAGCTATATCCTTCCGTTTTCCGTCATCATTATTGACTATTTGCTCACCGGCTTCATGATGGTTTTATTCCGTTTATTCATTAAATCCCTTTATTTTGAAGTGATCCATCCTTCTAAAAGGCGTTCAAATGCCATCATTTTGGGTGCCAATGAATTCGGAAGGACCACAAAGACCGTTTTTGAAAACAATGGCGGTTCCAAAAACAAAGTGGTGGCTTTCGTGGATTTCAATAAAAACCACGCGGGAATGAAGCTGGATGGAGTAACCGTATATCCCACAGAAAAAATCGATTATCTTTTAAAAAAGTACAATGTCTCGGATTTTATAATTCCTAAAAATGAAAACCATTGGGAAATAAAAAACAAAGTAGTGGAAAAATGTCTGGAGAAAGGGGTGCAGATACTGAAAGTGCCGGAAGAGAGCCAATGGATTAACGGACAACTTAGTTATAACCAGATCAGAAACATACAAATCGAAGAGCTGTTGGGAAGGGAAACCATCAAACTCGATAAATCATCCATAATCAAAGATCTGCATAAAAAAACCATCCTGGTTACAGGAGCAGCAGGTTCCATTGGCAGTGAAATTGTTCGTCAGTTAACCGCTTTTTATCCGGAAAAAATTATACTATACGACCAGGCTGAAAGTCCCCTTTATGAACTGGAACTGGAACTGATGGAAAAATTCGGTTTTCACAATTTCTACACGGAAATAGGAAGCATCAACAGCTTTTTCCGTCTCGACCAGGTATTCAGGTTACATAAACCCTCCATCATATACCATGCTGCCGCTTATAAGCATGTTCCCATGATGGAACATCATCCTTCCGAGGCAGTGACCACCAACGTATGGGGAACCAAAAACCTGGCCGACCTGGCAATTACGCATGCCGTGGAGAAATTTGTCATGGTCTCAACGGATAAAGCGGTCAATCCGACCAATGTTATGGGTGCAACCAAGCGTATTGCAGAAATGTATATTCAGTCCATGAATCAGAAAAATATCACCTCATTTATAACCACCCGGTTTGGGAATGTGCTGGGCTCCAACGGATCGGTCATCCCGAGATTTGAGAAACAAATTGAAAAAGGTGGGCCCATTACCATTACCCATCCCGACATCACCCGTTATTTCATGAGCATCCCGGAAGCCTGTCAGTTGGTATTGGAAGCAGGCACAATGGGCAAAGGAGGAGAAATATTCATCTTTAATATGGGAAGGTCATTGAAAATCCTTGATCTGGCCAAAAAAATGATCAAACTTCATGGATTGACCCTGAATAAAGACATTGAAATTAAAATAACCGGCTTACGACCGGGTGAAAAATTGTATGAAGAGTTGCTCAGTGAGAGGGAAAATGTGCTTCCTACCTATCATCCCAAAATACGTATCGCGAAAGTACAGGAATATGAGCCGGAAGAGATTGAAAATAAGGTTAAATCCCTGCTGGATCTCGTTGTTGTTACGCATTCCAAAAAGAAAATTGTCCGGGAAATCAAATCCATTGTACCGGAATACGTTATAGGAACTTACTACAGCAAGAACATGCGTCCGATCAATGGTTCAGGTAAAAAAGCCAGTGAAATAAGCCAAATTCAAATCAATTTTTCGGAGTAATTTATCTAATATTTTTGCTTTATTGAAAGAAATTGGAGATGTTATCCAGTTTACCCAGATAAACTGGAAATCCTAAATCTTAATTGAGTTCGGTATAAAAAGCTGGATTTTGGCTGGTAAGGCGCTAAGCGGCTCCAT
>JBKGZA010000292.1:0-2826 GCA_046545815.1 Bacteroidales bacterium
GTTGAGCGTGGTGGGGAGGTCTGTTTTTTGTTCATCCGCGGTGGCTCTTACAACCGATTGCGTCATTAACATGACGATACCCGAGTACAGCCCGTGATCCGTGACATCTCCGATGCAAAACAGGGTACTTCCGTCTTTTTGAGGCAATATTTCGTAAAAATCTCCCCCTACTTCTGTGGCTGTTATCATGGTGGCTCCAATATCCAGTTCCCGGGATTTTTCAATTTCTTTTTTCTGCGGGAGCACCATGGTTTGAATGCGCTTGGCCACATCCAGCTCCATACCCATCCGGATGTTTTCTTTTTCCAGTTTGTTGCGTTCCTCGGTGGCTATATTGATGTTATGCACCACGGTAGGGATCACCTTTAGAATGTTTCCGATCATGCCTCCTTCAAAATAGGAGGGCAATAATATTAAAAGAAGAAAGGTGACCCATATGCTTAAATAAAGCTTTATTGGCAAAGGCTTTTTGTTTTCTTCCATTAAGGTCTGAGACCTTTCGAGCGCTTCAGGTTCGTTTTCAGCCAGATCTTTTTCAAACTGGATTGTTTCTTTTTGTGTGAGCATATGATAGGTAAAGTCCGATCCGCGATTTTCATAGGCAACGTATAAACTGATGGAGGCTATTACAAACCAGACGAGCGCTACTTTTCTGTTTAGCACGGTGCTGCAAATGAAAATCAGTATACCCGACAACACAAAATCAAAAAGAAAGCTGTTGGCAGTGTTTGGGTTGCAATGAACGATAACAATGGCTACAATCTGAAGTACGATTATGGAAACCCAGGCAGTGAAATGGTTCAGGAAACGGTTCCCTTCCTTGTCCCGACTGACGATTTTGATGTTATACAGTCCGGAAAATATATTCAGAATGATGATCAGGGGGTAAAGTAAAAGATCCCTGGCCGGGTCGGGGAGGTGCCCGAACTGAAGTATCTGGGTGATTAGGTGGATGGTGGCAATTATAACAACCGATACATTAACGGCAATCAGTATTTTTCGTTTGGTGTTTTTGGAAGGTTTTAAAAGCAGATGCTGTGACTGGGATAGAACATCCTCTTTTGTTTGTTGCTGGGTTTTGGTTTCCATATAAGAAAAATTAGCTTTCGTATTGGTAGATTTGGGTTTGTATGTCAATGCTCATATAGGGCTGATGGGAGTAATAATATTTTTCTGCTTTGTGATAGACCGATTTGATTTCCTCCCTTTGCCCGATAAAAGAGAATAATCCCCATAAACTCATCTTACCCAGTTTGATGACATTGTTTTTGTAATCGGCACTGCCTTCCCTGCCTTCATTGGTGACCTTAACCGTGTGTTCCTTCTCAAGTGAAAAATGATATCCTTCTGCAAGTCTGGGAAGCGTGTTCAATATTTTCCTGTTTCCCTCGTAATATTGATCGTGCTTTTCCAGCATGCGCCTAATAATTGGAGGACCATTAAATGTTGCATCATTTACATCAACCACATACAATTTTCCGTTTGTTTTAATGATCCGGCTTATTTCCTTCAGAACGAGCTCCGGATTCATCAGGTGGATAAATATAAAGCTTCCGTGGACAACATCAAAAGAATTGTTTTCGAAATTTGTTTCATATACGCTTATCTGTTTCCATTTGATGCCGTTGTACGATAACTTCGCATAGGTGATCATTTCGGAATTTATGTCGATTCCAGTGAATTTGTAGTTTGCGAATTTATCGTGTTTGGAAACTTTGGATAGATACACACCCGGTCCGCAGCCCAGATCGAGGAAGGAACCTGAGGGAGCCGGCAGTTCCATGTCTTCCAGTTTGTCTTTTTGAGTGACATAAAGCAGCCGTGCCTGGGTGGATAATCTTGGAAGTTCATCTTTAAGGGATAAAGGCTGCAGATAAAGATTTTTCTGTTTGATGCGGTCCAGATTGAACTCCTGAATACGGCCGGTTTGTTCAAGAAATTCAAATAACTGTGGAACCTCCAGTCCGTAGATGGCAGACAATGCCTCTACATAGGTCCGAACCTTAATATAATATTTTTTCATTTGATCGGGATGCTGGAGGTAGATGTATTCCTTTTCGCCGTTTTTTTCAATCCGGAAATGGTATTTATATCCAAACCGACCGTAATATTTTTCAAGTACCTTGTGAGATTCCAGTAAAGTGATGAATGAATAATCGGGTTCCAGGGTTTCATAAATGGATTTCCAGAGTGAGGTGGCGATCAGTTCAGCCAGCCGGCTTCCTCTCACTTCTTCCAGTTCTGCCCGGCGGGATAACTGAAAAACATAGTTTGAGAACTGGGGCAGAGAATAGCTCGAGGAAACACGCTCATCCGGTTTGTAAATAAACGCAGAGATGACTGAAACCAGCTTTTGATTGTAGAAAGCGCCCAGATGAAATCCTTCCCGGTCTTTGGGTGCGGTATTGAGCACATCAATACCCTGATCGGATTGAAAGACTTTTTTTCTCAGCTTAATGATTTCTTTTTCCCATATGGTAAAATCGAGCCACTGAAAAGAAATGTTATTTGTTAGTTCGCTGATGTTCATTTAAAAAACCGGTTGTGTCTTTTGAAATTTGGTTGTTTTAGATCGGATTGTAATTGTTTGATATATAATCATCTCTGACTTGTTATCGAATATCAACGCGGCATAATTAATAAAAAATCATCTAAAAGCCAAATTCTAACAACGAAATAAAAGATTGCGGTTTAGCTCTTCCTGCTTTATTACGAATTTTATAAGAAAGAGTTGCCCAGATGGATGTTTTTTAAGAGAATCTGCTATTTCAGTTTATTAAAACAGGCATTTTTTTAATTTTGATTTTTTGGAACATGGAATTCATT
>JBKGZA010000293.1:0-2799 GCA_046545815.1 Bacteroidales bacterium
TAGAGTCTGTCTATAATATCCGCTGGCTGCGTTACGCTCGTTTTTCATGCCAGTCGATTACATCAAGTAAACTCCTGGCATTCAAAACTCGCAAGCCTTGCCAGCGAATATTCTAGACGAGACTCTTTCAAATCTATTTGACTTTATGGACAAACACTAAAATAATTGTTTCTGGTGATTCAGGGCTTTCTTTGTGATAAAGATAAGAAATCATTTATAATTCAATACAAAAATTTGGCCTGAAAAAACATCAATCATTGAAAAAATCGATATATTTGAATCAGATTATCCTTAACAAGAAATCGCAGAAGAATTAAGACTTCATCTATAAATCAATCAATATTAAAATTACCTACTATGAAAAAAATCGCAAGCATTTTTATTGCAACTGTACTAATTTGTAGCCTGGCAAGTATGTCAATTGCCCAGGACGAATCCTACTTCAAAAATGAAGGATATACTTCGCTCTTTAACGGAGAGGATCTTACCGGATGGAAAATTCCCGAAGGAGACAACGGCCACTGGAATGTGATAGAGGGTGTCATCGACTACGACGCTCGCTCTGAAGCAGAGGGAGAAAAGCATCTTTGGTCTGAAAAAGAATATGAAGATTTTAAGCTTCATGTCGAGTGGCGCTTCAAGGGCTATGGCGATCAACTTTACAATGTTCCCATCATTCTGCCCAATGGGGATTATCTTAAAGACGAGGACGGAAATGTATACAGGAAAGCCATGCCCAATGCCGACTCAGGCATACTCTTAAAAGGTGCCGGACAGACGAATTTATGGTGCTGGCCGGCCGGATCAGGAGAGTTGTGGTCGGTTCGGAATGATCAGTCACTGCCTGCCGAAGTGCGGGCAGGGGCAGTACCCAAAGAAAATGCAGACAAACCGGTTGGAGAGTGGAATGCATTTGATATCACCGTTAAAGGAGACCGCATTACCGTGGTGAACAATGGAATTGTGGTAATCGACAATGCACTTTTCCCCGGCCTGGATACTACAGGACCAATCGGATTACAGCATCACGGCGGAGTGGACGAAGAAACAGGAAAATTGAAACCGGCTTCCAGTTTGGTTCAGTTCCGCAATATCTGGATTAAAGAATTATAGAGGGAGGGAAGGTCTATTCGACCCCCTTCAGACCATTTTCTGGAGGCAGAAATTCTCCTGGAAGCATATTCCAATGAAGCTGGTAAATGGGCATATGAGTGACCTTTTTGCAAATAATCCGCTCTAATTAACAAATTGAAAAATCATTCAAACGTATAATCCCGAAAATATGAGAACCTTTAAAACAAAATCATTGCAAGATCGAAAAGATGCAAAAAATTTAATAAATCAGTTAATAAATCAAAAGTGGCTTATGACTGCCGGTCTGCTGACCATCCCTCCTTTAGCTCAATCGGCTTTTTCCCAAACCTCTCACTCTCCCATACCCAAAGAGGGAAAGGAGCATCCCAACATTTTGTGGGTTTATCTGGAGGACACCAATCCGTGGATGAGCTGTTACGGAGATGAGGTAGTTAATACGCCCAATATAGATGAACTGGCTGAGAACGGCGTCAGGTTTGACCGGGCCTATATGCCATCCCCGGTCTCCACTCCTACGCGGTCGGCTTTGATCACCGGAATGTATCAAACATCCATCGGAGCCCATGAACACTATAGTTCATTTAAGGTATGGCGGGGAAACGAAATGGAAAACTGGGACCCCAATCATTTGGGTATACGAACTCTTCCTGAAATATTTAAAGCAGCGGGTTATTATACTTTCAACGAAGGGAAAAACCATTACAACTTTGTCTTTTCAAACGAAGACCTTTATGACCAAAAGGGAGGAAAAAATGGCTTTAAAGGCGCCGATGAAGGTACCGAATGGACTGGTCGTGATGACGGACAGCCATTCTTCGGTCAGATTCAGTTAACGGGAGGAAAATATAGCAATCCCCCCGAGGTGGTCAGTCCGGATGAAGTTTCCGTGCCTCCTTATTATCCGGATCATCCTGTATATCGTAAAGAGATCGCCCATCATTACAACACCATTCTCAAAATGGATGAAATCCTTGGAAACATCATAACCCAATTAAAGGAGGACGGGCTTTACGAGAATACCATCGTGTTCTTTTTCTCGGATCACGGTATGCGGCTGCCCAGGCACAAACAATTCCTCTATGAAGGAGGCATTAACGTACCCCTGATCATCGCAGGACCAGGCATACCCAAAAATCAGGCAAGGGAGGATCTGGTCAGTGGCATTGACATCAGCGCCACCACGCTGAAACTAGCGGACATTGATATACCTGACCATATGCATGGAAAAAATATGTTTGATAAGGATTTCAACCGTGAGTATGTAATAGCCGCCCGCGACCGCTGCGATTATACCATTGACAGGATCCGGGCTGTTGTAACCGACCGCTACAAATACATCCGCAACTTCATGACGGACCGACCCTATCTGCAGCCCCAATACCGAGACGGGCTGGAGTATATGGAAGTCCTGAAAAGATTGCACAGGGAAGGTGAGCTCAATGACGTTCAATCGAGATTTGTGAGCGATGAACGGCCGGCAGAAGAACTATACGATCTGAAGAATGATCCGCATGAAACCAATAACCTGGTGCATTCACACAAACGCGAACATGCCATGGCTTTGGGTGAATTGCGTACCATACTCCATAGTTGGATCATCGAGACCGATGACAAGGGCCGGTTCCCGGAATCCAACGAGGCATTGAAAGCCGTAATCGACCGCTGGGGTGAAAAAGCAGTCAATAAGGAATACGACCGGGTAAG
>JBKGZA010000294.1:0-2795 GCA_046545815.1 Bacteroidales bacterium
GAAACGGGCTGTTCAACTTAATTGACAGCCCGTTTTGTTTGGTTGATTCTGAAATCACATCTGTCTGCCAAGTCGTTATATTTAGCCTGGTCTAAATGAAAATTAATAGTTACAGGTATTTTTATATAATTTGTAAATTTTTTTCGTTTATAACATAAAAGAGTGTACCACATATTAGATGATACATCTTTAAAGATAAATACGGTCCCCAACTATTTTTGGTTAGAAATTAAAGCCTGGTAAGGGATCGTAGCCCCCTTCATGAACCTGTGCTAAATGAAGGGGGTATTTTTTACTTTAATCATAATGGAAGGGGATGTAAATGAAATGTGCCGCCTGTTTAATGTTAAAAATCCTGGCGATAATGATCAGTCATCAAATCCGGGACGGTGAAACTTTGGAGCATTGGGGAAATCTTCCAGAATATCGTTCCTGAGATTTTTCAGCTGGTTGATGATCTTAAAGATTTCATCTTCTTTTTCGTGAAATGCCTCAAGTAATTCCTGCCAGGCTTTCAGCGACCTGTCCGCAAGAATCAGAGCCACTTTAGCCGAACCATTTGCATCCTCAACAACACATATTTCTCCTTCATTAATTAAGCCATGTATGGCTTTGCTTATCTTGGCCGGAATTATAGTATGATCCCAGTGGATAAGCTCAATATCCTCAAACAACTGTTGCTTCCTGTGTGTTATGCGCTGCCTGTCTAATTTTTGTTGTATATAATCACGGTGATCAAATAACCATTGGCTTACCCTGAGGGAGTATTTTTTTCCCGCCTTGACCAGGGGATGATTTTTAATCTTATTCTGTATTTGTTTATAAGACGCATTGTCTGTATCTTTCAGTTCAATGCCTCTTTTTCTGATCTCTCTTTCAAGGAAGAATCGGGTTTTTTCAAGAATATGGCGTATGCTCTTCAAAAATTCTTTTTTGGTAAGATGATACGCTTCCCGCCCAAATATTGTTTTATCATTGTAATAATACCTGCAGCGTTTTCTGAAAAGGCAACGTTCACACCAGCCATCACAGTAATTGTATATAGAGGGAATGAAGCTGTTGGTTAGCTGGGGGTTGAATCGTCCAGGATGAGCCTTTTCTTCCATATCTTCCCAGTTATCGAGATCAAATGAAGGGTCGTATTTCATGTCGGATAAGTCTTCATCTTCATCATTGTCCCTGTATTTTTTAATTTGGGAACAAATGTCACAGTAGCCGGGGAAGGGACAATTGGATTCATCATAGTCACAAAATTCCAGATGATTTTCGCCATTGGTGAGAAACACATGCTCGTCGTCCCATATTCTGGTTAATTGCTGGTACCTTAACCGGGCCGGTAAGCCTTTCGGAAAATCGGGAAAGAAATAATAAGCATTTAGCAACAATTCCATCTCTACGGCCAGGATTTCGATTTGCCTGACGTGAAGTTGATTTTCAGGAGGGAAGCACATGGAGGGGATACCTACTATTTCTGAAAGTTTTCTTTTGGGCCCATGCTGATATGTTTCAGAAACAGGAAGGTTGTCATCGTCATCATTCCCAAAGAACACACTTAGGTCTTCATCAGGAACATGACGTGCGGATTCACGCATGTCATTGATCAGTTGTTTAAGGTAACGCTCCATTTTGACACCTGCTAACGCTTCATTACAAAGATAAGAAATTGATTTGTGATATGCTATCTTTTCTGTTTCTAAAATTAATTGAATGATGAACAATATTATTTTCTTGAAGGCTTCTTGTAAAAGCAAAACGTTTGGGTATTTTTGAAAAAAATTTGGTGTAATGGATCTTTCTTTGGCCATCATACTTTTTGTTTTTTCTACTGTCGTTATTGCGATAGCAGGTACACGGCTTACACGTACAGCAGATCAACTGGCTGACCTGACCGGTTTAGGCGAAGCCCTTTTTGGGGCCATATTTCTAGGTGCCGTTACTTCTTTATCAGGTATCATTACCTCTGTGGTGGCTGCTTTCGATGATCATCCGGAGCTGGCCATTAGCAATGCCATCGGTGGAATTGCGGCTCAGACTGTTTTTCTCTCTATTGCCGATATTTCCTATAAACGGGGAAATCTGGAACATGCTGCTGCTTCCTTTGCCAATCTGATGTATGGAGTGCTGCTGATAGGTTTGTTGTCTGTTGTCCTGATCGGATTTTCCGGTCCGGAGGTTTCTGTACTTCATGTACATCCCCTTTCCATTTTGATCATCATCCTTTATCTTGTCGGCTCTAAGCTTATCTCTTCAGCAAAGGATAATCCCATGTGGAGACCCCGGATAACCCTGGAAACTGTAAAAGACGTTCCTGATCAAAGTCATATCAAAGATCTAAGTTTAAGTAAGGTTGTGACGAGATTTGTTGTCCTGGCCCTTATTGTAGCTGCATCGGGTTATGCGGTTGCCAAATCGGGGATCGCCATTGCCGGTCAGACAGGTCTTTCTGAAAGTTTCGTTGGCACATTATTTACCGCTGTTGCTACTTCTTTACCTGAATTGATCGTTTCCATTGCTGCAGTGCGCCAGCATGCTCTTACTCTTGCCGTTGGGAATATTATCGGTGGAAACACCTTTGATGTGCTTTTTATAGCCTTTGCTGATATTGCCTATAGCAAAGGCAGTATATTGCACGCGATCACTCAGAACCAGTTTTTTATTGTCGCACTGACCATGTTGATGGTTAGTGCACTGATATTGGGTTTGCTGCACCGAGAGCAGAAAGGTATAGGCAAGATAGGCTGGGAGAGTTTTTTGATCATTATCCTTTATCTCGCAGGAAATGCGTTTCTCCTGTT
>JBKGZA010000295.1:0-2785 GCA_046545815.1 Bacteroidales bacterium
AAAACCTTTTTCCCGAAAGATACATACAATTGCTGCCCTGGTTCATGGGTGCGAACGATAAGCTTCCTGAAGATTTAAAAAAATATATACAGGAGAAGCCTGAATATAAGTTGATTGAAGGCAAGATCCGGGAGGAGTTGAAGCGCCTCCTTTATGTTGGAGTGACCCGAGCACGTGATTTCCTTGTTACCATTTCTTATAAAAAGAATTCCCTCAAGTGGATTGAAAATGCTGGAGGAAAAGAAGTAAGACCCGACCTTAACACCGGTAATAAAATTGATATATGGGATACGGGGAAATATTCCGAATTCGAAATCATAACAGGTGATCCCGATTTTGAAGGCATACAGGATGAAGAACAACCCAAAAAGCTCACCAGGCCACTGGAACATAAAAGCTTTGAAGAACGCTACATCAGTCCCAGTAAAATATCGGAAGATTCAACCTTTGATGTGGACATGCTGAAAGATTTCATGAAACGCATCAGCCTGAAAGACGGTCAAAACACGGATGATGCAGATATCGGGAATTGCCTGCATTATATTTATTATTCCTACAATCGGGAGGAAGATGATGCGCATGCCAAAACAGAAAGCATTCTCAAAACCCTGAACATGTGGTCTGTTTTTACCAATCCGAAGGAGATCGTGAATTCCGTTGAGAATCTCTACCAGTTTTTGGAAAACCGGTACGGAACTGCTGCAAGGATATATAAAGAGCTACCCCTGCAAAATCTTACTGATGGCGGGCAGGTCATCCGCGGGAGCATTGACCTGGTATGGGAAACCCAAAACGGTGTTGTTGTAGTGGATTACAAGAGCTACCAGGGAGGAATTAATAAAATTACAGATCAGAAGGATGATCACTATGCAGGGATTTATGGCCCTCAACTTTTAACCTATCAAAAGATGCTTGAGGCTGCCGGTAAAAAGGTTCTGGCCACATGCATTTATTATGCAGTGATGGGGGTGGTGGTAGTGGTTAAATCAAAATAATTTGTTGGAGCCATCCAGGGAGCTACGGGTTGGGGAGTAGGGATAATTTGGACCGGGGTCAAAAAATGATGGTCTGGCGGGTTGACACCTCTTTACCGCGCTCACCCCTAATCGGTCTGTAGAATAATAGCGGTATGGTTCCACAGGCTATTTTATTAGCATGTTTACAGGCGGTAGAATTCCTTCCCGCACAAAATCCAAAGGTTTTACACATCAGAGAGGAACTGACAGACCTTATAGGTTTGAGTGGGTGGGATTCCCCTTAAGGGGTCAGGGGCGCGGGTGGGGGAAATGAAGAGAGGCCAAGTGATTTTGCGAATCAAACAAGGATGTGTCCCTGGTCGGTGCCTTTGCTGCGACGCTGTTTACTTTATCTGGAGCGGGATCTTTAAGGGGTATGCCCGACAACCTGGCCTGTGGTTGATCCGTGTAAAAACCCGCTAAAGCGGGCTGAATGAATCGATATGCCTTTTAATCACCCGGCTGAAGCCGGGTGCTATGCTTATTTGGAGTGAGCCACGACTAATTGCTAATTGAGTCTGATCCCGCTATTTGGGAGGGATCAAAGGGGGTGCGTGGCAAAACCATCCAGCCGTGCCTGGCAGGCAGTGAGGCTTATGGGAAATATTCCCGCCCATTGCCGCTGATGCCGTTATGTTTGAAGATATAAATCACAATAAAGAAACCAAAATAATACAAATCCGTACCAATTGATAAGACAGAGACAGATAAGTTAAGTAAGTTTATATGGAAGATCAGGCGAACCATACGATTGTTAAGTACAGACATCATAAAGTTTTAATTTTTCTGTTGGTTACAGTTGTCGCGATTTCCAGTTGCGGAATACATCGGCAGGCAACATTGCCTCTGGTTTCAAATCATTCGTTTGTCCGGGAATTTGAGCGTCCTTCCAGGGCTCAGGTTGACAGTTTAAGGGAAATTTATGGAAATAATAAAGTATTTGTAGAGGAATTGATAGCGCCTGCATTAATTGCCTTATCGTATTACCCGGACTTAAAGGATATAAAGATTGAATTTAAATATTCGAAAGAAGCTACAACAATGGCTGCAAGACCTGTTCCATTATCTCTGTTTTCAAAACGGAAGTATGTGGTATTCATCAATAATGATGAAAATTTTAAAGGCATACACCTTAAAGATGTGCCCTTTAATGCCCAGATCGGAATCATTGGTCACGAGTTAGCTCATATAGTTGATTATAATAATCATAACTTTTGGGGTATTATGGGAATATGCTTCAGGCACCTGGATGGGAAACGTAAACCATTATTTGAAAAGGAAATTGACAGAGCTACTATTGTGAGAGGATTGGGCTGGCAACTTTTTGACTGGGCTGCCTATTCGATGCTCACAAATAATAACGCAGTGAGTGATTATATAGATTTCAAGCGCCATACCTATATGCAACCCGGGGAAATAAAACAGGTCATGTCTTTTCTTTCACAATATGGAAATGTAACGGGAACTTCCGGGAACCCAGCTATGATGCATGGGTTTCAGCAATGATTTTTGGAAATCTCCGGCCGGTTGTCCATAAGATGTTATTTATTTTGGTGTTTTCGGTCCAGTTTGTACCTGGGTTATCGGAATGTATTATTATTTCCGGATAAACATCCCCAGTTGCACCATGAGCTTAGCACCCCGGTTTAGCGGGATGTTATCTTTAATAATTTTCAAACAAAAAAAGGATGAGCCAGGAAACCGGAAAAGCAAGAAAGCCTGCGGCCTCTTGAAAGATTATCCAAATCTCATTTCTATATGGTATGCAA
>JBKGZA010000296.1:0-2783 GCA_046545815.1 Bacteroidales bacterium
GCATAGCCGGATTCCTCACCTCGCCTCAAGCAGGTTCGTTATAGTACTCTTTGCTGATTATATGAAGATGAACAGGTGCGAAAAATGAGGTTGCGCAAATACGGGTAGGCAGAACGCCGTTTCGGCCTCGGCCGGGTGAAGTGTAAGCTGGCAACCGCCGCTGAGCAAAATTTTTTGGTTTCCTTCCTGGCAATGAACCTGGAATGGGGGTCAAGTTCATTTTTCTTTATACTTTTCAAATCCCGGGTCAAATTGAAAGTCCTCTTCAGGTTCGGCCGGAGGTTATGCGTTGAAATTGAACCAAGTTTTTCAGGAAGACCGACCGAAACTATACACGAGTCCGATGTCATACAATAGCATGTTTTGAACGCTATACATTTTGGTGGTTTCGAATCAGGAACAATAAAAGATTAGGTGGAAAAGCATGAAAAAAATCTTATTTTTTATCGGTAATTAACAGAAACCGGAATACATTTTGAGAGGGCGTCCATATGAACCATGAGGATAAGCTAAAAGCATATGAAATTTTCCGCAGTCTTACTGAGCATACTCCCGGGGTCATCTTCCAGTTAGAATTCCAGAAGGGAAAAGGCTTGCTGCCTGTTTACGTATGTGACCGGATTACAGAGCTGATAGGTCTTACATCCGCCCAAATCCAGGAAGATTCATCGAAGCTTAAATCTTTCCTTGACGAATCAGAGCAAAAGAGAATCGGCCGGATTTTAAATGAAACAATTCAAAGAAAACAAGAATTTTCTTTTGATATTGAAATGGATACCCTTCATGGAAAACGATGGTATCAAGTACAACTCCTTCCCGTTCCAGAAAAAGGACAAACCTTTTATCTCAACGGAATAGCTGTTGACATCACTGATCAAAAACGAACCCAAATCGAACTGCAAGAAACAAAAACGCTGCTGACCGAAACATTGGACAGCATAGAAGAAGCGGTTTTTGTGATCGGCCCGGGCCACAGGCAAATCATATCAACCTGCAATGCTGCAGTTGAGAGAATTTTCGGCTATAAATCAAATGACCTGGCCGGAAGAACAACCGAGATTCTGCACGTGAATCCCGAGATGTACAAACAATTTGGAGAAATTGGAGAACCGGAGTTAGAGAAAACCGGGAAATTTCAAACAGAATACCGAATGCGAAAAAAGGACGGAACAATTATAGATACATACAACACTGTTTCCGTTCTTGATATTAATAAAGGTTGGCAGGGAGGGGTGGTAAGCACCGTCAGAGACACTACAGCTCAGAAACAGTTAGAAAAGTCATTGCGGTGGAACGAAGAAAAATACCGTGGCTTGGTAGAAGATATTAACGATATCATTTTCAGCACCGATGAAAATGGATACTTAACATACATAAGCCCGGTAATCGAAAGATTCGGATACACGTCCGAGGAATTAAAAGGCAAAAATTTCGAAGATATCATCTATCATGAAGATCTTGAATATGTATCCAGTCGGTTTTGGATGCTTATGACCGGGGATACCAAGTCTCTTGAATACAGAATAATTTCTGAATCGGGAGAACCCGTTTGGGTGAAGAGTTCAAGCAAGCCGATTTTTGAGAATGAAAAATTCAAAGGGTTTAAAGGCGTTGTCACTGATATATCCAGAGAAAAAGAACTGCAAAGCCAACTTCAACATGCCCAACGCATGGAGGCGATCGGAACCCTTGCGGGGGGCGTTGCGCACGATTTCAACAATATATTGTCGGTTATACTGGGGTTCACGGAATTATCATTAGAAGAGGTCCAAGAAGAGACCCTCCTGCATAAGAACTTGTCAGAAGTGCTTGCTGCAGGAAACCGGGCGACGCATCTGGTCAAACAAATTCTGGCCATCAGCAGAAAAGAAGAAGAGGAAAAAATGCCGGTTTCGGTTGTTCCTTTGATTAAAGAAGCCCTCAAAATGCTTCGTTCCACTATTCCCAGCTCAATCGAGTTCAGAGAAAAAATAAGCACCGAGAACTTAATTGTCGAAGCGGATCCAACCCAACTCCACCAGGTAATTGTAAATCTGGCAACAAATGCCAAACAAGCCATGCCTGACGAAGAGGGGCTTCTGGATGTAGACGTAAGCAGGGTCACTATTGACTCAATGTCTCCTATGGGATATCCGGATATGCCGGATGGTGATTATGTCCGCATCGCAGTAAGTGATACGGGGGGCGGAATTCCGGAAAAATATCGGAATGACATTTTTGAACCCTATTTTACCACCAAAGAAAAGGATGTGGGCACAGGTTTGGGCCTATCAGTGGTTCACGGGATTGTAAAGAACCACAATGGCCATGTTAAGGTCTACAGTGAAGAAGGCAAGGGCACTACATTTCACGTATATCTTCCCTTGGTTGATCAAAAAAAGCAGGATTCGTCAGTTCAGCCAAAAGAATCCGTACCGGTTGGAACCGAAACCATTCTTTTGGTAGATGATGAAAAACCCATTGTGGATATGCTGCAGCAAATTTTAAAGGGATTAGGATATCAAGTAACTGCCAAGACGAGCAGTGTTGAGGCCTTAGAAGCATTTCAGTCACAGCCGGACAATTTTGATATGATCATCACTGATATGACCATGCCAAAAATCACAGGAGATGAATTGATCGAAAAGATCAAGAAGATCCGATCGGAAATCCCGGTAATTTTGTGCACCGGCTTTAGCGAGAAACTTGCTCAATCGGGGTTCGGACAGAATATTGATGCTTTTATTATGAAACCCGTTGACAGAAAAGAAATGGCACGAATTGTTCGGAAAGTATTGGACAAG
>JBKGZA010000297.1:0-2776 GCA_046545815.1 Bacteroidales bacterium
GGAGCCGCTTAGCGCCTTACCAGCCAAAATCCAGCTTTTTATACCGAACTCAATAATAATATGATAATTTTCCACTTGTTATTTTTGGGAAAACCATTTTTTGCCGCGCCGGATATTTATGAATCCAAACAGAAATCAGTATATTGCAAAAAATTTATTGCTAACATTAAATTCAAAATAATGAAGACAATTCATGCTTTATCCATTCTTTTACCCATTATGATTTTAGGAGCCTGCACCGGCAACAGAACCCAAGACGAACTGCCTTCCGGGGATGCGCTTCATGTTACCTGGGAACTGGTGAGCGATTATACCCGGCAGCAAGAGGTAAGCAAACAAGTATTTGCCATCACGAACAACAGTGAGGCCACAATGAATTCCGACAACTGGGTAATGTATTACAGTCAACTGCCCCGAAGCGTCAGTCAGAACGATAATGCACCGGCCCGTATAGAGCACATCAGCGGCGACTGGTTTAAGCTTACACCGGAGCAGGGGTTTTCTCTTGAGCCCGGTGAAACCATTAAAATCCCCTACCAGGCAGAGGGCATGCTGCTGAAGGAAACCGATACGCCTCTAAATCCTTATTTTGTTTTTACGGATAGCGGGGGCAA
This sequence comes from Bacteroidales bacterium, assembly GCA_046545815.1. Classification (GTDB taxonomy): domain Bacteria; phylum Bacteroidota; class Bacteroidia; order Bacteroidales; family UBA12077; genus JAGXLC01. The sequence continues at coordinate 615 of JBKGZA010000297.1, forward strand.
TGAAAAAGGCATTGTGGATGTTAAAAACTACACACAGAAACCGCTGAACTGGCATAAAGAACATGAGTTTTCGGATGAACTGCCTTACCCGGTACCAACGGCACGCAGGCGTTTTGAAGAAAATAAAGAATTCCAGGAAATATCCGCCAGCAATATCATGCCAGTGGTACCTTCGCCCAATAAAATCCAAAGAATGGGAAAAACCACTACACTCAGCAATGATGTGCAAATCTTTTACGGGGATGGCCTGGAAAACGAAGCGGAATATCTGGCAACCCGTCTGGAAAACATTTTGGGCAGCAAGCCGGAAACGAGCACACAAAAACCTTCAGACCGGCAACAGTATATTTCCCTGCAGAGAAACGGTAATCTGACGGTCAACGAAAAGCAAAAGGAGGTATACCAATTGAATACCGGTCAAAACACAGAAATAACAGGAAACGATAATGCGGGCGTATTTTACGGGATACAGAGCTTGCTGGCTTTAATCCCCCCGGAAGCTTACAGGGACAATTCCTCTGGCAGTACTGAAATCGAGGCCCTCACCATAGAAGACGCCCCGCGTTTCCATTACAGGGGTCTTCATATTGATGTGGCCCGGAATTTTCAAACCAAGGAAGAAATAATGAAGATGCTGGATCTGATGGCATCTTACAAGCTGAATACTTTGCAGCTCGTGCTCACCGAGGACGAGGGCTGGCGGCTTGAGATCGAAGATTTGCCTGAGTTAACCGAAGTGGGTTCAGAACGCGGGCATACCCTGGAAGAATCGGAGCATCTCCATCCTTCTTACGGCTCTGGACCTCATGTGGACAACGCATACGGAACAGGATATTACACCCGTGATGATTTTAAGGACATCCTCACCTATGCCCAAAAAAGGCACATAAAAATCATCCCTACCGTTAACTTTCCGGCGCATGCACGTGCTGCGATCAAGGCAATGGAAGCCCGTTACGAGAGGCTGATGGATGAAGGCATGGAAAAAGAAGCCGAAAAATACAGACTGATTGATCCCAACGACACTTCAAAATATACATCTGCACAGCGCTATCATGATAACGTAGTATGCGTAGCCCGTCAATCGGTATATGATTTTTACGAAACAGTGATTGAAGATATCAATGAGATGTATGAGGAAGCCGGTGTACCATTTGATTTCATCCATACAGGAGGCGATGAAGTTCCTGAAGGAGCGTGGGCCGGCTCACCCTTATGCAGGGAATTGCTGAATTCATTACCCGACATAGATGATCCCAGAAACCTGCAGACCTATTTTTTCGACCGGCTTGTAAAAATACTTGGTGAAAAAAAGCTCAAAATCGGTGGATGGGAAGAAGTTGCCCTTAAAAAAGGCACTGAAGGTTTTCAGATCAACCCCAATTACAACGACAAGGATGTAGTGCCCTATGTATGGAACAGCCTCGGCGATGCCCTGAACCTGGGTTACCGTATGGCTAACAGGGGGTACCCGGTGGTTTTGTGTAATGTTCAGAACCTTTATTTCGACCTGGCTTACAATCCGGCACCTTATGAACCCGGGCTATATTGGGGCGGTTTTGTAGATACCAAAGATGCCTGGCAGTTTGCGCCTTTTGACTTATTTAAAACCATTGATCAGGACGACGAAAGATATCAGAATATGGAACGGCTGAAACCGGAAGCCGCCGGTAACATTCTCGGCCTACAGGGTCAGCTTTGGAGTGAGACCATCAAAGGTGCTGAAATGCTGGAATATTATACATTGCCCAAACTATTCGGACTTGCACAAAGAAGCTGGTCGGCGGAAGCATGGGAAGGCATGGACAACAGAGAACAACGCACACAGGAAAAACAAAATGGCTGGAACCGCTTTACAAATACTTTGGCCAGCCGGGAATTGCCACGGTTAAATTACCTGTTTGGCGGGTTTAATTACCGGATACCCATGCCCGGAGCAGTGATTGAAGACGAACAGCTCAAAGCCAATGTGGAATTTCCGGGATTAACCATCCGTTATACATTGGATGGAACAGAGCCGGATACCAACAGCGAAATTTACAGCGCTCCGGTTGAGGTGGATGAATCGGCAACGATCAAGCTAAAGGCCTTTGATAAAACGGGAAATTCAGGAAGAACGGTGGTGTTGGACCAATAAAAGAAAAAGAAGGAAGATTAAGAAT
>JBKGZA010000298.1:0-2741 GCA_046545815.1 Bacteroidales bacterium
GCCCATATTTTTACACATGTGGTAATGGTATCCCTCTCGTTTAACTAACCTGAACTCGTAAATAAATGAAATTATATTGCATCAGAATTATTTAAGAATAGTTGGTGATAGAATCATGCAGATTGTCGAAGAATATTATGACGGATTCAACATACATTAAAATTTCAAATTATTTTTATGAAGATAATAATTCCAATCAGCATCATTATGACACTATCCAGTTGTTCATCCACCAAACAGATAAATGAGCTCTATAGACAATCCAAATCTCTGAAAAATAAAACATTCCGTTACGAACATCTAAAGGGTCTTCCTGAGCCTGTGCAGCGTTACTTTAAATATGCGCTGCAAGATGGCCAGTCTCATCTTAGTCAATTACGATTGAAACATACGGGACAGTTCAAAACCGGGCAGGGGAAGGATTGGGTGGATATAAAAGGCGAACAATACTTCACTGCTCAGCCTCCGGGCTTTGTATGGATCGGCAAAACAAAGGCTTTTACTGCCCGTGATTCCTATGTTTCCAATAAAGGCAATTTGTCGGTCTACCTTCTCGGTTTTCTGCGAATTGTCAACAGCAAGGGAACAACGGTTGATCAGGCAGAGCTGCTGCGATGGCTGGGGGAAAGCGTTTGGATGCCCACCAACCTTTTGCCCGGTGAGCGCATTCAATGGACAGCTGTGGATGAAAATACAGCCAAGGTAACCTTTGACTGGCAGGGCCAATCGGTTTTTTATACCGTACATTTCAACCAGAAAGGTCAAATCACCCGGCTGGAAACCGAAAGGTACATGAACGAAGATCGGCTGGAAAAATGGGAAGGAAGACTCAGCGACTATCAGGAAGTCAATGGAATGAATGTGCCGGGTACCGTTGAGGCCTCCTGGCTGCTGGAAGAAGGGGAACATACCTATGCCTGCTTTCATGTGCAGACTTTTGAGTATGATGTACCCGAAATATTTTAATAATGAGGATATGTAGGACAGGTATAACGGATCAGGAGGGCGTTCAGGGCTCACTTTAATAAAGCGTGCCAGCTCAATGCTCCTAAAAACATTGCTAGTATGACCTCATTCACAGAGGGGCATGAAACGGTTTTTTACGGATAAACGATAATCGTCCCATGCTTAGGACAAACACCACAATGAGATGTAAAATATGAAAGACCTGATGAACCTGGCTGTTAACGGATCCCCTCCTTAGAAGAAGCCAAACCTCCTCGTCAGAATTTTGAAATGTTCTGTAATCCCACGCAGTGTTTTGGACCCGTCGGTCAAGGCTGCTGCAATGCCCCACCGCTGGCCGTAGTCATTTTATTATGCATTAAATGGTATTGTTATTGCTCCTGTGCTGATTTTAAATCCTTACGGTAGAGGATTTTTCCGTTGGGAATGTCATAAATCTCCATAACAGCAGTATCCACATCGTATCCGTTTGCCCGGACATACTTGTTCAGGGCAGGATAAACTTTTAAGATACTGAACATGACAGACATCTTCCCTTTCCAGGGAAATTCGGCTGTAAGATATTGCTTTTTAGGGAAAGTTTTTAGCTGATATTGCTTTTCAAATTCTCTGAAATTATCCCTGTCGGCATATTCCAGAATGCAACCGGCCTCGGAACGAAGCTTTTCCTTATCTACCTTTTTCGGATCGTCATAATAAATACCAAAGCCTTTGAAAGTCTCTATATTTTCATCGTTCAAAAGGGAATAATAAATCTTGTCCATAACAGCAGCAGTATTTTTGTAATCCCCTTTTACCTCCTCATAAACCAAAGTTTCCCCGCCTTCTTCCCGAATTTGTAGCGAGATTTTTTTGAATCCGCCATAGTATGCATAAATGCCAACAGCAGCGATGATAATTACAGCCAGCAGAATGAAAACAACCTTCATTTATTTTCAAATTAAATGGTTAATAAATCAGAATGACGATGAAAAGATTCAATTTTTGTACCATTTTCATTAAATTGTTGGTAATGAAAATTATGCCAGGAAATGAAGAAAGGAAAAAGTGAACGATAATGGGCACAAGCTGTACAATTACGAACACCTGAGTGGATTAATTTTATCAGGTATTTAATAAATACTTTTTTGTATGCCTATTCCAATTAGATAAAAATTTTTACTGAACATATATACCTTTCTTTGTGTTTCTCTTTTAGGAGTTTAAAAATCTTATGAAGGTAATTTTCAATTAAATGATTATGGGGAATGATATTACAGTACCTAATTGATGGCCATGATGGCTGTATTTAATTATAATCGATGTTTATGAATGACCATGACACGTAAAGAGTTTTTAATTAAAGTTGGTATCGGAGCAGGAGTTACGATCCTATCTCCGATGGTTTTCAATGCATGTGAAGAATCAGAAGTTTAGCCTGATGAGGATGATGATTCTGATGGAGACGACGGTTCCAATGACAACGGAGACGGTAACTCTGATGATAAAGAGGATTTCAACATCGACCTCACTGCCGATGATTACAGCGATTTACAGGAAGAGGGAGGTTATGTTTACGAAAATGATATCATCATAGCTTATCTCGGCAATGATGAATACTTCGCACTGTCAAAGATTTGTACTCATCTGCAATGTGATATTGAATACAATGCTGATAAAGAGATTGTTGATTACCCCTGTCATAGATCAGAATATGAAATCGATGGGGACGTTATCTCAGGTCCTGCAGAAGATCCGTTGAAAGAGTACAATACGGAGCTTGACGGGCAGACACT
>JBKGZA010000299.1:0-2682 GCA_046545815.1 Bacteroidales bacterium
TTTACACCCTTTTTCCGGGAACTGATAACCCGGCCGATAATCTAACCATTATTCATTATTTAGCTGAACAATCCCCTGTATCATTTATAGAGCTTCCTGAGAATTTACGGTTTTAAATTGGTTCCTCTTAAGCCTCAATTGATCGACTTTAAGATTCATTTGCTTCAGTTCATGCTGCAATTGTTATGTCCGTAGATGTAATTGATTCAGCTTAACCTGCCATTGATTCACCCCGATATGCCATTGATTCACTCTGACCTGCCATTGATTCAGATCAATATGCCATTGTTTCACACCAATATGTCATTGTTTCAGTATACCCTGCCATTGTTTCAGTTCAGTACGCAATTGATTTAAATTAAGACATCATTGATTCACGTTGATCTGTCATTGTTTAAAATAAGCTGTCATTGCGTTTCTTTAGTATCCGGATGATTTATTCCAGACTTCAAATGTTTAAGCAAAGCATGAATTGATTCGAAAAAAGATTCCCTGGCTTCAGGCAAAGCTTAGTTGATTCATTGTTGTATCTTTAATGAGCGAAGGCGATTCAGCGCACAGGCCAGTTCAAAGCGTCTAAAATATGCATAATTACCACTCTTCGAATTTCCGATTACCGTTAATCCTTTTTCTTCTATATCCTGGAAAATGAGATCTAGGATGTCTTTCATAATCCGATTTCCGTCCATATATTTTTTGGAATATACCAGCGCTTCTCCAATGGCGGTGGTTTGGCTGGAATCTACCAGTTGCTCCACCGAGCTGAGGTCAATGTGGTACGTTCCAAATTGTATGGAATGCCTGCTGTGGGTTTTGATCTTTTTACCCTTTTTGCCCTTTTCAGGCTTGATACTGTTAGCTATTGGTTTGCGCGGGTTAATTTTACCGAACTGCTCGCCTCCCTCTTCCGTTCTTTTGGTCTCCACCTCACGATTGATCTGTTTGGCCTGATCGGTCAGATCTTCTGGTTTGTAATTGTTCATGCCGATCACATTATCGGCCACATCGAAATAATCACCGGAGCCTCCCATCACCAATATGGTGGATACATTGAGATCACGGTATACCTGTTTTACCTTATCAATGAATGGGGTGATCGGTTCTTCGTTCTTATGGATCAGTTGCTGCATGCGCTGGTCACGTATCATGAAGTTGGTGGCCGAAGTGTCCTCATCGATCAGCAATACCCGGGCATCTACTTCAATGGCTTCCACAATGTTGGCTGCCTGTGAGGTGCTTCCGCTGGCATCTTCGGTGGAGAACGCTTCGGTGGATTTTCCCAGGGGGAGGTTGTTGATGAAGGGAGAGATATCTACCTTTTCAATCCTTCTGCCGTCTTCAGAACGGATTTTTACCGCTGCCGGGTCAGTAACCACGAACTCCCTGCCATCGCCCGGAACGTGGTTGTAAATTCCTTCTTCCACTCCATTAAGCAATGTGGACTTGCCGTGGAATCCCCCTCCCACAATGAGGGAAATGCCTTCAGGGATACCCATGCCGGTAATTGTTCCACGGTTGGGAAGCTCCAGTTCCCAGCGCATGGAATCGGGACTTTCAAACGGGATCACTTCTTCTTTGGGCATGGGTCGTGGATCGATGCCGCTTTTTCTCGGAAGGACAGATTTATCAGCTATAAAAGCAATCAATCCGTTTTCACGGAGGACATCTCTTGCAGCGTCGGCATCCTCATTGGTTTCAATATGCTTCTGCAGAGCCTCCTGATCCAGTCTTTCACAGATCAGTGATTCATTGACGATCTCCGGCAGTTCGTTAAAAAACAAATTCTTGGCTTCACGCCCGGCGATCTTTCTTCCGAAAGCGGGCAGTCCGATAGTAAAGCGGATTTCCACTTCATTCTCATCTGTAAATGCTGAGGTTCTTTCCAGTATTTCCTGTCCCGGCTGATCAATGGATACCTTGCCGCTTTTTCCCGATCCACGGCTTCCTTTTGAGTGCTTCCGGATGGCATCTGCAAAACGGCGGGTGATAAAATCCCGTGCAGCCACTTCACGGCTTTTGTTATGAAAAGTATATTCCGGGAATTGTGCAATATTTTGTGGTAAAATGATCCGTGCCTTACTGGGGGAGGCAAAAGGATCACCCTGCACATAATCAATATGCAGGGTGTAACCCTCTTTTTCAAAATCATAGCTTCCCTGAATGTCTTTGTATGCCTTGTAGCCTTTCCCGTCGATGCGGTTGAGTATCTGGTTCAGTGCATCTGCTGATTTCATAGCGTATATCTACTTTATCCTGTTTCGTTATTATATGAATGTCATGCCCAATCTAAAGGTGATAGCAAATCAATGCTATCATGTCTCTCCTTTGAAATATATAACCATGCAAAATTAAGGGATATAATATACATAACCAATTAGACCGGACTCACAGATTACTAAAACAAAATTGCATACGATATAATGCAGTAGAGACGCCATGCATGGCGTCTCTACTTAAGGTTAGCAGAAAAATCTCAATTGGTATTTTATACCAGATATTAAGATTTTGATTTGATTCTGGGTTGCCAAAAAAAGCAAGAATTTGACCGGTAAGGTACTAACCCTATTTGTTGTTTGTTTGAAAAAGATTAATAAAATTATCTTTTAACTCTTGCCTTCCCTTCCCAGATGGCCCATATCTGTTCTTCATTTATCGGTTGGGAATAATCGGTAAGTAGGGATG
>JBKGZA010000300.1:0-2679 GCA_046545815.1 Bacteroidales bacterium
GCGTCCACAGAAGTTTGCGTCACGGAGATTCAGTCAAAGCTGAAACCCGAGACACGTGAACCGACACCAACTACACCTGCTTTGCGTATCCAGCACTTTTTTCTCAATATGTTTAAGCCTCAGCTTACGTCGTAGTATCATTCCCGCATCATGCATTCATGCTTTAATATCCTATATCCCCGCCTTTTCCCAGATTTTTTTGACCAGCATCTTTTTTCTGTTGCCACTCAATTTTATGGATTTATTGTTTACCATCACGACCTCGTCGCTGAAAACAGCCTTTATATATTTCAGGTTGATCAACTCCCTGTTGGATATCATAAAGAAAGAAGAGCTCTCCTGAGAAAGCTCGCCGAGTAGTGCCAAAGCTTTCTCCTTGTTATTCAGTTTAACATGACACATAGCCATATACCATTTGACCTGGTGAAGAAAAAGGTTGTCTTTACCCTGAATAACTGTAGCAAACTTGTCGCTGGCTTTGCTGTACTTATGAATTTCCATGTAAGATATTCCAGAATAGAGGCTTGCTGCAATGTCATCTTTCTGATTCAGCATCCATAGAATCAGTAAACTCAGCATCATCCCTGGCGTAATTCAGTATATGTTGTGTTTCTGTATTGCGGTTGTGTAATTCACGTATCCATAAATGGCGGCATACTGAGTACAAATAGGTTTTAAAGGAAGAATTCAATTCCTGTGACTCATTTCTGATCTCCTTATAAATCAGAATAATGACTTACTGTAAAACATCCTGTGCATCATCCTCACTTCCATTATTTTGAGACACCACATCATGAATTAAACCAAAAAACTCATTATACAAGTATTCCAGTATATTATTGTCTCTCTTCCGGATGCCTTGTATAATTTCAAGGTCATTATAAGATTTCAAGATAAAATGGATTTTCTAATGATGCAGGTATAAATAAAAGCATTTTTTTAACAAAGGCGAACCCAGCGGAGCAAAATAAACCGAAATGCCCAGCCAACTATCTTGAATTTAATCAATTAGCCATTAATAAATCAACGTTTGGATTTCATCCTTATCCCGTTCCAATTGTTTGTGTAATGCCTGATCTTCATCAATCTGTAACTCATCCCGCATACGCTTATGAAAACGAATGGTTACGATTTTACCTCTCAATTCCAGTTCATGATCATGACCAAAAAGATGAACCTCCACGCTCACCTTTTCTTTATCTCCGAACTGCTTGACATTCAACATGCCTTTATATTTGTACTCTGAGCAGACAAGGCTTATAGCATACACGCCCTCAGGTGGGATCAGTTTAACATCCTCCTCGATGTTCAACTTATAGGTAGGAAAGCCAATCTCGCGGCAACGTGGATGTCCGTCACTGAGTTCACCCATCATGATATAAAAGTGATCCAGATAAGCATTGGCTCTTTGAATTCGCCCATTGTGCAATGCTTTTCGTATTATAGTAGAACTGACCGTTTCATTTTCCACATCCTGCTCGGGTATTTCCTCTACTTCAAAATCATGATCACCGGCCAACTTATATAAATAAGCATAATCACCCTCCCGGTTATGGCCGAAATGGTGATTAAAACCAACTACGATGCGTTTGGCGTTCAATTTGCCTACAAGAATATTTTCCACAAACCCATAGGAAGTAATTTTTGAGAATTCTATGGTAAATTCTATGATGACCAAATGATCGAGTCCTGTTTGTTTCAGTAACTCAATTTTTTCCCGCTGAGTGGCTATCAATTTAAGGTTTTTACCGGCTTTTTCCGGATAAAGCACCATACGGGGATGGGGATGAAAGGTTATCAGCACAGTTTCTCCGTTAATCTCATCAGCCAATTTCCTTAGCCTGTTCAATATGGTTTTATGGCCAATATGGACCCCGTCAAACGTACCTGTGGTAACCACAGGATTACGTATTTCGCCCAGGTGCTCAAAACTCCTGTGTATTTGCATAGATCAACTATTCCAATTCAAAGCGTCCAAAAATAACCAATAATTACTCTTCGGAAAAAACCTTACTGTCGTCACCAAGTTTCTGCTTTACATAATAGGCCACTTTTTCCAGGGAAGTAATCATATCATAATTTTCCAGCACAATATCTGAAGGTACATTTACGGGCACAGAGGTATAATTAAGTATTCCTTTTATGCCGCAATACACCAAAGCTTCTGATACTTTCGCAGCATAATCAGGAGGTACGGTAAGAATGGCGACGCTAATCTGTTTTTCATTAATAATCTTCTGAAGATCATTCATAGAATAACATTTTACGCCGGAAATTACCCGGTTGATCTTTTCAGGATCGGTATCAAAAGCTGCAACGATCTGAAGCCTTGATCTTTTACCTTTAAAATAGGCTGTGATGGCGCGGCCAAGGTTACCAATACCAACCACTGCAACATTCAGTCCTCTTTGGGAATCGAGTATCTCTCCAATCAATTCAATAAGGGCCCGTACGTCATATCCCTTTTTCAGAGTGGTGGAGTAACCTATCAGCATGATATCTCTTCTGACCTGAACAGCGGTTATGTTATGCAAATTGGCTATCTCATGGGAATAAATATATTCTTTTCCCTCAGCCAGGCAATTAAGCAGTGTTCTTCTGTAAACACTCAATCGTTCAACGGTTTTCTCAGGTAAACTCTTCATACAATTGTTTTTTCCGTTTCTATTGATTATTTAA
>JBKGZA010000301.1:0-2677 GCA_046545815.1 Bacteroidales bacterium
AGTGTACGCCTCATGGCGTACTGGAACCCGCATGCTTTATCCATTGCCTTGTTGTGAAGGTTTCCAGTTGCAGATTTCATAGGGTAAATGTTCATGGTAAAATTATGTATCCTCACCCATTCGTAATAGACGATTATTTTTTACATTTACTTAAAAAAAGTTCCTCTATGTCACTAAAATTATTTGATCTGTCAGACAAAAACGCCTTACTCACTGGCGCCACCCACGGATTGGGAATGGCCATGGCCAAAGGCTTGGGAGATGCCGGAGCGAACCTGATCATAAACGGCCACTCTCCCGAAAGAATGGAAAAAGCCTTAAAAGATTACAAGGATTATGGTTTGGATGTGCATTCCTACCTGTTTGATGTAACTCAGGAAAGGGAAGTTGCCGAAAACGTCAGTAAAATCGAAAAGGAGGCTGGACCCGTTGACATTTTGGTGAACAATGCAGCAATCATTAAAAGAATACCACTTGCAGAGATGGATGTGGAGGATTATAAAGAGGTGATCGATGTCGATCTTATAGCGCCCTTTATAATGGCAAAACATATAGTCCGGGGCATGATCAAACGCCGAAAGGGCAAGATCATCAATATTTGTTCCATGATGAGCGAAATGGGACGTGACACAGTAGGAGCCTATGCCGCGGCCAAAGGCGGACTAAAAATGCTCACCCGCAGCATGGCCACCGAATGGGCACGGTACAACATTCAGGTCAATGCCATCGGTCCGGGGTATTTTGCCACCGAACAAACAGCCCCGATTCGTGAGAAAGGCAATCCCATCCATGAGTTCATCAAAAACCGTACTCCTGCCGGTGTATGGGGTAACCCCGAACAACTGGCCGGTTCTGCCATATTCCTGGCCTCAGAAGCCTCTGACTTTGTGAACGGGCATATACTTTATGTAGATGGAGGAATACTGGCTACCATCGGGAAACCTATGGATAGTCAATAATAAAAAAATGACCTATGAAAAAATCATATATACGCATTACGTTTTACATGCTCATTATTTTGATGGGGCTGTTTGCTTCATGTCAAAAAGGAAATGACAATGATAAACACTACCGGAACTTTCATCCCGGTAAAATATGGAAAGATAACAATGGTGTTCACATCAATGCCCATGGAGGAGGAATGCTTTATCATGAAGGAACTTATTACTGGTTTGGAGAGCACAAAGTGAAGGGCAGAAAAGGAAACAAAGCACAGGTGGGCGTCCATTGCTACTCATCTACCGACTTATATAACTGGAAAGATAAGGGCATAGCCCTGAGGGTTAAGGAGGATACCAGCAGCTTGCTTGAAAAGGGATGTGTGATAGAAAGGCCTAAAGTTATCTACAATGAAAACACCGGAGAATTTGTGATGTGGTTTCATCACGAGATTAAAGGCATGGGATATAATGCAGCCATGACAGGCATGGCCGTTGCTAAAGAGGCTACAGGGCCCTATGAATACAAGAAGAGCGTGAATCCCAATGCCAACCAATGGCCTGCCGATTTTACAGAAGAACAGAAAAATGCAAAGGTCCAACCTGAAGACCTTGAATCCTGGTCGGAAGAATGGAAAAAGGCTGTAAAAAACGGATTGTTCGTTAGAAGAGATTTTAAAGAAGGACAGATGTCAAGGGATATGACCCTTTACGTTGACGATGACGGTACGGCCTACCATATTCATGCTCCCGAAGAAAACCTCACGTTGCATATCTCCGAACTTAGCGAAGATTATAAAAGCTTCACAGGCAATTATATTCGTATTCAGCCCGGAGGGCATAATGAGGCCCCTTCCATCTTTAGGCATAACGGTAAATATTATATGATATGATCAAATGGCTTAATTTGTAAGCAAAACAATTCAATTTTATGAAAACAGGAGTATTTATGAGTCCCATCAATTGGCTTTTTAGAATAGTTTTTGGACTGGCCACGTTGGTTTTGGCTGTTTATCAGGCTACCGCTCAGCATCAGGAAATACAAGGAGCCCCTGCCAGGGTTGATTTCACAAAACAAATCAGGCCCTGGGATGGCTTCGGATTCAACTATGTGGAAACCTCCCAGACAACCGACTACCAGGATTGGCCTCAGGACTACGGCGGATTTAGCCTTCTGGATGAACAGGAAAAAAAGCAGATCATCGATTTGGTATTCGGGAAAGATGGTCTGAAGGTTGGTCTGATGAAAATGTTCCTGGATCCATGGCATCAGAACTCGCCGGATACAACATTCGACCATACCGCCACTACGGCCAATATGAGGGAATTTGTGAGAAGGGGCCTTGAAAAAACGCAACAAAGGGATGCCAGTCTGGAGATTGTGACCACGCTTTATGGCCCTCCGGCATGGGCGACACAGCAAAAATTTCTGAGAGGCAGGGGTCTGGATCCCTCTATGAAAGATGAACTTGCCAACTATATGATCGACTGGATCAAATTCCTAAGGGAAGAAGAGGAATATCCGGTGAAATACCTGTCCCTTCATAACGAAGGAGAGGACTGGAAGCGCTGGCCGAAAGACGGATCAGACGGCAATATTGGCACGGGACATGATTACAATCTTTTTTGGCCACCTCAGCAGGTTATTGAATTTCTGGAGTATCTACCAGAAAAACTTAAAGAGGCAGGTTTGGGAGATGTCGGTATAACTCCGGGGGAAACCACCGGCTGGTTCAGGT
>JBKGZA010000302.1:0-2647 GCA_046545815.1 Bacteroidales bacterium
TGCCCTTTTCTTTTTGATTGGTTTTTAAATATAGCATACTCCTTTTATAGAGACTGTCTAAATACCTGTTTATATCGACCTGGCAGAAATTGTAATGGCTTATGGCAAGACTGTAAGCTGCTATGGCCTGGTGAAGCTTATCCTGTTTTTCATACACATGGCCTGCCCAAAAGTAGAATTCCACAATGTCGGGATGATCATCATACTTTTGATGCAGAAGTGCAATGGCCTTGCTGAGGGCCTCGATGGTCTCGGTCGGGTAATCGGGGTCGCAGACCAAAGCTTTGCCTTTAAGAATGCTGACTTTGTCGGGAAACCTGGCATGCAACAGGTCAAATACCGGTATATAACGGTCATCGTTTAAGGCAACCTTCATGAGCTCCAGGATGATCCTTTTGATCCCTTCTTTCGGCATAGAAATTAAAGTATCCTCCAGGGCCGGCTCAGGGTCTCTCTCGTTTTGAATGGCCTTAATGATGGGCTTGATATTTCTTAATCTCCTATCCATATTTTCTGTTTAAATTTTCTATAACTGCTTCAATATCGTTCAGTCGGGCAATCATATTCAGCCATTCCCGGGAGATTGAGTCTGCCGAATACATCAGGCCCGCGAGGCCTCCCGTCACTGCCCCGGTGGTGTCGGTATCATTTCCAAGGTTAACGGCTTTTAGTACTGCCTCAGGATAGTTGGGTGTAGTCAGCAGGCACCATATTGAGGCCTCCAGGGTATGGATGACATATCCATCTGAATGGATTTCGTCTTCACTGGCCTCATGAATGCTTCCACCGGTTAACCTGCTGAAAGTATCGGTTTCAAAGGAATTTATTTCAAGGGATTCTGTTAAGCTCAGGAAACTTTCATTTGCTTTTTTATAGGCATGGTAAGGTTCCTTGCCTTCCATGAGGAAGCCGGCAAATTCAAGATAATAAAAGCAGGCCAGGACGGAGCGGATGTGGCCGTGCGTCAGGCCGGATACCTTGCTGATGATTTCGTAACGTTCCGCTTTGCTGTTGATTTTCCTGAGATAGAAAAGCAGGGGCAGGATTCTCATAAGGGAGCCGTTACCATTTGAGTTTTCATCCTGTGCCCCTGCCAGATGGGGTTTTTCTCCCGCCTTCAACCGGCTTATGGCTTCACTGGTGGTAATCCCCACATCAAAAACTTCTCCGTGGGGTGTCCATTCATTGTGATACAACCAGGACACAAATCGGTCGGCTATGCGTTGTAGGTTAAATCCTTCAGCCAGTGCTTCGGCAGTGCAAAGCGTCAGTGAACTGTCGTCCGACCAGGTCCCCGGAGGCTGGTTATAGGTTCCGTAGCCTGTCATGCCCGTAACAGGTGATTCCTTTAACGATTCTCTATCCCGGAATTCCACGGGTACACCCAGCGCATCACCCGTTACCAGGCCAAGTATGGCATTTCTTACAGGATTGTTCATAGTATGGTATTGTATATTTTTTTCAGCCAATGCATAATGGAAGAATTTTTTAATCACAACGGCAAAAATAAGGCAGGGATAGGTCAAATGATGTCGTTGGGGAAAAATTGAAAGCATATTGAAATGCCGGGCCCAGGTTATATCCTCAATATGTCATGCCTACGGCATTTTGGGAGATGGTGATTTAGATTAACCGGGGTTTACACCCCGGCCTACAAAGATATCATCCCGCAAGCGGGATTCCTGTTTATCGGATACAAGTTTGTCTTGCTTGAATATTATCAACATTAAAGTTGTTTTATAATTGCTTTAATAATGAATATTTCAGTTAATTTGGATTGTTTTACGCATTAAACTTGAAGATATAGATTTGTATGCAAGAGAAAGCCGTCAGGCTTGAAATCTCTGTAGGCCCGGGTGTAAACCCGGGTTATTAGGTCCCCATCACCCGAAATGCCGTAGGCATGACATATTAATAAAACCAGAAACTGCATAATATTGAATCATCAGCAAGGATCCCATTTTTTCCTCCCCAACGACACTGGTTGGCATATCCTACCTTTAACTTTGCCAATGATATTTCATACAGGATATTTCAAGCCTCAATTTTATGCCTGTAAAAAAGAAATATCATTCTCAACGATTATGTAAATCAAACAAAATTTAAAATTGAGTCCGGTATAAAAAGCTAAATATTGGCTGACAAGGCGCTAAGCGGCTCTAATAGATCTCTGAATTTCAATAGATAATTTTTACACAATTGGCTAAAAATAGCCGCTAAGCGCCTTTTTAGACTATACTCAAAATTAAAAATCTTTTATTATGAATACTTTAGCTATCTTAAACACACTGGAACAGACAAATGAATATTTCGAGCACCTTTTCTTTCAACTTGTCCATCACAAAATTAAAGAAGAAAAAGTTACCGGATCGTTAAAACTGCCGGCTATAGATGAATTCCTTGATTCAAGGAAAGAAGAACTTAGAGTAAAAAATCATTTTCTGGATGAAAACAGGCAAAACTTTATCAATTATACCAATTACCTCTTATTAAAAGCCATAATATCTCATGTTCAGAATAGCAGGAACGAGGCGCTGAAATACATTAAAAAAGCCAGACTACTGGAAGCAGAAAATCCATTCTGGGTCTTTATGGATGCAATACTGAGATCCGATTTCGAGGTAGATTCCTTTAACCTGTCCACTAT
>JBKGZA010000303.1:0-2632 GCA_046545815.1 Bacteroidales bacterium
CATCCTTACTGTTTTCCGACACACCACCATATAATTTGGCCAGCCGGTCAATTTTGCGGTCGGTTTCCCGGAACTTCTCGGTTAACAACTTATCCGTTTCTTTAAATTGCTTATCTGTCTCCTGGAACATTTTCCAGACCTGGTTAAACGAAACCGGCTCACCATAATCAGATAACGGTTCATTGGCCTTATTGTTCTTATCTTTTTTGCTCATAGCAGCTTGTGTTTCCTGCAAAATTAGCAAATTTTCATTCACATTCAAGAAAAGTAGCTTACTATGTCTGTTCATCCAGTTTATCGGCCAGGCTGGTGCCCTACCGGACATAACCTGCCGCGGAATACCTTGGCTGAGTTAACTGATATGAATTAATTGAACAAATCATTCATTAATAGCAGGGTTGCTCTGAACATGGTCGGGGGATATTATTAACCTGGTTCGGATAGGTTCGGAACTATCTCTGCCTTTTTTAACTTAAATTTTTCTGACCTGCCAGGTACCCTCCCCCGCCTCCCTTGACAAGGGAGGAGCTCAGACCGTGCCAGTGTCAATGGTTCATGCATTTTGGCCGGAAACAAAAAAACGTTGAACCCATTGACTGCATACCTAAGAATCTACTGCGGCCCGCCTCCTTCTCCTTAGTTAGTACGTAGGAGAAACTCCTCTCCCCTGCCAGGGGAGAGGCTGGGAGAGGTTACGCGAATAAAGAGGTTTATCTGTTTAGCTGTTATCAAAAGGTATGGTAAAGCTGAACACGGATCCCTTGTTGATTTCACTTTCCACCCAGATCTTTCCCCCGTGCTGCTCTACAAACTCCTTACAAAGTATAAGCCCCAGGCCGTTACCTTTCTCTTTGTTGGTGCCCGGTGTCGAGAAGGTGTTTTCAATATTGAACAGCTTATCAGCAGTTTCTTGTGGCATACCCACACCTGTGTCTTGCACCGAAACCACTGTTTGTTTTTCTTCACGGTAAGCCTTTATGTCAATGCTCCCCTGACTGTGAGTAAATTTGATGGCATTGGACAAAAGATTTCTCAGGATGGTCCCGAGCATGAACCGGTCGGCATAAACCGCCAGATCCGATTCCACTGTCTTGCTGAAGGCAATGTTTTTTTCTTCCAGATTGGCTTTTATCAACCCGGTAATTTTATCTAATAGAGAGGACATATTTAGGGTTTCCGGCTGGAAATCCATTTTGCCCCTCTGCACCCGCGACCAGTGTAACAGGTTGTTCAACAAATCAAAGCTTTGCCGGGCCGACTGATAAACCGTTTCGCAATATTTCTCAAGCTTGTCATAATTACGGTTTTTTATGTTTTTCAAAGCCAGCTCCGAGAATCCCAATATGGAATTAAACGGATTGCGCAAATCATGGGCAATGATGGAAAAGAGTTTATCCTTGGTGGCATTGAGCTCCCGGAGCTCCTTCTCCTGGTTTTTCAGTCGGGTGATGTCCCGGATGATGGCTCCGAAACGGGTACCTTGGGAAGTTTTAATTTTAAAAGCTACTTCCTGTATCTGAATAGCATGTCCTTGACTGGTTTGTGCATTGATGATATGAGGCTGATCGAATGAGTATTCGGAACGGCCGTTTATTGCGTCGCTCATAACTCTTTTTATACCCTCATATTGATCCTGAGTTTTGCGTTCCTCCGGCAACATCAGGTATGCAATATCCCATATGTTTTGCCCAACTACCTCATCTTCCCTGTATCCGGTTATTTTTTCATGGGCTCTGTTGACAAAGATTATTTTTCCGTTTTCATCAGCCATTCGGATGCCATCTGAAGAATGGTTGACAAAAGTCCGGAACATTTCCTCGCTTTCCTGAAGGGCCTTTTCGGCCTGTTTCCGTTTGGTGATGTCCCGGATAAAGGTTTGAATTTTACTCGCAAAAAGTTGCCACTTTCATCATGCTCTGATATGGCCGAAAGCAACACATCCATTATCTCCCCGTTTTTTTTCACCAACTGATAGGGCACATTATAAGCGTATCCCTTACGGAAGAAATCGGGAAGGGCAACATTTTTTGCATATTGTTTTGAATCTTCAGTAAGAAAATCAACCGATGCGTGACCTATCACTTCATTCCCCTGATAGCCGGTTGTTTCCAGCCAATAGTTGCTGACTTCAATAATTTTTCCTTCGGAATTGATGGAATGAAGCATAACGGGAATGTTGCGATAGATAAGGCGGTAATGGGCTTCGCTGGCTTTAAGCCGTGCGTTTTCTTCCTTCAGCGCTTCAACGGATGAATCATTCTTTTCCATAGGCTTGGCGAAATTAGAAGGGTAGCTTCCTGCTATCGGTATCCTTTTTCCCGGTAAAAATACATAAAAAATGCTGGATTAACTAAATGATTGGATCATTGTTATGATTGATATCATTAGAATCACGTTTCCATGATCATATGATTCGTGACGAGGAGGAATTGAAACGAATACAACAATACATCATCGACAATCCCAAAAATTGGGGCCAGGATAAATTGTACAAAACATAAATTGATAATCCTTTTGCATGGCATCCCCATCCGTAGCCGCGTTTGTAGATACATGCATGTATGTAGAGCCACGCCACGGCGTGGCTCTACGGATGTGCGTGGCTCTACGGATGTGCGTGATTCCAGGGATA
>JBKGZA010000304.1:0-2624 GCA_046545815.1 Bacteroidales bacterium
GATGACCTGGGATATGGAGATATATCATATCTGAACGACAGCTCCAAAATTCAAACTTCAAATATTGACAAGCTGGCTGAAGAAGGTATGTCTTTTACAGATGCACATAGTGCCTCGGCAGTATCCACTCCTACCCGGTATGGTATCCTTACAGGAAGATACTCCTGGCGAACCAGATTAAAGAGTGG
This sequence comes from Bacteroidales bacterium, assembly GCA_046545815.1. Taxonomy (GTDB): domain Bacteria; phylum Bacteroidota; class Bacteroidia; order Bacteroidales; family UBA12077; genus JAGXLC01. Next base: position 189 of record JBKGZA010000304.1, read on the forward strand.
AGTGCTTTGGGGCACTGATAAACCTCTGATCGATTCGGAGACCATGACTGTGGCTTCCTTATTAAACGATCAGGGATACAACACTGCCTGCATTGGTAAATGGCATCTGGGGCTGGATTGGGTTCAAGATGATTCCGGCCGGGTGGATTTTTCAAAACCCATTGAAAACGGTCCCCTGGCACTGGGCTTTCAATACTTCTATGGCATTTCATCATCCCTCGATATTCCGCCTTATGTTTATATTGAAAATGATAGGGTTACCTCTACTTCCATAGATACCATACAGGAAAATGAAGGAAAGGGTTTCTGGCGAAAGGGGGCCATAGCAGAGAATTTTAAACACAAAAAAGTGCTTCCTGAACTGATGGATAAAGCAGTGGATTATATCAACCGGCAATCCCGGGATAAACCGTTTTTTCTTTATTTCCCGCTCACGGCACCTCATACGCCTATACTCCCCACAGCACGGTTTCAGGGAAAAACCAATACCAATGCCTACGGAGATTTTGTCATGATGGTCGATCATGTGGTGGGGCAAGTTATGGATGCCCTCGAATCAAAAGGTTTGAAAGAAAATACATTGATTGTCTTCACAAGCGACAACGGATGTTCGCCCAGGGCCGATTTTGAAGAGCTAGCCGAGGTAGGCCATGATCCGAGTTACCGGTTCAGGGGACACAAAGCCGACATTTATGAAGGTGGCCACCGCATTCCATTCATTGCCCGGTGGCCTGGACATATTGAGGAGGGATCTATCTCCGATGAAACGATTTGCCTGAACGATCTGCTGGCAACCTGCGCCGACATGATGAATGATACCCTGTCTGACACCGCAGGTGAGGACAGTTACAGCATTCTGCCCGTTTTACTGGGTGAGGAGTATCAGTCTCCCATTCGCGAGGCTACCGTGCACCACTCTGTGAATGGTTCTTTTGCCATACGAAAAGGGAAATGGAAATTGATTTTTTGTCCGGGTTCCGGTGGCTGGAGTGATCCAAGGCCTGAAAAAGCAAGAGAGATGGATATACCGCTCCTTCAGCTTTATAACATGGAACAGGATGCGGGCGAGACCAGAAATGTGGTTTCTGAATACCCCGGTGTGGTGGATCGCCTTACGGATTTGATGGAACAATATGTTGAAAGGGGACGAAGCACTCAAGGAGCAGAACAACAAAATGAGGAAGAAATAGAATTTTTACCTGAAGAATATCAACGGTAAGCCTGGGGCTGGTGGTTCACTGCTCAATGACCATGGTCAGGTAAATGGTGCTTATGTATACATATGCAGATTGTTGTCAAAAAATATGAGATTTGTCTTGTTATTTCATTATAGATTGCATACATTTGCAAAACCAATAAATAAATATTCATTTTAGGAGCAAACTGTCTATAAAGCGTTATTTATGAGAGCGGATAATTATGAAATCCTGAAAAATAATATACAGAAGATGTTTGCAATAAGAATCTATATCCTTTGCATGCTTTTACTCTCCAGCTTTGTTCCATGGGCTTCCCGCCCATGTTGTTAAATTCTTCCCGGACTTATTTATATTTTCTGTTATTTACATTTCTAACTATCCGATTGATTCTTTATTAAAATTAAAAATTGTCCACTATGATTGAAGAAAAATTCAGTATACTGGGTGGAGGAAACTTAGGTTCGTCCATCGCTATAGGATTGAAAGATTATTCCGTTGTTCACAAAGACAATCTTTTACTGTATGATGTGCTGGAAAAACAGAGGAAATACCTTAAAGAACAGGGATTTCGTGTTGCCGAAAACAACAGGGAGGCTGTTCGTGAAGCAGATATTATTCTCATTGCTGTGAAACCTTATCAGGTAATTGAAATTCTGAAGGAAATTAAAGACGAGCTTGATCCAAAGAGGCACATCATTATATCCTCTTCAGCAGGAATCTCATCTACAGAGATGTATAAAGTCATTGACAAGAAAATGCCCTTGTTCAGAGTGATGCCCAATATTGCCATTGCCGTACAGGAAGCGGCATCCTGCATTACTCCTGTAAATGCCAATGAAGAACAAAAGGGGCTTATTCATAACATTTTTTCATCCCTGGGTGATGTGCACTATATACCCGAACATTTAATGTCGACGGCAACTGTTGCAAGCGGATGTGGTATAGCTTTTGTAATGAGATTCCTGAGGGCCATGACTGCCGGTAGTGTTGAGATGGGTTTTCAACCTTCACAGGCATTGGAGATTGCTACCAAACTGCTCAGAGGGGCAGCCGAGCTACTGGAGCAGAATGCCGAGCACCCCGAATACGAAATTGATAAAGTGGCTACTCCCCTGGGTATTACTATAACAGGACTGAATGAGATGGAGCATAATGGTTTTAGTTCTGCTGTGATCAAGGGGATTATGAAATCTTACGATAAAGTGACCAATGGAAAGTAAATCAGGCAGGTTTATAT
>JBKGZA010000305.1:0-2599 GCA_046545815.1 Bacteroidales bacterium
AAGACAGGAAAGATAAGCGAGAATAGCTCAGTTGGTAGAGCACAACCTTGCCAAGGTTGGGGTCGCGGGTTCGAGTCCCGTTTCTCGCTCATTTTTGTGCCCAGGTGGCGGAAGTGGTAGACGCGTTGGACTTAAAATCCAATGGCCATACAATGGCTGTGCGGGTTCAAGTCCCGCCCTGGGTACTTTGATATAGCTTTTTATATTGATAGTCAGTTTATTGTATATTAGAAGGGCGCTAATAGGGCACTGAAAATGTAAAAAGATAATAAACTGTTTTTCTAAATGTGTTAAAGCAATGAGCCTATAACCTCATCTTTGCCCAATATTTTGTTCAGAGTTTTTAATTTTAGGTTTAATTACTTGATATCCTTAATTCTAGGTAAGTTAGAACTCGAATCAATTATTCCCCGGAATTTTTTTGACGAAAATTCTTGTTTAATCTCTTCTATGCAAGAGTTATAGAGATATTTCTTTTTTTTTAAACCATCAACAAATTTATTTACATTTAATAATAACGATTTCATGTAAATCCACTTCATTTTTTAAACTGCATGCAATATGAAAAAAGTCCTTATTCTTTTTGTTATGACGGTTCTTATGGCCAATCTATGCTATTCGCAGGCGGATAAGCGTGTCACCTACAAACAGATTGATACCATCGATTTGTTCTTGGATGTATACTACCCTGAAGAATACAAAACCACCTGTACTCACCCAGCCATGGTGTTCTTTTTCGGCGGAGGCTGGAGAAGCGGGGCCACCAAACAATTTGAGCCCCATGCGAAATATTTTTCCGGAAGGGGAATGGTTTGTTTTCTGGCCGATTACCGGGTTAGCACACGACATCAAACTACACCTTTCGAATCACTGAGAGACGCAAAGTCAGCGATCCGTTATATACGAAAACATGCTGAAAAATTTCATGTGAACCCCGACAGTATAGTGGCTTCTGGTGGTTCTGCGGGCGGACACCTGGCTGCTGCCACTGGTCTGGTTGATGGATTCAATGACTCTTCCGACGATCTTTCCGTGAGCTGTAAGCCTAATGCACTGGTCCTTTTTAATCCGGTTATCGACAACGGTCCGGGGGGTTATGGCTATGAGAGGTTGGGAGAGCGGTATAAGGATTTCTCGCCTTTGCATAACATTCATAAAGGTGCCGCGCCCACCATCTTTTTTCTGGGAACAGAGGATGACCTGATCCCGGTTGAAACCGCCAGGTATTGTCAGACAGTGATGGAGAAATTGGGGAGCCGATGTGAACTGGTCCTTTATGAGGGCGAAGGGCACGGATTCTTTAACTACGGCAGCAGATACAATTACTGGCAAACTGTTTTGAGAGCGGATGCGTTTCTCCGGTCGCTGGGGTATATCACTAGTGAACCTGATATTCTGATAAATCCGTGATATATCCACTGAAGGTACTTTTGGTCCTTTCATAGTCTTAGCTGGCGCACATTTTTATTTACAAAAAGGTAAACAGAAATCTGTTTATGTGAGCGGTGTTGTTCAGATTTCCAGAAAAAGATCGCCATCCTTCCCGGAGGATATGACCTTTTGAAAAGGCAAGTCTATCCCCCAACTCGTAAAAATTTTTACCTGTTTTTTTTTATTTTGAGAATATTCTCATTATTTTCGCGTTCAATATAACGAATGATTGATTTTATTGAACTATAAATAATGGAGGAGTAAAATATGCGACTGACAACGGATGTTCAATGGCTGGATAATTTGTTACCTGAAGGAATCACCATTCCTTCATCTACATTGATAAGCGGAGCCGGTGGAACCGGAAAACCGCTGGTAGGATTTGCTTTTTTATCGGCTTGGTTAAAAGCTGGTGGTTCGGTAATTGGTATGCCCCTGCAATACCCTAATCCTGAGTTGACTAAATCAGCCATGTCCAAGCTTTACAATATTGATCTTAATGATTATCCGGGCAGGATGGTTTATATTCAGTTTGATCCGCAGGCAGATAAAAGTGCAAAGATCAGTGAGGATATGTTGAAAGCCAACATGGTGAAGCCTGAAGTATGGGATGAAACGATTGAGAAAGCAGAGAGCATGTTAAAACAAAGTGATCAGGGAACCCTCATATTTGGATCTGCCCTGAATTTGTTGCTTTTTTCCCGGACCTATCAAAGCAGCATACTCAGGAAGCTGGAGGATACCATCAGGAACGACAAAAGCCGGACCTATTTATTTGCAGTAAGCACCAGTGCACTTGAAGAAAAGATCAAGGTACTGGAAAATGCAGCAGATAATCTGATGTTTACAAGAATTGAAAAGCCCGGAAAGCTTTTCTTCAGAATAGAGCGAATGAAAGGCGTGGAATTTTCCGCTCAGGAAACACAGGTACCCATTGGAAAAGAAATGCTGGATGAACTGAGTAATGTGGCTGATTCTACCCGAAAAACAAGAATACCGGAGATAAGGAAAATTTAAAAAATTCCTGTACCCATAATAAAAGTCAATAGAAATGAAAGTTAACATTCTTTATGACAATACTGCATATCTTGACGAGCTTACCCCTGATTGGGGTTTTGCTGCTCTTGTTGAAGCACATGACCGGACCGTACTGTTTGACACAGGAAGG
>JBKGZA010000306.1:0-2543 GCA_046545815.1 Bacteroidales bacterium
TAAAGGTAAAATTCTGGGCTCTTTCCATTGCGACAGCCCAAGGATCATTCCTGAGCAAAGAATGATTAAGAAGGATGGTAGATGTAGATGTATGAAAATGTAATAATATATAGAACACAGATGACACTGATCTGACGGATTTACACGGATTTTTATCAATGCACATCAGTATAATCAGTGTCATCTTTATTCTCACATTAGTAAAACCTTAAAAAGTAAGTGAACATGAGAAGAAGAGAATTTATCAACAAATCACTGACATTAGGCGCCATGAGCATGCTTGCGCCTTCGGTATTGGCATCCTCAAAAAGCCAGGTAACACCAATTAACTCTAAAGACGACATTTCCATTGCTCAATGGGCTTTGGTGAATGAAATCAGAAAAGGAGAATGGAAAACCCTTGATTTTCCCAAAGTAGCCAGGGAAGATTTTGATATCAACGGGATCGAGTTTGTGAATACCCTGTTCGAGGTGCCTCATGTACGTTATCTCAATCAGTTAAAACAGAATGCAGAGGATCATGGCGTTGAGATGGTCCTGATTATGGTGGATGCCGAAGGTGAACCTTGTTCGGCAGATAAAAAGATGAGAAAACAATTTGAGGTGAACCATCGCAAATGGATTGACATCGCCCACTATCTGGGATGTCATTCAATCCGTACCAATTGCAGGGGGAAGGAAGATTATTCCGGTGAAGATGCCCTGAAATGGGCAGCCGAATCTTATAACATGCTCCTTGAATATGCCATTGATGCTAATGTGGGTGTGGTAATAGAAAATCACGGCGGGTTTTCCGACAATGCGGACTGGATGGTTTCATTGATTGAAAAGGTGAATAACCTTTATTTCGGAAGTTATCCGGACTGGCGTAACCCGGATGTGGAATACGACAATGTGGAATATGTGAGGAAGATGACTCCTTATGCAAAAGGCATGTCGTATCGTAATCAACCAACCGAAGAATTGTCGGCAAAGATGATAAAAATGGTAAAAGATCTTGGCTATAGCGGCTGGTTTGGCATTGAGTCCTCCGGACGGGATGGTATCAGGAAAGGCAAGGAGATTCTTACCAAATACCTGAACTTGTAGATATGGGATTAAGAAGCCTTTCAATAATAAATCAATTTTTAAACCTTAAATTCATAAGATTATGTTAAAAAAGATCATCATTTCAAGCATTTCATTGTTCATGCTGGGTATATTGATATGTTCGGCAAATCAGGATGCAACCAAAAATAACACCAATAATCAGGATCAGCTCAGGATTATGATAATAGGCGCACATCCTGATGATGCGGAGAGTCTGGCAGGCTTGGCTGCCTTGTATGTCCAGGATGGGCATAAAGTCCAGCTTGTTTCTGTTACCAACGGAGACAAGGGCCATCAGAGCATTGGCGAAATTAAACTGGCCAATATCAGAAGACAGGAAGCAGCCAATGCGGGTAAGGTAATTGACTCGGAATACATCGTTATGAACAATCATGACGGAGAACTGGTTCCAAATCTGGAAACCCGGATAGAAGTGATTCGGCTGATCAGGGAGTTCAATCCGGATATCATTTTTACCCATCCTCCGGATGATTATCATCCCGATCATCGCAATACCTGTATTCTTGTGCGGGATGCCACTTATATGGTTATGGTGCCTCGAGTGGCACCGGAAACGCCCCCTATGAAGCACAATCCGATTCTTTTTTACGAGTATGAAGGGAATACAGACCCCGATTTTGTTATAGGAATAGATGAAACCATGGATAAGAAAATAGAGATGTGGCACCAGCATAAATCTCAGATGTATGACTGGCTTCCATGGATTGGTGATTACACGGACGAAGTGCCGGAAGGTGAGGAAGCAAGAAAGCAATGGCTCAGGGAAAAACGCAGCGAGAAGTTTAAAAATATAGCAAACAATTATCGGGACATTCTGGTTGAAATTTATGGTGAGGAAAAAGGCAAAGAAATCAAATATGCAGAAGCCTTTCGATTCTCTGAGGCAGGAATTGGAGGTAGGTTTGAAATGGATCAGATTTATCGCTATTTCCCTTTTCTGGAAAAATACAAATAAAATGCCGAATGAGTTTTTGTGTTTTGTATTGAATGGCACAGAATTATTTTAGAAAAATTCAGGTTAAGTTCTCCACATTTTAGAGAAGAAATGGGCCTGTATGAATAACCTTTTAATATCAATTAGTTAAACAATAAAGGAAGGATTTTTAAAAAAAAAATGGGTTTTGGGGTAGGGTTTTTAGAAACTGAATTGTCATACCTGTTAAAATAATTGTTTTAAAATATTAAAATGAAAAAGGAGAATAATTGTCCGGATAGGCTTATTGCCAGATTTCTGAAGGGAGAAGCCTCCGATGGAGAAACAAAAGTCTTGTTGGATTGGATTGAGGAAGATGAAGCCAATAAGGATTTGTTCCTGCAACTGAAAAAAATCTGGAATGAGACGGGAGCTTTAAAGCTCTATTTTGACAGGGAAAAGGAATGGAAGAAGTTACACAGGCAGCTCACCAAAATACGGCGGCATAATTACCATGGGT
>JBKGZA010000307.1:0-2542 GCA_046545815.1 Bacteroidales bacterium
TTTCCTGCTCCCGAATTTTTCGGTTCTTTTGTAGGGGTATTTGAAATCCTCTGCGGGCTAATGTTGGTATTAGGTTTTTTAACCAGAGGGGCGGCCATTGCCATGCTGGTTAATATGACGGTAGCCATCGTGGTGACCAAAATCCCCATAGCATTTGGAGAAAGCTTTGGACCCTTTGTTTTGCGTGATCTGAATACATACGGATTCTGGAGCATGGCTCATGAAATACGGACGGATTTTGCCATGTGGCTGGGTTCTTTATTCCTCATTATAAAAGGCGGGGGCAAATGGTCAATCGATCGTTTGCTGATGAAAAAATGAATGCCGGTGTTTATGACAAAGCATTGGGAGTTCACTGTTCGCCTCAGTGGGTTTAAAGTTCGATGCCCTTCAGGGAATGACATCGGTACGGCGAAAACAAATCAATAAATTCATTGTATTACTTCCAATTAAGATCGGTACTGCTAAACCAACTGTAATAAATAGAGCATTAAAAATATAGATTATGAGACGTAGAACGATCAGGAAGATAACCGTTAATTTTGTCACTGCATTCATGGTTTTTAGTATGACCAATTCTGTCGTTGGCCAACATAATCACACGGGCAAATCTTCTACCCCGCTCACCATGCCCGGAAATGAAGTGTTTGGTACCATTCAGGAAGTAGTTCAAAAGCTGGAAGCCGATCCGGATACCGATTGGTCAGAAGTCGACCTGGAAGCCTTGCGTCAGCATCTGCTGGATATGAAAGCCTTTACCGAAGAAGTTGAGGTTCTTTCCAAAAAGCCTGTTGAAAATGGAGTAAAGATTCAGGTTCGGCCAAAAAGCAAACAGGCCGTTGGTGCACTGAAGCGGTTGTTCAGCATGCATCCTGCCATGTTGAAAAAAGAGAAAGGCTGGGAAATGAAAACCCAAAAGCAAGGGAAACAATGGACGATCATTTGCACTACTGATGAACAAACAGAAGTAGACAGGATCCGTGCATTGGGATATATAGGTTTGCTGGCCGAAGGGGCTCACCACCAGCGCCATCACTGGATGATCGCTACGGGCGAAATGAATATGGAATAACATGAAACCTCCGCTCATAAAGAGGATACCGGTTACATAAATCGGAATAACACAATCGCTTCGATTGCGGGGAATTTTGTGTAGAATTGTCCTTTCCCGGATTGTTCAAAATCGGACGAACTGAAGTTTATGAACTGGACTGAAACGTAAGCAGAAGCGTGGTTTATACATCTCGAAACGGGATGGATGCCGGCATCGCCTTCGCAAAGTTTCGGTCGCTTACGCTAAAGCTTCAGCGACAGCGTGCGGAGCAAGGAAGACCCGCATTAGAACAACCGGATTTTTGCGAAAAATAATGAAGCGTAAACCCATTTTTCTAATAGCGTTAGAATGATAATTTATAAAGGTTTACTCCAAAAGTCCAGCTCCAAGAAAAAACATCTGACCGAAATAGCCCTGTTATTTCTGAAATTGGGATTGATCGCCTTTGGAGGACCTGCCGCTCATGTAGGAATGATGGAAGATGAGGTTGTCACCAAAAGAAAATGGATCAGCAGGCAACACTTTCTGGATCTGGTGGGAGCGACTAATCTAATCCCGGGGCCCAATTCAACGGAGATGACCATGCATTGCGGATATGAAAGAGCCGGATGGCGGGGGCTTTTTATTGCAGGGGCCAGCTTCATTTTTCCGGCTTTTGTACTTACCGGACTGCTTGCTTTCCTTTATGTCGAATACGGACAGGTCCCGGCACTGGAACCCTTCATCTATGGCATAAAACCTGCTGTGATTGCCATCATTCTGAGCGCCATATATAAGCTTGGCAAAAAAGCGCTGAAAAACTGGCAACTGGGTATAGTCGGACTGGCTGTTATCGCAGCTTCCTTCCTTGGCGTGAATGAAATTTCAGCTATCCTGGGCGCCGGCGCTGTAGGTCTTGTATGGTTCGGGATAATCCATAACAAAGGGACAAAAAACGTTAAATCCATCCTGCCGCTTGCTTTTTTACAAGCAGGCCACGTTTCGGCGGCAGCCATCTCCAATACCAAACTGTTCCTTGTGTTTTTGAAAGTCGGGGCGGTTCTTTTTGGTAGCGGCTATGTGTTGGTGGCATACCTTGACGCTGAACTTATCGAGAAGCTGGGTTGGCTGACCCGGGCACAGCTTCTGGAAGCTATAGCAATCGGACAGTTTACTCCCGGGCCGGTATTATCCACTTCTACCTTCATTGGTTATCAGATCAATGGGTTGTGGGGTGCTGTTGCAGCAACGGCAGGTATTTTTCTGCCTTCTTTTTTCTTTGTACTGTTGTTGAATCCGGTTGTGCCTAAATTAAGGAAATCACCCCTGGCTGCAGGATTTCTGGATGCAGTGAATATTGGAGCTGTAGGGATTATGGTAGCTGTAACCTACAATCTGGGGACAGAGATCCTGATCGACTGGAAGACATGGCTCATCGCCCTTGTGAGTATCGTTGCCACATTTACTTCCAGGAAAATCAATGCTTTTTGGATCGTCATCGGGGGTGCA
>JBKGZA010000308.1:0-2525 GCA_046545815.1 Bacteroidales bacterium
TCTTTGGTTTCATTTTGCTATAGAATTATTTGAAAACACAAATGATTAGATTGTTTAGATTGTATCCTTTATGGTTATTCTTAAAAAGGACCTGGTGTATGGATTTTGGAAGCCCCTTTATCTTCACCCGGTAATATCCCCCGGGTGCCTTTTTGAGGAAGGGGTTCCAGTGTCCTGCGATCATACCAGTCAGGTGTTAAAGAATCGGGTTGGGAATCATGGGTTTCTTTTTCCCACTTTTCAAGCACATCTCTCAATTCTTTCATCTTAGCCTGGAATTGTTCTTTTTCTGCCAGGTTATTAAACTGTTTGGAATCGTTCTCACAGTCAAAAAACTCCTCCCTGGGTTGGGGCTTCTCAAAAATTTGGTTTTGAAGACCGGTGAGCGAACCCTTTTCGTTTCCTTCAATCAATGACTGGCCCGCTCCGCCTCCAAGAACATCAATGGCCCCAATATTGGAGCGCTCCCACAGGTTGTTTTCTATATATAAATACCGCTCTGTCCGGACCATTCTCTCATGGGCCATATAGTCATGCCAGTTATGTTCGGCAAAAACATAATTTCTGAAATCCTTTTCCGTATCCTCCAGTAAAGATGAAAAGCTTTTGCCCTGGAAGGTCTGTGGCGCCTCTGTCCCGGCAAGATCTATAATTGTGGGTGCTATATCGATTACACTAATCAGAGCATTACATATTTCACCTTTCCGGTCTATTCCTTCAGGATAATGCACAACAAACGGGGTTTTTATGCCAATGTCATATAACCTTGTTTTTTCCCGGGGAAAGGGACGCCCGTTATCAGCCATTACAATGATGAATGTATTATCGAACACCTCCTGTTTCTTTAATTCTGCAATGACTTTGCCAACATAGGTGTCAAAACGCGTGACTTCACCATAGTACGAGGCCAGATCTTTCCTTGTACTATCATTATCTACCATATATTCGGGAACAACAACATCCCCAGGATCATACCTGACTGGGTAATCCCCGTCCCATGGCCGATGGGCATCATGCGAGGCAAACCACATGAAAAATGGTTTATCTTCGGGACGCTCCTCCAGATATTCAACCCACCTTTCTGATCCGCTTGGACCGCCTCCATCAAGGTGACTTCCCCCGGTACGGTTGAATGCTTCCAATGCAGGTCCGGAAGGTTTGTGGCCTGATTCGCCGAAGTGCCATTTCCCGGCTTGTGCTGTATAGTAGCCGGCCTCTTGCAATATTTCGGGAAACACTACCTGGTTCTCGGGCAGTGGGTAATGCAGCTCAGGCGCTCCGGTATTGTGCGGATACCTGCCGGTTATTATGCTCACACGGCTCGGGCTGCTTGAACTGGTAGTTAGAAAGGCATTGGTAAACCGTATGCCGTCATCCGCCAATTCATCAGTATTTGGAGTCTCTAATACAGGATGTCCATAACAACCAAAATCAGTATAGGAAACATCATCGGCTATCAATATTACAAAATTTGGTCTCTCCTCATTTTCCCCGGAAGGTCTGTCTGTACACCCCTGGAGAAGGAGACCTTTCAAAGCTATAGTAGCTAACACCAATCGAGAAAAATTTTTATTCATTTTCTATATTTTTTAATTTCAACATTTATTTAATCCGAATAATTATATTTTTTTAATACCTTGGAAAAATGCTTTTTTACAATCCTTGCTGTTGGTGTTAAAGCACTGTCAAGCAATGGATTTGACTCCTCCGGATCCTTTTCTATATTATAAAATGCCCCGTCACCATAAAGTTTCCATTTTTTGTTGTGTACATATTTTTTAGACTCAAATTCCCCCCAATTCGGATCGTATGAACAAAAAATCCAATCTCTGACTTCTGTTTCTTCATTCAATAGCTGCTTATAAAAGCTAATACCATCTGTATGGAAATCCTCAGGTAATTCTGCATTGGCCACATCCATAAAGGTTGGTAAAAAATCAGTAAAATCAATTAAATTATCATTTACCTGGTCTGATTCAATAACCCCATTCCAATAGGCTATTAAGGGTACTTTTGTACCATATTTAGTAGTATGACCTTTGTCCCCCTGTATCTTTCTGCCTTTATAAGAGGAAACAATTCTAGTATCGGTACCATTATCTGTTGTAAAAATGATAAGAGTATTCTCACTGATCCCCAGCTCATGAACCTTATTTACAAATCTACCCACTATCATATCTATATATTCAACCATATCTTGAAAGTAAGCAGTGTCATCCAATCTACCCTTGTTATCTTTATAAGGTGTTTTAGATGGATCCCATGAATCATATTCTGGACTGTCAGGTGTAGGCTGAAACGGACTGTGCGGAAGATTCATGGGGTAATAAATGAAAAAACTTGTATCCCGGTGTTCCTCCATAAACTCTGTAGCATGGTTTGTACATATATCCGGGCCATATTCTCCTTCGTGTATTTTTGTTTCATGTCTTTTGAAACGACTGTGCCATTGCCCTCTTTCCTTAATACTTAATGTGGGATGTTTGTATCTAGCTCCCAAAGCATCTACCTGCCAAAGACAATAT
>JBKGZA010000309.1:0-2523 GCA_046545815.1 Bacteroidales bacterium
ACGGATATTTTGTTCCCTGTGGAAGAACAAAAATATATGGCTTATCACATTCCCAGGGCCCGATATATTGAAGTTGACTCCAAATATGGCCATGATGGCTTTCTGATTGAAATATCAAAATTGACACGAATTCTGAGACACAACCTTAAAAAAGCGGAAAAAGTATGAAGAAAGAAGCTATAATAGGACTTTTCGGATTTGGCGTAGTGGGAGAAGGACTCTATCAGCTCCTTTTAAACAACCAGATCACCAAAACCCATATCAAACACATTTGTGTAAAAGACCCGGAAAAGGAACGATCTATTGGGAAAGATTACTTTTGCTATGACCCGGATACCATTATCCAGGATGATGAAGTAAACCTTGTTGTTGAATTAACCAATGATGACAGGGAGGCCTATGACATCGTCAAAAGGGCGTTAAAAAAAGGGAAAAGTGTGGTTTCTGCCAATAAGAAAATGGTAGCCCATCACCTGGAAGAATTCATCCAATTACAGGAGGAAACCGGTTCAACCTTGCTTTATGATGCCTCGGCCTGTGGAAGCATACCGGTAATACGAAATCTGGAAGAATACTATGACAACGACCTGTTAAAATCCATCTCCGGAATATTGAACGGATCATCCAATTACATTCTTTCCCGGATGTTCAAAGATAATGATTCCTATGATTTTTCACTGAAAAGGGCACAGGAACTGGGATATGCAGAAAGCGATCCCACCATCGATGTAGATGGATATGATGCCTTATATAAATTGGTAATAATTGCCACTCATGGTTTTGGCACTTATGTCCATCCGGATGATGTTTTTTCATTCGGAATTTCAAATATCTCAGACTTTGATCTCGAATACGCCAAAAACCAACAATGCAGAATAAAACTGCTTGCTCACGTTGCCAAACTTGATAAGGAGCGTTTTACCCTATTTGTTATGCCCAAACTGGTTGATAGTGAAGAATATGTATTCAATGTTGAGGATGAGTTTAATGGTGTGGTCATTGAAGGAGAATGCTACGACAAGCAGTTTATGTTCGGCAAAGGTGCAGGCGGTTTTCCTACGGCTGCTTCCATATTGTCCGATATCACAGCACGAAGCTACGATTACAGCTATGAATACAAAAAAAGGAATTTCTTTAAGCCTTCAGCCTATTCCACAGACTGCGAAGTAGAGATTTATCTCAGGTATGATAAGACCTCGGATTTCAACTTGTTTGATTTTGAAACGATCACGGAAAAATATACCAGCCTCTCATCAAATTATGTGGTGGGCAGGATCCTGCTGAGCAACCTCCTTGCAGTGAATGAGGAGATCAGGAAACGGAATGTTTTCATGGCTTTTACGGGGAATTTGGAGATTTAAAAGATTGCTTTTTATAATACAAGGCGTATATTTGCGTTTATAATAACGAAATATTTCGTATCATGAAAACATTTAAACTTGAACAATCAGATCAAAAACTACTTGAGAAAGCCAGAACAAAAAAAGGGATCTCAAAAGAGGAATTGTATGATATTCTTGAACAGACTCAATTATACCTGAAGGAATTGTGTGAACATATTGATCTATCCACTAGGAGTGTGCAGCTCAAAGATTCAAAGGAAATACTACCCTTTAATGCTTCAGAAAAAGCATTGCTCATAGCGAATGTTTACAATAAAGGATATCATGTTTTTGGAGACAGGGAAAAATTTATCCGCTGGACAAAGCAGGAAAATGCTGCACTTGGCGGTATCAGGCCCAAAGATTACCTGGGCTCCTACAAGGGAATGGAATTGTTACTCGAAAAGCTTGAAGCTATAGAACATGGGTTTGTAGTCTGATTCCTTATGAGTGTCTTTAGAATTACGAAAAAGACTTATGCCAAAGATTTGGAGGGGAGGGGAGGATTATTTGCTTCGGGGAGATGGCATAGAAAGGGTAACAGAGTGATTTATGCTTCTGAAAGTATATCTCTTGCAGCTTGGGAAAGATTTGTCCATATCACCGACTACCGAAATATACCCTCAGACTTGGTAGTGGTGACCATCAATATACCTGATGATATAGAAATAAAAGAAGTTCCCGGTCATATCCTGGTTTCCGGCTGGAATGTTTCTGATCCCTACAACTTTTATAAAAAGGAAACGATGGAATTTGGCACGAGGTTTTTGAAGGAAAATCGCCATCTTGTTTTAAAAGTCCCGTCTGCTGTAGTGGAAAATGAATGTAATTATCTGCTGAATCCCAGTCATCCTGATATCAAAAGATGTACAATAGAAAAGATTGAGCCTTTTGCATTTAATGGTAGGATAGGTGGCTCGAGTCCCGGGTCTTGAGTTTCGCGTCCCGAGTCCCGAGTCTCGGATTACCTGTAGCTAAGGTCTTCCTCATTGTTTTGTTTTTGGGGGTTTTGCCGGAAAAATTAATTCAAAATTACAGGCCAGGCTTTTTTTCAGGCAAAATTGCTTTTACTTTTTAACTGTTTACTGCTGCTAATCCTGCATTACTCTGATTGCCAACTGCTCCTTGCCAATTGCCAACT
>JBKGZA010000310.1:0-2516 GCA_046545815.1 Bacteroidales bacterium
CTTAGTCGCTGTCGGAGACAGGAATAATTCTTGAATTATTCGGGTTAAAATTCTTTTATTAAAAATTTCTTGACTTTAATAATTAAATCGCATACATTTGAAATATTAACAACCAAAAAAATATAATCATGATAAACACTGTTCTTCTGTATGAATTCCGCTCTAATGAATTCATACAATTCGGAAACAATGTCGTATCTATCTGCGACGAGAGCGACCCACAAGTTTTAAAAATCCAGGAACCGCTTGACAAGTTACGGGCTTCTTTAACAGACCTGGAAGAGATCTATAAGATAAACCAGGCAAGTGCCATCACATCCAGGTTAACAGAGCTTGACGACCGACGTGATAATGCAGTTATCTTCCTTAGAAAATTAGGGGATACTTTTACCAATCATTTTGATGAGGCCAAACAAAATGCCGGTAAAAAACTGGTAGAAGTTATTGATAGATACGGCACTCCTATCTACAAACAAAACTATCAGGCTGAAACGGGTTCGTTAAATAACCTGATAAATGATCTGGAAACTTCATCCGAGTACCGGGAAGTTTTAGACCTTTTGGGAGGTACAGAGGTGCTTAGTGAAATGAAAAAAGCAAACGAACTGTTTGATCAAAAGTACTTGTTGAGGAATGACCAGGAAGCAGGTAAAGATGATGAATCATTTACCGAAAGACGGCTTGAAGCAAAAAATAACTATCGGGATCTGGTACAACATATCGAAGCCTGGGCAACCGTCACTCCGACAGATGGGTACACCCACCTTATTAACAGATTCAATGACCTGATTGATCGGTACAACCAGTTGGTAAAACTCCGCTCATCTAAAGAAACAAGTGAAGAAGATACATTAGAGGTATAAGAATATATGTACATGTATAAATGATATAAGATCTGAAAACAAACAAGCCATCCGGTGATCTGCCGGGTGGCTTTTGGTTGTGTAACAATCAAACCATATCAAAGTCTGGTCTAAAAAGGCGCTCAGCGGGTTATCAGTCGAAGTCTGGCTTTTTATACCGGACTCATATCAGCTTCACAAAATTGAAGTTAAAGTTTATTGATGACCAGAATGCCTTTGTGCTCAAATTGATCCATATTGGGTAAAGCAGTGGTTGCTTCTTCCAGCGAAATGGTTTTTTCTATGAGCTTTTCGGGATGCAGCTTTCCGTTTCTTATCATTCTCAGCATTTCAGGATATTTGTAGGCTTGCATACCATGGCTTCCAATCACTTCCAGTTCCTTGTCAATAACCTGGTCCATGGGTACCCTGGCATGCTTATGGTCGCCGGTCATCAATCCTACCTGAATGTGTTTGCCCCTTTTTCTGAGGTTGGCAACAGAATTGAAACAGGTAACGGCACTACCCAGGGCATCCACCGAAACGTGGGCACCTCCGTGGGTTAATGATTTGACCTGTTCCACCACGTCGGTTTCTTTCGTTGCATTGATGGTTTCTTTTGCTCCCAGTTCTTTGGCAAAATCCAGTGTCCGTTCATCGATATCTACCGCGATGACCTGTGCTCCCAGTGCATCGGCGATCATAATGGCAGAAAGACCGACACCACCGCATCCGTGTACAACTACATGCTGTCCTCCGGCCACTTTAGCCTGTGCCACTATGGCCCTGTAAGAAGTGATAAACCGGCAACCCAAAGCCGCGGCCGTTACATCATCAATTGCTTCCGGGATTTTGATTAGATTGGTGTCTGCATAATCTATGGCTACATACTCGGCAAATGAACCCCAGTGGGTAAAACCGGGCTGGGTCTGATTGTCGCATACCTGATGGTTCCCTGAATGACATTGCTCACAACTTCCGCATCCGCAAACAAAGGGAACCGTAACCCGGTCGCCGGATTTAAAGTTCCGGACATCTTTTCCGGTTTCTTCTATTGTTCCCGCCAACTCATGCCCCGGAACCTGGGGCAATGTTATATCCGGGTCGTGCCCCATCCAGCCATGCCAGTCACTGCGGCACAGGCCGGTTGCCCGAACTTTAATAACGACACCATGATTCTTGTGAGAAGGGGCCTCCACGTTTTGAATGGTTATGGGCCCCTGGAAATTTTCATAAATGGCTGCTTTCATAATTTCTTCCTTTTGATTAGAGCCTTTCTATAAAGTCAGATACCGGTTAAAGAAATTTCAAAATTACGAATATTGACAGTGGTTCTCCCGTTTCTAATTCAAGGTCATAGAGTTTATCTCTGAACTTATTTTCTGTTTCCCGGTCTACCGGGTAATCGGTTAAAAAGAGGATGTCCCAGTCGGATTCGGAATGCTCATCTCCCCTGGCTCGAGAACCATATAAAATAACTTCTGCCTTAGGGTCGATAGTGTCAATATAACGGCGTATCAATCCACTTATTTTGTTTGTCTTGGTTTTCATATTTACATAAATAAGAAAAATCGATGGACTTTTGTTTTTAATGAAAATGCACTGAGGGTAGGTCAGGAGGAGCAAAACTCCTCCCTTTCACAGTAACTTACCGGGCAAGTTTTGCCAAAAAAA